>NZ_KV811595.1:72828-236584 GCF_001813145.1 Rothia sp. HMSC066G02 | reverse complement strand
CGCGGCCGCTGGGTGCTGGTGGAAGACGATAAGGACGCCACGCCGCTGTACCCTCCGGGATTCTCCCTCGAAGGGCTAGAGGTATAAGATCCCACCTTCCCGGTAACCGCACGACATCACCGATAACCACACCAACCACACTAGGAGACATATGGAACAGTCACCCCAGAACCCCAGCGCGCCCGCGCAGGCTAGCACCATGCAGGGCAGCCCCTTGCCGGAGAATACTGCGCAGAACAATGCCACAGAAAGCACCACGGTAGAAGCTACTGCAGTACCTACCGCAACCGCCCTCCAAAGCCCCGAGCATGACCCGGCTCTAGCAAGCACCGCATCCGCAGCTCCCGCCGAGGCGGTAGCACCCGCGCCCGCAGAGCCTAAGCGCATGGGCCTCTACTCGCTTATCTGCCTCCTGGTTGCGGTTCCCCTTGGAGTGTCTATCGGCGGGATACCTCTAATGTCGCTATACCTGACGTACACGACAGGGCCTAACGCGCCCCTGCTGATTATTGCGAGCATCATTATCTGGGTGTGTATCGCCTTCGCATACTGTGCACTCGTCACCTGGATTACCGAAGCAATCGCCACCCGTAAGATGCCCTGGGCACAGTCCCTCGGCTTATGCGCACGAGTGATGGCACTCGAAGCAATCATTATCGCCATTACCTTTTCTTTTCTGCTGTCCGCTCTCAACGGCGGCAGGTACTAACACACCGTAGACAAACACCACCGGCAGAATACCGGCAGGGTAGAGCCCCCTAAGCTCCACCCTGCCGGTACTTCGTATCCGGGGTTCCACACGATCAGCGAGCGCGGGGTGAGAATAGTCAACGCAAAGCATAAAACCACGCCGAACCAGTGAAAATATGCCGCCAACCCTCTAAAATAGAAAAGGAAAATTCCGAACAACAACCCCGCCCGGTATACCGCGCGGGAAAGCTAAGGAGCGAACTATGTCGCGTAAGCCCCTCATCGCAGGCAACTGGAAGATGAACCTCAACCACGCAGAGGCAGTCACCCTCGTCCAGAAGCTCGCATGGACCCTCGACGACGCAAACTTCAACTTCTCCGCAACCGAAGTAGCCGTCTTCCCGCCCTTCACCGACATCCGCTCCGTGCAGACCCTCGTCGAGGGCGATAAGCTGGACATCCTCTACGGCGGCCAGGACCTCTCCGTCCACGACTCCGGCGCATACACCGGCGAAATCTCCGGCGCATTCCTCTCCAAGCTCGGCGCAACCTTCGTGCTCGTCGGCCACTCTGAGCGCCGCACCTACCACCACGAAAGCGACGAGCTGTGCGCAGCAAAGGTCCAGGCAGCATACAAGCACGGCCTGACCCCCGTCCTCTGCGTCGGTGAGCCCCTCGAAATCCGTGAAGCAGGCACCCACGTCGAGTACACCCTCGAGCAGCTGCGCGGCTCCATCGCAGGTCTGACCGCAGAGCAGGCAGAAACCCTCGTCATCGCATACGAGCCCGTCTGGGCAATCGGCACCGGCAAGGTCGCAACCGCAGACGACGCACAGGAAATGTCCGCAGCAATCCGCGCAGAAATCGCTAAGCTCTACTCCGCAGACGTTGCAGAGAAGGTCCGCGTTCTCTACGGCGGCTCCGTCAAGTCCTCCTCCGCACCCTCCATCATGGGCAAGGAAGATGTGGACGGCGTGCTCGTCGGCGGCGCATCCCTGCAGGCTGACGAATTCGCAGCAATCGCACGCTTCGACGCATAAAACCCCGACGCACCACAGCGTCTCATAGCGTTACAGCGCCCGGCGGGTACCCACCCGACCGGGCGCCGCGCCTTTTAACCGCGCTTCTTTACGGGTGCGTCTCCGTAAGTCTGTAAGCTTCGGTAGCAAAGTGGCGGGGAGTTGCGCTCAGGGGAGTCCCACTAACCGGCTATGCGCGGCCGGCGGGCAAGATGCCGGGGGTGTTCGCCCCTCGGCGCAAAACCCATCCGGAACGTGCCCGCCGCACGGTTCGCCCCGTACACTTAACGGCATGTTCAGCTTCGGATTCTCCCTCATCATCGCAGGCCTCATCGGCACGATGCTCTTCCTCTACATCCGCAACCGCAGGGTCAGCGCCCCGCGCCTGCCCGGCAATGACGGCGGCAACCTCGGCTACGCGGGCGGCGAAGAGTACAGGGAGCCCTCGCCCGAATACCAGTACTTCGAGAGCCGCCGAGACGAATTCCTTGATTGGCTCTACAGCCGCACCTCCTCTCCCGAAATTCCCGTGACCCTCACCCTGCGCGACTGGGTAGACCAGGGCTTCTACGCCGGAGGAGGCGCCTACTGGGCGGCCGCGCAACAATTCACCTACTACCTCATCGACGGCGGGTACGTGCGCGCCTACGACACTGAAGGCGATGAGCTCACCGCCCAGCGCGTGCTCACCGACCGGCCCGCGGCCCTGCAGCTGACCCCCAGCGAGTACCAGCGCCGCACTAACCGCGCCGCCTAAAAACCTAATCAACGTGACCGGACGGCGACGGTAGCGTATAGTTAAACCGTCTGTCTGCAATGCGAAAGCCGCAGACCCCGCCCGAAGAATGACTACAGGAAGGTCCCCATGGACGTCATCATGAACGTACTCATGGTCATTATTGCCATCACCAGCGTGATTGCAGTGCTGCTCGTGCTGCTCAACCGCGGTCAGGGCGGCGGCCTCTCCGACATGTTCGGTGGCGGTATGACCAACTCCCTGAACTCCTCCGGTATGGCGTCGAAGAACCTGATTCGCCTGACCGTGACCGTAATCGTCATCTGGGTTATCGCAGTGGTCCTGTACGGCCTGGCCCTGCGCTTCAACGGCCAGATCGTCGTCTAGCCTGAACCCACCTTCACGGGTGAACGGATAGAGCTTCTCCCCGGCACTTCTCAACCGAGAATGTCGGGGATTTTTTATGCACCAAACGGCAATGACGAAAGCGGTAGCGGGGTGCGAATCTTTACGGCATGATAGGACGTATACACCACATACGAAAGGCAAAGAAGCCATGAGCGTCTACACCCTCGACTACACGTACACCGCCCCGTCAGCCCTCATCGACGGCGCCGACTCCCGCGCGCTCAGCCTCGCCACCAGCGGCGGTAGCACCCCCGAAGGTGCCGCCGCTCACCCGTACTTCTTCTCCGGGTTCCTCGAACGAGCAGACGTCTACGCCACCGCACTACTGGTCGTCGCCAGGGTCGCCCGCACCCGCTTCTACGTGCCGCCCAGCTCCCTCGCCGGAGCCCTACGCGCCGCAGACCCCGTCGTCACCAGCACCGCCGAAGGCCTACGCTTCGAATCCTTCAGCGCCTGCTGCGGAGTGTACGCGCGCCTCGACGTTGACTCCAGCGCACTCGACGCAAGCCACAGCGCCGTAGGCGTCACCAACGTAGACGTCAACCCGCCCCTGCGTGCCGCGCTTGCCTCCCTCAGAGCAGGGGAGCCCATCCACCTGAACGTCGGCGACGACGGGCTGCTCACCACCACCCTTGACGGCTCCGTCATGGAAGAAAAAGTGCCGCTGCCCATCCGCTGGCTCAAAGGCTTTGCAGAAACGCAGATGCTCTCATCCCGCATGAGCCCGGTGCACAGCCTGGACGCTGCCGCCGCCCGAACCTTCATCCACTCCCTGCCGCGTAACTCCAGTACCAAGGCGGTCCTGTGGGCGACCCGTGCGGTGCGTTCCCTGCGGCTTGCCACCCGCGCCACCGCCGGATCCGTATGCGTGGCGGGCCCCGAGCGTCTGCGCGTGCTTGAGCCGCTCATCCGCCACATTCAGCGCCTGGACGCGTACAGTGAGCCCGTGAGCGCCGGTAACGCGCCCGTGCCCAGCGTGTGGGTGGCGCATCTGCCCGGCGCACGCCTGAGCATTGGTTTGAGCCCTGAAAAGTCACGCGGGTTCTCCGGTGAGGGATCCGTGCTGCAGGCGCTGTCTAACCCGAACACCGCCCAGAACGCTGACATGCTCAGCGTGCTGCTTTCCTTCGAGCCGCGCATTGACGTGCCCGTCATGTCTGCCCGCGCCGGCCTGGATGAGGCGGCAACCCGCGACGCCCTCGCCCTGCTGGCTTCCTCCGGTCAGGTTGGTTTTGACGTGCACGCTGGCGAGTATTTCCACCGCCCGCTGCCCGTGCATCCGGAGGCACTGACCGCCATGCACCCGCGCCTGGTCGGCGCGAAAAAGCTTGCCGACTCCGGCGCCATTGAGCGGGTCGGGGCGGGGGAACACGGCACCGGTGAGTACAGTGTGCGCAGCGGCGCGAACATGTACACCGTGGTGCTACCCGCCAACCCGTACGCCGTGGAGGGGTACCTCTGCTCCTGCCCCTGGTGGTTGAAGTACCGCGGTACGCGCGGCCCCTGCAAGCACGCCCTGGCGGTCAGCATTCTTTACCGCGAACACGCCGCCGGCTAGACACACCACGCACCGCACTAAAAGACGACGCCCCAAAAGCTCGCCTCAGCTTCCACCCGAAAGACCACCATGAGCAAACGCCCCGAAACGCACACCTTCCCCGAAGGGGTCATCACTGAGCCGCTCCCCGGCGAAGTCATTCACCCGCTCACCAGGCAGCAGAAAACCTGGAGCGACATCATGCACTTCAACCGCAATCTCGCCAATATCCTGGCGGTCGGCGGTACCCTCGAAGAGATTTACCGCCGCTGGCAGTACTTCGACATCACCACCACCCCCTACGGCTCCCAGCTCGGTAAAAACACGCCCGGAACCGTCACGCAGGACCGCGTTAAAGCCTACGCAGAGTTCGGCTGGTTCACCGGAGGCGTTGCCATGCGCCTAGCTGAGCTCTACGGCGGGGCGCGCCTCGAACACAACGAGGAATACTACACCGCCCTCATTAACTGCGACCGCGAGCTGATCCTCCCGCTGCTGCGCGAGGACGAACAGCTCCGCGAAGAGCTCATCTGGGGCATGCTCGCCGTCGAAGGTAACCGGGACGTATCCCTCACCCAGCGAGACTCTTACAAGCCCGGGCAGAAGGTCAACAACCCCGGCTGGTCCTGCGCCCTCATCGAAGCCACCGAAACCGGGCTGATTAGCCGTGACCGCCTGATTGATGCGCTCCTGAGCTCCCTCATGAGCGACTTTCCGGCGTACCGGGTCGGCTGGTTCTCACGCCTGGTCACCGGGCTCAAACTCACCGCCGAAGAAATCGAGGCACGTCAGAGCGAATTTCTGACGCTTTTCTCCTCACCCATCGGTCCGAGCGTAACCCTTGGTGTGCAGCATATTCACCGCCTCTGGAGCAAAAACCCGCAGGCGCTGGATGCTACCGCCTTCGCCTACGCGGCACCCGCCGTATGCGCCGGAACCAAAGCAAACGCACTCAAAATCCTGACCATGCTCCAGGCGCTGTACCGGGCGGGCACCCTCGATGCTGCCGCCTGCGAAGACGCTGTAGTCATGGCGCTCAGCCACACCCACGCGCAGGTTCAAGCCGCCGCCCTCAACCACCTCGAAGAATGGGTGCAGGCGGGCGCCGCAGACAACGCGAGCGCCGACGCTGTCGTGTTTGCCGAGCGTGCCCGCGAACTCTACCGCGACTACCGCTCCCAGCTGGATCCGCTGGTTGTGGCGCAGATTCAGGGTTCGCCGCTCCTCGAAGATGGGTACAGCCCGGAGAATAGCCGGGGGAGCGGCGAGGACAGCGCCGCCCTCACTGAAGCCGCTGACATTGAGGCCGCCGCCGCGGAGGCGCTCGCCGCCTCCCGCACCGCAATCCACCGGTACTGGGACACCCCCGTGCGCGCCATTACCGCATCCGACGTGCAAGAACGCGCCCGCGCGCTCCTGCACCATCATGTCGCGCCCTGCGCCACCCCCGACACTCTCAGCGAAGCAGACCAGCCCGAAACGCACGCCGGATGCGAGCTGGAACTGGAACTGCTCACCGCCTACCTGCTCAGCGCCGAAGGCACCGCGCAGAGCCCCAAACTGCTCGAACAGCTTGTGTCCCTCTGCCTGAAAAAGCTGAACCACTGGGGTTTGACATGGTTCGACATGCGCGCGCACTTGACGGTTCTTGCCGCCGCCGGGAAGCTGCGTGAGCGCCCGAAGGCATCGGAGATGACCCCGAAGGAAGACCCCGGTACGGTGCCGAACCTGCACACCATGTACTCCCGCCACGCCACGTTCTTCAGCACCGGATTCAAGGATTCCCTCGGCGTGCTACAGAGCAGGCAGAGCTACACCCCGCTCGCCACCCCCGAACTGTTCGGCGGGTGGGTGCATCCGGATACCCTGGTGCGCCGGTACGCCAAGAACCTGGCTGATGGAGCCCCCATCCTGCGCCAGGATTTCACGGCGGCGCTACTGCGTGTGCGTGTGCCGGAGGTGCTGCCTCCGTACGCTACCGACGAGCAGCGACAGGATGCACAGAGCCGCCGAGCTGAGGCGCTGACTCTGCTTGAAAGCCTCGAAGAGCAATACGTGAAGAACGCTGAGGAAGACGCTCCGCGCTCTGCTCCTACCCAGATTCGCGTGCTCCGCTCCGCCCTCGACGGCACCCTCGCCACCGGGCGCGTCAACCCCTACCTGGAATCCATCACGGTATCCCAGAGGGAGAAAAGCTGGGGCCTTCAGCTGAACGGGGTGGCGCACGGTGCTTCCACCCCCGAGCTGAATGCTTTCCGCGGCCTCGCCACCGCCCACCACAGCGAAGAAGGACAGTACGCCCTGCTCTACCCCTCGCGGGCAGAACCGCTGGCTTTCTACTGCGCCAGTAGCAACTGGTACATCTTGGATCACAGCGCCTTCGACCGAAGCCTGTATTTGGCGTTGGCGGCGCACCCCGGCGTGTGGGGTCCCGCCTGCGCGTTCGTGTTTGCCGCGGGCTTCTCGGAGCAGCGCGTCGAGATTCGTTCCCTCGCCGTGGAAATCATGCACCGCGTGCTGGACGACCAGCTCAGCCTTGAGGACGCCACGGCAGGCTTCGTGAACTTTGTGCCGCTGGCGATGCTGAACCGTTGGGCGCTCGCCCTCACCGACTTCGCCCAGCTGGATGCGCGGGCGGCGGTGCGCTTCTTCGCGCGCCTCATACCGCACCTGGATACCGGGGCGAACTCGCTCGGCAAGCTACTGGGTGCTTTCAGCCAGGCGCTGGCGACTCTCGACCCTGCCACCCGTGCGGAGCTCGTGGATGAGTCGCTGCGTGCCTGGTTGGGTACGCTGACTGGTTCTTCGCAGAAGGCGCGGTACGCCCGGAATATCCTCAACCAGGTGCAGGGCTAACCGCTCAACCAGCCCTCATTCGACACTTCCGTTCAACTTTTCACGACCATTCACCATCAACTCTGAAAGCAGGTACCAATGACTGATACCGCCCAGCCGCATAACCCTAACGAATGCAGCGCCGGTGAGCACAACGCAGGTGAGCGCACCCTCGAAGAGCGCCGCGCCGCCCTCAAAGCACTCATGGCGGCAGAATCAACTGACGTGCAGGAATACCACGCCGTCATCAGCGGCTCCACCGAGGAGGAGCGCGCCTCCCTCGCCCGAACCCTCACCCCCAAGAGCGTGATCGGTAGCGACCACATTAACCGCACCCCGCTTGCCGCCTACGTTGCTGGGGCGCTCGTGCGCACCCCCGACGGTGACCCGTGGGAATACCACCGCTCCGCCGGACGAACCATGCGCACCCTTCTCTGGGAAGGTAAACCCGACCAGCGGCTGATTGACGCGTTCCTGCTCGGCGCTTCTGAACGCCCCGAGGAGTGGATTCTGCGTTTTATTGAGGGCCTGCCGAACTCTTGGACGCGCTCGAAGAAAATTTGGGAAACCTGCTACACGCTGCTTCGCGCCCGCAATCTGAGCTGCGATGCCCCCGAATACCTGGTCCTTTTCCTGCACGAGGCCCTGCCCTGCGTGAAGAAGGACAGCGCCAGCAACCACGCCCAGCTCAAAACCTTCTTCACCCGTGACATGACCCTGCTCGACCAGGAGTTCTGGGCGGTCTTCCGCACCGAGGGGGTGCTCTTCAAGGGCTACGGCAACTACATGGGTGAAAGCGCGGAACTGTGCCGCCTCATGGGCGAATACTTCGACATTCGCGACGAGATTCTGGACGCCCTGCTGCGCGGCCTGACCAGCGATTTCAGTGCCTTCAACTCGGCTGCGTTCCACTCCGTCTACACCGACCTGCAGCCCACCGACGCAGAAAACCGGGCACGCTTCGGGCAGCTCATGGCTGTCCTCACCGCAGAGCCCAGTGCCTCCGTCGGATTCGCTCAGACCATGCTGCAGAACGTGCTCAAAGCCTGCGCACCCGCCGCCCTGCAGAAGACCCCCGATCTGCAACCCCTCGAACAGCTTGACCTGGAACAGCTCATCGACGCACTCGGCGCGAACCTCTACCGCACCGAAAAGAAGATTCAGCGCGGCGCCCTGCGCCTGCTCAAGCTCATCGCCACCCAGTACGCTGGTTTGAGTAAAGCCAAGCGTAAGAAGGCGCAAACCGCCGAGCAGGTGGCGCTCGCCAACTATGTTGCTGACCGCGTCCTCGAAGCCTACGAGGTGCTACCCCTGGAACTGCGCGGTGCCGCGGAAGCCTGCCTGCCCGAAGACCGCCTGCCCCAGGCGGAGGCGGCGGAGGCGGCGGGCGCTTCCATAGAGGTACCGCCGGTGCTGTTGCCCGGCGTTGAGCACCGAGAACCCGTCGCATCCATCGCAAATTTGGAAGAGTTCTGCACCCTCATTACGGAAGAGTCGAACACCACCTCGGGTCGAATTACCGGGGACGAATCTCCCAGCACCCGAGGAGAGAACCTGGCACGTCTCTACCACTTTGCCGCGACCGACAAGCTGGCGCCGGCGGATCAGCAGCAGCTTCGTACCCTGCGCAAGATCGCCAGCGAATATTACTACAACAACGTCGCGTACATGCCTGCGCTCTGCGCCGTGTTGGAAGCTAACGCCGAGGCCGCGGGATACGAGTCGTGGGAGCTACCCGAGCTGACGCCGCTCCTGCAGTATTCCGACCGTAGTGAGATGGTTGCACGAGCCCGCCCGAGTAACGCGCTCCTGGGCAAGGAAGAGATGATACGTCTGACTATTCAGAATAAACACCATCTCTGGAATGCTGACTACAAGCCGTTGAAGGGTTACCGTGACCTCTACGAGATCTTCCGCGAGCAGATGCGTGCCGTCGCCGCCGGGGGAGAGTACCACACGGATGGTCGTACAGTGCGCCTGCTGAGCGCACCACTACCCGCCCGCCAGCTGACCTACAGTGACTGGACTTATCGCACTGTTTCTGGCATGGATATGCCCTGGAGCGGCTTCAACCGCGGTCTCGACAATGATCGAGTCTGGGAATACCAGGAGGCCAGCAGGTCGGGTCGTCTCCGCGAGGCAGGCTTCGAAAACTTTAACGTTGAGGAATTCGTGAAGTACCAGCCCATGTGGCAGGTCAAGGGCGACATTGCGGATACCGCGGATGAGGCTCGCGAGGCGCTGAGCCACGCAACCGCTGGCATGAGCCCCAAGGAAGCCATCGCCTACGAAGCTCTTAACACCGCCTTGATCCCCTTCGTGTATCTGCTGAATCTCGACAGAGTTGACAGCTGGCTGGGTGACTTCCTCCCGGCGCTCACCGAGTGGGCGTCCTGGCTGCTTCAGAACAACCCGGACCTGCTTTCGGCATACTTCCTGTTTGCCGCTTCGCAGTGCGTTGAGGAGAAGACCGTAAACCCCGTCCCCGTGCTCATGCGCGCGCTGAGGGAGTCCACCGTGCAGGTGGGCGCCCCCTCCTGCACCCTGCTCGGTTACGTGGCGAGCGCGAAGAACCCCGAGTACCGTCTGGCGGCGGCAGAAGCCATCGCGGCGCTCTTTGAGGCGGGCTTGCTGGATACATCCACCTTCGCAGAGACCCTGAAGTGGGCTCTGGAGGACGGGATGGTTCTTCCTAACCGCCTGGTGGCGACCCTGCGTGAGGTGTCGTCTATCGGTGTTCTGGCGGGTTGGCGTGTGCTGCAGGTTCTGCGCCTGCTGCTGCCGATGGTTGGCGGGTTGACGAAGGGCGGCGACTATGTGCGCCTGGCGGTGGAGCTTGCCGAACTGTACGGCACGCCGGTTGAAATCCCCGCCGAACTGGAGCCGAAAATGAAGGGCTCCACGGTGCTGGCGAAGAGCCTGCGCGCCCTGGTTGCGGTGACCCCGCGCGTGACTGAGGAGGCGCTTGCCGCCCGCAAAGCCGCGCTCACCCTGCTGGGTGGAGAAACCTCGAGCGGGGACAGCTCGGGTGAAGGCACCTCACCGGCAGGTGCTGAAGGGTAGCTCAAGGTAGGGGAGTCATAGGGGAGTACCCCGTAACTGCGCCGCCGTAACTGCACCCCTACGCGTGCAACCCTGTGTGCCCAACCTCGTGCACCCAACCCCACTCACCGCCCCGTGTTACCGCCCCGTGACGAAACGGCTTGACCACCGTCGCGGGGCGGGAGTACTCTATAGGTAATGGCGGATCATGAAGAGTCCTACTTTCTGAAATATCTTTCCTATATTTATCGGATTCTTCGCTTCCCGCCATTTTTTCTTTTAACCCAGTTCCCACGCGGCTGACAGATAAGCGGCCAACAGATCAGCAAGCGACCGATCAACAAGCAACGGATAAGTGCCGCCCAGGCTCCGCGATACGTAACCGCCTGTTACCCCGCGAATATGTACCCCCGCAGGTCACCGATGACCAAACCCCGCGACAACCCGCGCCCACGCCGCTACGATAAGAACATAGACACACCACCGACGGTGACAGTCGGGTGAGACCAACGGAAAGGACGACCCGTGACTACCCCCTACGACGCATCCCCCTACCTGCAGGAATCACCCTACCTCAACGAATCCGCCTACCTTCACGGCGAAGCGCCCGAGGGCCTCAGCCCCCTCGTGCGCCTCATCCTGATGCGCCGCTACGGCGTGTACGTCTTCACCGACCTGTACGGCCCCTACTACCGCTCGAACTACTCGAGCATTAACGACCTGCACCACTCCGGCGCATTCGACACCGACCTGGGGCGAGTATCCGTCCTGAGCAATTGCGGTCTGACCCTCAGCCCTGAGTCCCTCGCCCAGGCGCTGAACGCCAGCGCCAACGAATTTGCCCTGTTCGCAACCATCTGGTCCTACGAATACGGCTACCGTCCCGGCCGCGTGTTCCGCCGCGACTTTGATCTGCGCGCCCTGACGCTCACCGACGAGCAGCGCTACACCGAGCAGATCATGCACTACCTCTCCAACCCGTACTACAACCCGGACGGCACCGAGCGAATCCTTGGCGGCCTGCCCGAGAACTACGTGCCCTACGAGTGGCAGCAGCCGATGAGCCGCTCCAACTTCACCAGTATGGAACGCAACCGCCGACCCCTGCAGATGGTCAGCGGCGTGCAGAACGCCCTGATCATGGCGGGTGCCCTCTACCAGCAGCTGCTCGGTCAGCAGCAGGCGTACAACCAGACCGACCAGCGCGACCTGGTGGCGTTGCGCCGTTTCCTCGCCCAGCATGACGCGCTGCCGGCTGCCCGACCGGAGAACACCAGCCGCGAAAACCGCGTGTTCATCGCCGCCTGCCTGCACCCCGAAGACGCTGAGCACCTACGCACCATGAAGGAGGCGCTCGCCCTCGCCGCCGCCTACTCGCGCCTGCGTTACAACGGCACGGTGGGGGACCTGAGCCTGAGCATCGCGCCGCGCCTGAAGCTGCGTCGTAGCGAACGCACCCGCATCGCGCACCTGCTCAACCGGGTACTGGAGGCTGACCCGGTCGGTGCCCGCTACGACAGCGCACCCGCCGCCGAAATGTACAAGCGCCTCGTCAAGGCGATTCACCCCGGCGACTACCCGTCACTGACCGCGCTGAGCCGCTGGGCTGACGACCTGTACCGCGGCGAAGTGTACAGCTTCGAATCGCTGGTGGACCGCGCCTACGCAACCCGGGATGCGCAGAACGTGGCACGTCTGCTCTCTACCCGCCCCGGCGTGTTTGCGCGCCAGCTGGTGCGCGCCCTGGATGCTTTCGAGGCTCCGCGCTACGGCATCGACACCGCGCCGAGCCCCGGCCAGCAGGTCATCTTTGACGCGTTTGCCGCCGTGGCGCCACGCGTTTCCGCGCCCATCCTGGTGCAGATCCGCAACCTGGTGACCCTGCAGCGTAATGCGCTCGCGAACCCGCCGAAGGAGCGCCCCGCCAACCCGGTGGCGGTGCAGGAGGACCGGGAGCTCGCTGACTACGCGCGCCGCAATCCGGAGGGTGTCGCGAGGGTTCAGAACCTCATGCAGAACGCGGGCATCCCGAACCCGCTGGGCTCGTTCTTTGACCGTAACGCCGGCCTGTCTAACCCGCACACCTCTGTTCCCGAGAGCCCGCGAAACACTCAGCGTGTCGCGGCTTCCACTCAGAAGGCTCAGCCTGCCGCCCCGCAGCGCATGAACCTGTCCAAGACCGGTATCGCCACCATGATTCCGGCGCGCGAGTACAGCCCGGCGGTGCTGGATCTGCTGGAGCGTCTGGTCGAGATTGGCCTGTCCGGCCGTCTTGCCGAGACCAGCATCTACCTGCCCGAGCAGGTGGGTGATACGATCATGCCGCTGAACACCCGCAGCGCCCGCCCCTCCCTGGACGGCATGGGCCGCTACAACACCTCGACGGTGCACCTGCCGCCCACCGGCGTGATCCGCCTCTTCTGCTTCTGGGATGAGGGCGTGGACATTGACCTGTCGCTGATGATGTTCGACGCCGAAGGCAACTACATGGACAAGATCAGCTACTGGTCGCAGACCGTGAAGAACAGCCAGGGCGCCATCTACGCGCACCACTCCGGCGACATTACCGACGGTACCGGCGGCGCCTGGGAGTACATCGACATTGAGGCTCGCAAGGCGCTCAAGGCGGAGGTGTGCTACCTCGTGCCGGTGGTGCAGCTGTACTCCGGCTTCGGGGAGGCACACACCCTGGCCGCGGTGAACGACCTGCAGGCGGGCTTCATGGTGGTGCCCGCCGTGGGCGTGGGCGAGGTGCACGAGGTGAGCCAGGTGCACACCAAGTTCACCTTGCGCGCTGAGAGCCGCGGTGTGCTGCCGTTCATCGTGGATCTGCAGAACCGCGACCCGTACGACATCCCGGAGGAGACCGACGCCATCGTGAAGGTGACGGATATCGGTCTTGCCCACGGTATTAACGTGTTGCAGTCTGGCGCGAACATCACCGCCGTGCGTGAGCACTTTGACTGGGCGCAGCCCATGACGGTGCGCGAGTACCTGCAGCTGACCGGCGCGAAGCTCACCCCGAGCCCCGAGGAGGCGCAGCAGGTGCTGGAGGCGACGGTTCCGTCGCTGGCGGCACTGTACGTGGGCTTCGAGAGCGAAGCGGAGGAGGCCCAGGAACAGGAGCCGCAGGAACAGGATGGGTAGAATCCTGCCGCTGCTGAACAGTAGGCGGGCGTAGCAAGAGTGGAGCCCCGGATAGTCGAAACTATCCGGGGCTCCACTCTTTTGTCATGTCATAACATTTTGGAATCTTCGTTGGATGATGAAGATGTACAGGCTTACTTAGGCGACCGCTTCGAGCTGTTGGCTCACGTACTGGTTCAGGCTCTGGTGAGAAAGCGCTGCCTGCTGAACCAGACGACGATGCAATTGCGGTGAAACACGCAAGTTGAATCGTCCTGAGAAGGAACGCAGAGAGAACGGTTCGGGTGCCTCGCGGCCATCTTCTTCAAGAATCTCAAGGGTATCGGCGACGACTTCTCGAATACCCGCGAATGCCTCGGTAGAGGTTGGGGCCAGGTATGAGAGGCTGGGGAATTCGGCTACGGTTCCGACGAATTCCTGGTCGTCTTCAGACCACTCGACGCGGTAGGTGTAGAGCTCTTGGCGGGGGAGAGTATTAGTCATCGTTATTCTCCAGTTTTCGAATGGCTGCTAGAGCCTGCTTGACTTGGTATTTCTTTGCTTTACCAGAGTTTCCCTGTTGAATGTTGACAATAGGGTCACCATGCCAGGGCGTGCTGTAGTAGTGGTGAGATCCGCGGATACGCGGCGCTCCAAAGAAATGGGTGCATACCTTTTGAAGTTGAGTGAAAGTAACGTTTTGAGGGCTGGTAGCCATCTTCGCGACTAAATCTTCAATACTCGGCATACTTTATGGTACCACTTCTAGTACCATTTCGGACTGGTTCAAAAACCATAGAGAAAAGCCCCGGATAGCAACTATCCGGGGCTCCACCCTTTATTTGATATGCAGTTCAGAACCAGAACCTTACGGGCGGTTCTCAGGAGCCAGCGACTCCTCGGTTGCAAAAATCAGGGTCTGCTTCTTACCGCGCGCACCCACCGCAGGGGTTTCCAACAGCAGCTCCGCGTTCAGGTCCTCAGCGTCCAGCTTCGCGCCAGCCAGAAGGCGGCTGGTCGCATCCTGCTTATCCTCACCGGTGATGAGGAAGAACACGTGACGCGAATTATTGATAATCGGCAGGGTCACCGACACACGCTCAGCCGGCGGCTTTGGCGAATCAGAAACCATCACGGTCACAGCCTTACCGCCCTCAACCGGATCCTCCGGCAGACCGGTACCCAGCAGAACCTGCTTACGGCCCGGGAACAGAGAAGCAATATGACCATCCGGGCCCATGCCCAGCAGGGTGATGTCAAAGACCGGTGCGGGCCACTGGCCACCGCCACCACCGCAGCCTCCGCCGCCGCATCCGCAACCACCTGCGGGCTCAGCAGCCTCAGCGTCGAAGTCTTCCAAAGTGGTCTCTTCGATGGACTGCTCGGGTGCGGAAGAACCGCAACCGCCGCCACCACAACCACAGCCGCCGGAGCCGCCGTGCTCGTGACCTGCGCCGCCACCGTGACCGCCAGCCAGCGGCAATTCGGTTGCGCCCTCGGGCATCTGCACACTCACAGCCGGTGCAGAACCGGCGTAGTCGCGCATCTCAAAGGCGTAGTGCTCAGCTGCAGCTTCCAGGCCGGTGAAAATATCGGACGGACCCATGCGGTGCACATTGCCTACGACCAGGCCGTGCGACAGCAGGGGAGCGAGCAGCACCTCAATAGCCTGACCGTCATTACGTTCGGGGCTACGCTCGGGCACGTAACGCTCATCGGAGAACCAGAAATGCACGCGGGACCAGTCGATATCCTTCACACGTTCGTTCTCAGCCCATGCCTTCAAGGTGGCGATACCCATGGTGCCGCCGGTCAGCGAAATGTGGGCAATCGTGCGCTCAGAGAGCACGTGCTCAATGATGTCGAGGATGCGGGTCACCGCGTCCGCTGCGAGAGCGTCGCGGGTCGGGTGCGCCACCAGGGTGGGGGTGGATGCGCCCATGTTCTGAATCTTAGGCATCGAAAACCTCCGGGTATTCTTCGAGGTCCAGCATGTCTTCAGGCTGGCAGGTGTCATCGACGAGGGTGACGGTGCGCAGCGCCTGCTTCAGCACGTCACCGTAGGTGTCGTCCGGGTCGAGGCGGCGCAGCTCCTCAGAGATGCACTCGGCGAGGGTACGCACCGGCAGCGCAATCTGCTGATCGGGCGCGTACGGGGTGGAGATGGTCGCCACGGAAATGCCGGGGCGGAACATCGTCACCGAACCGTCTTCACGCTCAATGCTGACGCGGTACAGGCCGCGGTTTGCCGCGCCAATGGTGGCGAGGTGCACGGGTGCTTCAAGCTTCCAGCCGAGCCACGTACCGAGCAGCACCACGGACGGGGACTTGCTCGAACCCCACACAACCACGCGGCGTACGGGGGAGGAAGGCATCTGCTCCATGAGCGCTGCGAGCTGGGTGCGCCACAGGGTGAGGCGGGTCCACGCCAGGTCGGTGTCGCCGGCGCGGTACACCTCGGCGAGGTGCTTGAGGGCCTCCTTCGGGTCCTCAGCGCGTGCAGAATCGGTAATGCGACGCTGAGCGATACGACCGATGGAGTGCTGTGCTGGGTTCTCCGGAACCGAGTGCGGCCACCAGACCACAATGGGGGAATCAGGCAGCAGCAGACCGGAGATCAGTGCTTCGGTCGGGCGGGATGCGCTACCCCAGCCGCGCAGAACAATCATCTCGGAGGCACCGGTGTCGCCGCCGAGGTGGATTTCTGCATCCAGCTGGTCGGGGTCGAGCGGGTCGTGGGAGATGTGCACAATAATGCGGCTCGGGTGTTCGTGGGAGGCACGAATTGCGGCGCGCATTGCTTCGCGGGAGTGGCCCTTTTCCGCGAGAACAACAAGGGTGAGAACTCGTCCGCTACTGAGGCTACCGTTGGCGGCAGTCAGGTGGCTCAGTTCCTTGTTGATGGCGGAAACGGTGGTGTTATGCAGGTGCGAGATCACGGGCGCCTCCAAGCGCGGTTGTCACGCTCAAGCATCTCGTGTGCTGAACGCGGACCCCACGAACCGGACTCGTAGGGTTCAGGCTTAATGCGGTTTTCTTCCCAGTACTCTTCGAAGGGGTCGAGGATCTTCCAGGAGAGCTCAACTTCTTCGTGGCGAGGGAACAGCGGCGGCTCGCCGAGCAGAACGTCCAGGATGAGACGCTCGTAGGCTTCGGGGGACTCTTCGGTGAAGGAGTGGCCGTAGCCGAAGTCCATGTTGACGTCACGGATTTCCATCTGGGTGCCGGGCACCTTCGCGGAGAATCGGATGGTCATGCCTTCGTCGGGCTGCACGCGGATGACGATGGCGTTCTGGCCGACCTGCGGGTTTTCACGTTCGCCGAAGAGACGGTCGGAGGACTTCTTGAAGACCACGGCGATTTCGGTGACTCGGCGGCCCAGGCGCTTGCCGGCGCGCAGGTAGAAGGGGGTGCCTTCCCAGCGGCGGTTTGCGATGGACACCTTCAGCGCTGCGAAGGTTTCGGTGCGGGAGTCTGCGGGGATGTCGTTCTCGTCGAAGAAGCCGTTGACATGCTCGCCGCCCTGGTAGCCTGCGGCGTACTGACCGAGCGCGAAGGAGTTCGGCAGGTCATCGATGCGGACTGCTTCGAGGACCTTCGCCTTCTCGGCGCGCAGGTGCTTAGCGTCGAGGCTGAGAGGCTCTTCCATGGCGGTGAGGGCGAGCAGCTGCAGCAGGTGGTTCTGGATGACGTCGCGGGCCGCACCCACGCCGTCATAGTAGCCTGCGCGGGAGCCGATGCCAATGTCTTCAGCCATGGTGATCTGGACGTGATCCACGTAGTGGGAGTTCCAGAGCGGTTCGAACATCTGGTTGGAGAAACGCATCGCGAGGATGTTCTGAACGGTTTCCTTGCCCAGGTAGTGGTCGATGCGGAACACGGCGTCGGGCGGGAAGACTGCCTCCACGATGGAGTTCAGTTCGCGTGCGCTTTCAAGGTTGTGACCGAAGGGCTTCTCAATGACCACGCGGCGCCAACCGTCGACGGGGTTGACGGTGTCGTTATCGCGCGATGCGAGGTCGTGTTCGGCGAGCTTGGTGAGGACCTGCTCGAATGCCTTCGGGGGGATGGAGAGGTAGAAAGCGTGGTTGCCGTGGGCGCCACGCTCGTCGAGTTCGGCAAGGGTGCTCTTGAGCTGTTCATAGGCTGCGTCGTCGTCAAAGGCACCTACGACGAATCGCATGCCCTGCTGGAACTGGTTCCATACGTCTTCGCGGAAGGGGGTACGGGCGTGTGCTTCAACGGATTCGCGTACGTAGGAACGGAAATCGTCATCGCTCCAGGGGCGGCGACCGAAGCCGACAAGGCCGAAGCTCGGGGGGAGCAAACCGCGGTTCATGAGGTCATACACTGCCGGAAGCAGCTTCTTGCGGGCCAGGTCACCGGTTACGCCAAAGAAGACGAGCGCGGACGGCCCCGCAATGCGGGTAATGCGGCGGTCGCGAGTGTCCCTGAGGGGGTTCGCTTCATGACCGATAGTCACAATATATTCCTTTGATTGCCTTGGTTGGTTCGTGCGGCGCGCGGTTCGTACCTTGTCGCGCGGAGGCGATGCCGCATTCTGGAAGGTGTGTACCCTGTATTGTACCGGTTTTGACGGGACGATATGAGGGGCACCTAACCCGCCGAGATTCTCTGGGACGCCTCGGGCAGTGAAGCCCTGCGGGAATCCTGGTCAGGATCCTGGTCAGAATCTCTACGAGAGTCCCGGCGGATTGGTGCTGTGCCCACAATATGGTGGGCGTGCATATCGGGTGGTGTGCGTCGGGTGGTGCACACCGGGAACGCATTGGTCATGCGCTATATTTCAGTGGCTGCTGAACTTCAGTGGCTTCCGAATTTCAGCAGCTGTAGATTCGGCTGTGTCGCCTGGTTCTACTTAGCCTGCTCGAGTGCTTCGCGGACGGTCTGCAGCAGCTCTTCCCAGGAGACGTCGAACTTGGACAGGCCCTCAACCTCGAGCTTCTCCACGACCTCCGGGTAGGAGACGTGAACGGAGATAGCGTCCAGAACCTCATTCGCTTCGGAGTAGTTCGGCACGATGGTGTTGCCGGTAACCTCGCCGTGATCGGCAACAGCGTTCAGGGTTGCCTCGGGCATGGTGTTCACGGTGTTGGGTGCAACCAGGCCGGTGACGTACAGGGTGTCCGGCAGGGAGGGGTCCTTCACGCCGGTGGATGCCCACAGCGGGCGCTGTACGTTCGCGCCGTGTGCCTGCAGACGTGCCCAACGCTCGGAGGAGAACATTTCCTCGAACACCTCGTAGGCGAGGCGTGCGTTTGCCAGGCCTGCCTTGCCCTTGAGCTGTACAGCGTCGCCGCCTGCCGCTTCGAGGCGTGCATCGATTTCGGTGTCTACGCGGGAGACGAAGAAGGATGCGACCGAGTGGATGGTGGACAGGTCCTTACCGTTTTCCAGCGCCTGCTCCAGGCCGAGCATGTAGGCGTTGATGACCTCGCGGTAGCGGGTCAGGGAGAAGATCAGGGTCACGTTCACGCTGATGCCAGCAGCCAGGGTCTCCGCGATGGGGCGCAGGCCTTCCTGGGTTGCGGGAATCTTAATCATGACGTTTTCGCGGCCCACGCGCTCGTAGAGTTCACGTGCCATCTTGGCGGTGCCTTCGGCATCGCGTGCCAGGCGGGGGTCAACCTCGATGGAGACGCGGCCGTCAAAACCGTTGGACGCCTTGTAGACGGGTGCGAACACATCGCAGGCTGCGCGTACGTCGTCGCAGGTTGCGGCGAAGACTGCCTCTTCAACGCTTGCGCCGGCGGCGGCAAGCTCACGCATCTGCTCAGCGTATGCGGCGCCCTTGGAGAGCGCGCCAGCGAAGATGGTGGGGTTGGTGGTCACACCGACGACGTTGTGGGTCTTGATGAGTTCGGCAAGGTTGCCGCTGGTCAGACGCTCACGGGAGAGGTCGTCAAGCCAGATGGAGACACCGGCGTCGGAAAGCTTCTGAGTGGACTCAGACATGTGAAAACCTTCGATTCTTTGTCGAAATTGAAATTTGAGATATCAGTGAAATCTTCTGGGCGGCGGGAGGCTCCGGCTGAGCGGTCAGCCGGAGCCTACCCGTTGCGTCCGCACCCCACCCGTACAGGGGGAGCGCAGTGTGCGCGGCAGTTACCGCGGCGTTGTTACTGCCTACTTAGCGGCCTCGATGGATTCCTTAGCGGCGGCCACGACAGCCTCCGCGGTGATACCGAATTCGCGGTACAGGGTCTTCGCATCGGCGGATGCACCGAAGTGCTCGATGGACACGGCGCGGCCAGCGGTGCCGAGCAGGTCGTACCAGCTCATCGCCAGGCCAGCCTCGACGGAGACGCGGGCGGCAACCGAGGAGGGCAGAACCGACTCGCGGTACTCTGCGTCCTGCTCAGCGAACCACTCACGTGAAGGCATGGAAACCACGCGAGCCGCGATGCCCTGCTCTGCGAGGGTTGCGCGAGCCTGAACGGCGAGCTCAACCTCGGAACCGGTAGCAATCAGGATGACGTCCGGGGTGCCCTCGGTGTCAGCCATGATGTAGCCGCCGCGTGCGGTGCCCTCAGCGGAAGCGAACTTCTCACCCTCAGCGTCCGCGTGCACGTCCTCACGAGCCCAGACGGGCAGGTTCTGGCGGGAGAGCACGAGGCCTGCGGGGCGGTCGGACTTCTCCAGGATGGTGCGCCATGCGACGGCGGTTTCGTTAGCGTCCGCGGGGCGAACAACATCGAAGCCGGGGATGGCGCGCAGGGCGGAGAGGTGCTCGATCGGCTGGTGGGTGGGGCCGTCTTCGCCCACACCGATGGAGTCGTGGGTCCACACGTACAGTGCGGGAACGCCCATCAGCGCGGAGAGGCGAACGGCCGGGCGCTGGTAGTCGGAGAACACAAAGAAGGTGCCCGAGAACGCGCGGGTCGGGGAGGAGAGCACAATACCGTTAACGATGGCTGCGGCAGCCTGCTCACGGATACCGAAGTGCAGCACGCGGCCGTAGGGGTTGCCGGTCCAGTCTTCGGTGCTGCGCGATGCCGGGTTGAAGGACTCTGCACCCTTGATGGTGGTCAGGTTCGAGCCGGCGAGGTCAGCGGAGCCGCCCCACAGTTCGGGGAATGTGTCAGCGATAGCGTTGATGACGGTGCCGGACGCCGCGCGGGTTGCCACGGAGGTGCCAGCCTCGAACACAGGGAAGGCAGCCTTGTAGTCTGCGGGCAGTTCGCCTGCGACGAGGCGCTTGTACAGTTCGGCGCGCTCGGGGTTAGCCTTGGCCCAGGCCTCGAACTTCTCGTCCCATGCCTTGTGTGCCGCAGCACCGCGCTCAACGAGCTGACGGGTGTGTGCCAGCACGTTCTCCTCGATGAAGAAGCTCTTGGCGGGGTCGAAGCCGAGCACCTCCTTGGTTGCGGCGACCTCTTCAGCACCGAGCTTGGAGCCGTGCACTGCGCCGGTGTTCTGCTTGTGCGGTGCGGGGTAGCCGATGATGGTGCGCAGCTCGATGAACGAGGGCTTGTCCGTGACGGCCTTCGCGCGCTCGATGGCGGCGTACAGCTCGGCGACGTCCTCGACGTACTCGCCGGTGCGGGTCCAATCCACGCGCTGAACGTCCCAACCGTAGGACTCGTAGCGCTTGGCCACGTCCTCGGTGAAGGCGACGTCGGTGTCTTCCTCAATGGAGATGTGGTTGCGGTCCCAGACGACGATCAGGTTGCCGAGCTCCTGGTGACCTGCGAGCGCGCACGCCTCGGCGGTCACGCCCTCCTGCACGTCACCCTCGGAGGCGATGACGTAGACGTGGTGGTCGAAGGGGGAGGTGCCCGGGGCAGCCTCGGGGTCGAACATGCCGCGCATACGACGCTGTGCGTAGGCGAAGCCAACGGCGGATGCCAGACCCTGGCCGAGCGGGCCGGTGGTGATTTCTACGCCCTTGGTGTGCTTGTATTCGGGGTGGCCGGGGGTGAGGGCACCCCAGGTGCGCAGGGCTTCCAGGTCGCTCATTTCGAGGCCGTAGCCGCCGAGGAACAGCTGAGTGTACAGGGTGAGGGAGGTGTGGCCGGGGGACAGGATGAAGCGGTCGCGGCCTTCCCAGCGGTCGTCGGCCGGGTCCTGGTTCATGACCTTCTGGAACAGCAGGTAGGCGACCGGGGCCAGGCTCATCGCGGTGCCGGGGTGGCCGGAGCCGACCTTCTCCACGGCGTCGGCGGCAAGGATGCGGGCGGTGTCAACGGCTCGCTGATCGGTTTCTGTCCACTGGAGGTTTTCTGCCACGTGGGGTGTCCTTTCACAACGTGAGTGGATGCGCCAGCAGGCGTGTGCTAGCGCGCTGTTCATCGGGTGTAACGTGCCTTCGGGGGCGCTTATTCCCGCGCCGGTAGGTACCCGGGTAGGTGCCTTGGTAAGTACCCGGTAGGTGCGGGGAGCCTGGAGGTTTGTTTCGACCCTTTCGTTTTAACAGGATAGTTCACTGGGCGGAAGTATCCGGTGTGTGAATGCAGACATTCACAGGGTGATACGGGGCTGAGATGGAGAAAAAAGCGACGCTACAACGCGGGCTCCGCGGATTTCGCGGTGCACGTTTGAGCTGTGTTTCTGAGCTATGCGCTGAATATTGTTCAGTAACGTAACAATTTTTGTGTAAGTGGTGAAGCTCATGTTAAGGTTGAGCAGGAAGGTTGTAGACCGAAACAGTGGTTGGGTCGGTCTGCATCTCGGTGATTGAAGCCCCTCCTCCGCGTAAGAACCGTTGATTATCTTACTGTGGTGGTGAGATAAAAGGTTCTGGAGGAGGGTGCTTTCTTTTAGTCTCGGACCGTGCACTTTGTGCGTGGTTGAGACTAAAGGTTTGTGTTATATGTATGGGCGCCGGATATGATCGGAACATATCCGGCGCCCGTCTTTTAATTTGCGATGAGAAGAAGCTCTGTCTGCTCTTGCACTGTCTGCGCTTGCACTGTCTGTATTTGTGCTGCCTCTAGTCGGACCACTTGAACTTACGTGAGGCAACAAACCCAATGACCACGGTCCACACAATGAGGACCCAGTGCGGGTCGGCAAGCCACTGATGCTGAATGAAGTTACCGCGCAACGCATCACCCAGAGCCGCCGAGGGCGACCACGCCACAATTCCGGCGTACCAGTCGGGGAAGGACTTCAACGGGAACACCACGCCGCCGGCACCGGCAAGAATGACCCAGGCAATATTCACGATGGCGAGGGTCGCCTCCGCGCGCACCGTACCGGCAATGAGCAGGCCCAGCGCCGTAAATGCGCCAGCACCCATGATCATCGTGATGATGGAGCGCGAGACGGCGATAGCGTCCGGGCGCCACCCCAGGCCGTACCCCAGAACCGCCACCAGGGTGAACTGAATCGCCACGACCACCAGCACCGCAATGCACTTGCCCATAATCAGGCCGTTACGGCCCAGGGGAGTGGTCGCCAGGAACCGCAGCACGCCGTAGCGGCGATCAAAACCGGTGGCAATGCCCTGGCCGGACAGCGCCGTAGAAATCACGCAGAGCGCCAGAACGCCGGGGACCGCCGCATCCATGCGGGAGACCCCCACCGAGTTTGCGTATTCATCGATCAGACCGGTGAAGCGCAGGGCAATGAGCGCCATGACGGGGAAAATAATGTTGAGCATCAGCTGTTCGCCGTTGCGTAGCATCGCCATGGTTTCGTAGCGGCCCTGCTCAATCACGCGCACGAGCGGGTAGTTCGCGCGCGGGGGAATGTACTCCTCATCTTCATCAATAGAAGAGACCTTGGGGCGGGTGTTCGCGGCACGTTCTTCCATTCGGATCCCCTCTGCGCGGTTCTCTTCTACCGGATTTTCTGCAGCCCGGTTGTTCTCGGTGCGTGCGGTGTTGCTCATCGGATATCACGTCCTGAAATGTCGAGGAAGACATCCTCAAGAGTCTTCGGTTCCATGGTGAGGGAAATCGGCATGAGGTAACGCTCGGCGAGCGCTGAGGTGAATGCCGCCAGATGCTCGGGACGCAGTGCGCCGACCAGCTCATACGCGCCGGGTACGGAGGGTGCACCGTCACGAGCCGGGGTGTAGGGCACCTTCTCGATGAGCTCCACACCGGCACGCAGATGCGCGGGCAGCAGCTGCTCACGGGTGGGGGTGGGTGCATCCAGGGTGTACTGCAGGCGGTTCGTGCCGTCGCTGGCGATGAGCTCGGAGACGGTACCTTCTTGAACCGTGGTGCCGTTTTCAATGATGTAGACGTAGTCGGCGAGCTTCTGCGCGTCGTCAATCAGGTGCGTGGTGAGCACGATTGCGGTTCCGAGTTCACGCTGTTCACGAATAATGTCGAAGACAACGTTGCGGGATTGCGGATCCAGACCTGCGGAGGGTTCGTCGAGGAAGAGCACGTCCGGGCGGCCAATGAGGGCGGCGGCGAGAGAGACGCGCTGCTTCTGACCACCCGAGAGGCGGCGAATCATGGTGCCGTTGAAAGCGTCAATGCCCAGGCGTTCTGCGAGCTCTTCGACCGGGTACGGGTCGGTGTACATGGTCGAAATATGCTCGAGCAGCGGGATGGGGTGCATGGCGTTGGGCAGGCCGCCGTCCTGGAGCATAATGCCGACCTTGGCGCGTAGCTCCGGGTCCGCCTGCAGCGGGTTTTCGCCGAGGAGGCGCACGGTACCGCGGGTTGGCTTGAGCAGGCCCTGAGCGCAGGCGAGGGTCGTGGTTTTGCCAGCGCCATTAGCACCGAGCAGGACGACCACTTCACCGGGGAAGACGCGCAGGTTGACCTTGTTGACGGCGCGGTAGAGCCCGCTGGCGGTGAGCCGTTCGGGGTATTTGGTGCGGAAGGCGCGTGAGGGTTTGAACTCTTTGATGAGGTCTTTAATGGTGAGCGCCGGTTCTTCGGCGACGATGCGTCGTCGTGCGATGGGGGAGGCGCTGGGCTCCGTGTGGTGCTCAGCGTGTGCCGTTGGCGCGGCGGATGCACGCCCAGGGTGGTCCTGCTGGCCCGCGGTGGTGGTCTCCATAGACAGTCACTTTCGATTTTTTCGATGAAGGAGCGTGTGTGCCCCCTTCATCTTATGCCCTAACTCACGTTTAAAGCACACCCGTAACGACTCAAAAGTTCACCTTAAGGTAGAAAAGTTAGCAAGTAGGGGTACCTAACTAGCCAAAGAAAAACTAATTAGGACATACTTTATTTGTGTATTCCGTGAATAAGACCCCTCAGCGCGCCTCAACGAACGAGGCGCAGACCCGAAACGGCACCCGAACCGCCGCCTCGGGCTCTACTGGTGCTCCCAGCACCAAGTCCTCCGCGGCACGCACATCCAAGCGCAAAGCCGAGGCAGAAGAACGCACTAGGGACCGCGTCCTGCGCGAAGTCCTCAACAACGGCCCCGTATCCGCAGCAACCCTCGGTGAGCTCCTCAGCCTCACCCCCGCAGCGGTACGCCGCCACCTCGACGCCCTCGAATCCAACAACATGATTGAGGTCGCGCCCATCAAAAAGCACGGCGCCGGAGCTGGACGACCCGCCCGCCGCTACGTGATCGCCCCCCAGGGCCACGAACGCCTCGGCAACGACTACCTCATCATCGCCCGCGACGCCCTGCAAATGCTCCGCGACACGGTTGGGCAGGAAGCCCTCGAAGCTTTCGCCTCCGCCCGCGCCGCAGAAATGGAAGCCCGCTACCGACCCGTCGTAGAAGCCGCCGGTGATGACGTGGCAGCCAGAGCGCAGGCGCTCGCAGAGGCAATGAGCAAGGACGGTTTCGTGGCGACCGCTCAGGTCACCGCGCCTCCTGCAGGGCGAACCGTTCCCGAGCATTTTCTGGCAAGTATTCAGCTCTGTCAGGGTCACTGCCCGGTACGCGACCTCGCTGGAGACTTCCAAGTGTTCTGCGAGCAGGAAACCGGGATTATTTCTGACCTGCTCGGCGTTGATGTCCGTAGGCTTTCAACCATGGCTTCGGGTGCTCACGTGTGTACCACGCACGTGCCCCTGAACCGTGTCACCGCCGAGGGTGAGAAGAACGCAGAAGAATCCTAGAGAAACTTATTCCTAGAGAAACCTTCCGCGTAACGCTTACCGCAGTACCCCGCGGCGCACCCCGATGAACCCCTCAAGGGGCGCGACTCGCACGCTGAAACCCGCCCGTCCCACGCTGCGTTAAACGCCGTGGTCGAGAGCGGCATCAGCCCCTAAAACTACCGCGCCTGCAACCGGCAGGTGGCGGAGAGAAATGTAATAACCATCGAAGAAAGGCCGTAATGACTGAGAAAGTTGGGCAGAACGCCAACGACACCGTCATTTCAGAGATCCTGGAGATGAACCCCGAACTCGAGGGCATTGGCAACTACGAGTACGGTTGGGCAGACTCCGACGAAGCAGGCCAGGTAGCAAAGCGCGGCCTGGACGAGAACGTCGTGCGCGACATCTCTGCGAAGAAGAACGAACCCCAGTGGATGCTGGATATGCGTCTGAAGGCGCTGAAGTTCTTCGAGCGTAAGCCCATGCCCACCTGGGGCGCGGATCTTTCCGAAATTGACTTCGACAACATCAAGTACTTCGTGCGCTCGACCGAGGGTCAGGCGGCTTCTTGGGAGGAACTGCCCGAGGACATCCGCACCACCTACGAGCGTCTGGGCATTCCCGAGGCGGAGCGTAACTCCCTCGTCGCGGGTGTGGCTGCACAGTACGAGTCTGAGGTCGTGTACCACCAGATCCGTGAGGACCTGGAGCAGCAGGGCGTGATCTTTGTCGACACCGACACCGGTCTGCGCGAATACCCCGAACTGTTCAAGGAATACTTCGGCTCCATCATCCCGATTGGTGACAACAAGTTCTCCGCGCTGAACACCGCCGTATGGTCCGGTGGCTCCTTCGTGTACGTTCCCCCGGGAGTCCACGTGGAGATCCCGCTGCAGGCGTACTTCCGCATTAACACCGAGAACATGGGCCAGTTCGAACGCACCCTGATCATCGCGGACGAAGGCTCCTACGTTCACTACATTGAGGGCTGCACCGCCCCCATCTACAAGTCCGACTCCCTGCACTCCGCAGTGGTTGAGATTGTGCTGAAGAAGAACGCACGCGTTCGCTACACCACCATCCAGAACTGGTCGAACAACGTCTACAACCTGGTGACCAAGCGTGCGGTTGCGCACGAGGGCGCCACCATGGAATGGGTGGACGGCAACATCGGCTCCAAGGTCACCCAGAAGTACCCGGCTGTTTACATGGTCGGCGAGCACGCTAAGGGTGAGACCCTGTCCATCGCATTCGCGGGTGAGGGTCAGCACCAGGACACCGGCTCGAAGATGGTTCACATTGCACCGAACACCTCCTCGACCATTGTGTCCAAGTCCGTGGCACGTAACGGTGGCCGTAGCGCATACCGCGGCCTGGTTCAGGTTCGTGAGGGTGCTAAGCACTCCAAGTCCTCCGTGGTCTGTGACGCACTGCTGGTGGACACCATCTCCCGCTCCGACACCTACCCCTACGTGGATGTGCGCGAGGACGATGTGACCATGGGTCACGAGGCGACCGTTTCCCGCGTCTCCGAGGACCAGCTGTTCTACCTGATGCAGCGCGGCCTGAGCGAAGAAGAAGCAATGGCGATGATCGTCCGCGGCTTCGTTGAGCCTATCGCCCGCGAGCTGCCGATGGAGTACGCACTCGAACTGAACCGCCTGATCGAACTTCAGATGGAAGGATCTGTGGGCTAATGCCGACCAACGAAGAAACCCTGGGTTACCACTCCCCGATCATCCCCGGCATGGACCAGGAGGGCGAGAAGCTCGCCACCGAGTTCGCCCACGATGACACCCTGATGCGCGCCACCGAGGCACACCACCAGGGCTCCAACCCGAACAACATCCAGAAGGTACTCGAAGCATCCCGTGCAGAGCGTAAGACCTCCTACAACGTGGAGGACTTCGCACCCCTGACCGGTCGTGAAGAGGACTGGCGCTTCACCCCGCTGAAGCGTCTGGGCGGCCTGCACCTGGAGAAGCTGACCGGCACCGCACCGGCACCGAAGGTGACCGCACCCGAGCAGGTTCAGGTTGAGACCGTCTCCCGCGAGGATGCACGCATCGGCTCCGCAGGTATCCCCGAGGACCGTGTGGCAGCAAACGCATGGTCCAGCTTCACCGAAGCAACCGTGGTGACCATCCCCGCCGAAGCTGAACTGGCTGAGCACGTGGAAATCGACATCACCGGCACCGGCAACGAAGCAGCCGCACAGCACATCGTGATTGAGGCTAAGCCCTTCTCGAAGGCTGTTGTGGTTCTGCGCCACACCGGCTCCACCGTCCTGGCACAGAACGTTGAGTTTGTGGTGAACGACGAGGCTGAGCTGAACGTTGTTTCCGTGCAGCAGTGGGCTGACGACGCAATCCACGCCTCCGCACACTACGCTAAGCTGGGCCGTAACGCACGCTTCAAGCACGTTGTGGTGTCCCTCGGTGGCGATCTGGTGCGCGTGACCCCCTCCACCAAGTTCACCGCTCCCGGCGCTGAGACTGAAATGTACGGCCTGTACTTCGTAGACGCAGGTCAGCACATTGAGTCCCGCCTGTTCGTGGACCACTCCGTACCCAACTGCAAGTCCCGCGTGACCTACAAGGGCGCGCTGCAGGGTAAGGGTGCGCACTCCGTATGGGTTGGTGACGTTCTGATTGGTAAGGATGCAGAAGGCACCGACACCTACGAGCTGAACCGTAACCTGCTGCTGGAAGTCGGCCCCCGCGCCGACTCCGTGCCGAACCTGGAGATTGAGACCGGCCTGATTGAGGGCGCCGGCCACGCATCCACCACTGGCCAGCTCGATGAGCAGCACCTGTGGTACCTGCAGGCTCGCGGTATCCCGGAGGCTGAGGCACGCCGTCTGGTCGTGCGCGGCTTCCTGAATGAGATCATTCAGCAGATTCGTGTTCCCGAACTTGAAGAGCAGCTCACCGAGGCCCTTGAGGCAGAGCTCGCCCTCAGCAACAACTAAGCTTTACCAGGAGAAATCAATGTCTACTCTTGAAATCAAGGACCTTCACGTCTCGGTTATCCTCGACGATGAAACCACCAAGCCCATCCTGAAGGGCGTTAACCTGACCATCAACTCGGGCGAGATTCACGCAATCATGGGCCCGAACGGTTCCGGTAAGTCCACTCTGGCTTCCACCATCGCCGGCCACCCCAAGTACCAGGTTGATTCCGGTCAGATCCTGCTCGACGGTGAGGACATCACCGAGATGAGCGTGGACGAGCGTGCACGCGCAGGCCTGTTCCTGGCTATGCAGTACCCGGTTGAGATCCCCGGCGTGACCATGTCTAACTTCCTGCGTTCCGCTAAGACCGCTGTGGACGGCAAGGCTCCCTCCCTGCGTACCTGGACTAAGGACGTTAAGGAAGCCATGAAGAACCTGGAGATTGACCCCGCGTTCATCGCACGTAACGTGAACGAGGGCTTCTCCGGTGGTGAGAAGAAGCGCCACGAGATCCTTCAGCT
Source organism: Rothia sp. HMSC066G02 (assembly GCF_001813145.1). Taxonomy (NCBI): domain Bacteria; kingdom Bacillati; phylum Actinomycetota; class Actinomycetes; order Micrococcales; family Micrococcaceae; genus Rothia; species Rothia sp. HMSC066G02. The sequence goes on along the minus strand of NZ_KV811595.1, from coordinate 207,723 downwards.
GGAGCTGCTCAAGCCCAAGTTCGGCATCCTGGACGAGACCGACTCCGGTCTGGACGTTGACGCACTGAAAATCGTGTCTGAGGGTGTGAACCGTGCGCACGACGAGAACGACATGGGCGTCATGCTGATTACCCACTACACCCGCATCCTGCGCTACATCAAGCCGCAGTTCGTGCACGTGTTCGTGGACGGCAAGATGGTTGACCAGGGCGGCCCCGAGCTGGCTGACCGCCTGGAAGAAGAGGGCTACGTAGCTTACGTGGGTAAGAAGTAAGCTTCTTCCCTGACCGGATTCTGACAGAAAGATAGGACTATGACTGAGACTGTGCAGGGTCGTGTTCCTCAGGAAGAGATTGAGGAAGCCCTCAAGGAGGTTATTGACCCGGAGCTTGGCGTCAATATTGTTGACCTCGGTCTGCTCTACGGTCTGCGCTGGGATGAGGATGGAACCCTCATTCTGGACCTGACTCTGACCACCGCAGCCTGCCCGCTGCAGGAGGTTATTGAGGAGCAGGTTCAGAGCAACCTGGATAACCTGGTTGATTCTTGGCGTGTGAACTGGGTTTGGATGCCGCCGTGGGGTCCGGAGCGTATTACTGAGGACGGCCGCGATATGATGCGCGCGCTGGGCTTCAACATCTAAGCTCCTGACTCGCAGATAAGGTACCCGCCCGGTGCGGAAGGTGTAAGCCTTCGGCACCGGGCGGGTATTTTTGTGTCTTCTGGGTTTTGCGTCTACCTAGTCGTCCAGGTGCAGCAGCTTCAGCGAGTATTCGTACTTGATCATCAGGGTCGAGCGGGTCGGCTCCGGCAGCAGAGCCAGACGGCGCGGGTCAGTATTATCCGCGACATCGGCAAGCTTCACCAGGCGAGCCAAATCATTCACACGCACCCTACCCAGGTACGCCTCGTAGGATTCGCCGGGGCGGCGGGTCAAGGCATCAATCGCATCCACAATACGCGCCGAGAAGTAACGGGCCAGATATGCGAGGGAAACACCGGTATCCTCCACCGTGTCGTGCAGCAACGCCACAATCTGAGCCTCAGTCTTCAGTTCCTCCAAAGACGAATCGGGATGAGTGGCTGCAGCCATTTCAGACACAAGCTTACGTGCCCCAAGAGCCACACGGCGAGGGTGGGAGATGTAGGGCCAGCCGTTACGATCAGTCTGCCCCTCATGCGCCTTGTCAGCGATGCTGTCTGCCAGGCGAACCATCTCTTTGTAGTAGTTATTCGACATGAGAACCTCCGTTGGTTTAGACTCCTGCGAGTTGACGGCACCCGCGACCGTGCCGGTACGTTGCGCTAAGCCGATACGGAACGGTAGCTGGTACCAACACTTTACTCCAGCAGCTACGCGGTGGCGGTAGAACTCGCCCGAGACACCCCTAATACGTCAAATATGACGCGCAGAAGAAGAAAATAGGGTGTTTTTCCCTCTGAACTTGTGGGTTTGGTGCCCTTTCTGCCGTGTATCTGCGGTTGGTAACAGGCATTCAGGAGGCGCCCGACACCTCCACGAAAGTGTCCGCCGTACCCTTTGGTGCCGCCCAGCGTAAACCGCCCAAAATCTCATATGGTGGCAAAAAATTTCTGTCTTTTTCTGGCGAAAATCGGTGCACAAACCGCCCAACACTAAGGCAGTTTAAGCGTGTTTAGCACACACCGATACACACTCATCAAACGAAAAAATTACACGCCCTCCACGCCCTGATAAAACATCCAAAAACCCGTATTTTTGTGCGAAAATACGCGATAAACTGGGGGCAACCAAACATCGGAGAACACCATGGCAGAGCTCTACGAGCGCTTCGTCGCTTTGTATCCCTACCCACACGAGCGAATCCGCCACGGCGCCCCACGAGCCGAACTTAACCGGCGATACCTCGAACACCTCTACGAGGGCAAGAATCGGGGAACAACCCCCATCGTGGTTGCCCTCGACCCGACCCTGCTCGGAACCATTGAGAATAACGTCTCCCTACGTACCTCAACCCCAGTGCAGGACATCACCGCCGACACCGTTGAGCGGTACGCACATGAGCTCATCACCGACCAGCATCATTACCTGGATCAGGTCGGTGTAGAAGTTGCCGCGCACGAGGCGTTCCGGCACCTGAACGAGAGCACCTACCTGCAGACCTACCGCCGCCTCATGGAAAACGGCGAACTCGGCGAAGACGATATTGGTACGCCCCTGAAAGCGGAGTACCCCTTCGAGCTGACCGCCGGCATCATCAATGAGAAGGTCAAAACCACCGACATTGACAGTGCCGCGGAACTGCTCATCATGGATCTGCCGCTGCGGGATGTATCCGGGGTATTTGCCTACCTGCCCTTTGGCGGGTGGGATTCCAGCCCCAGCCCCGAGGCGATGCTGTCCATTGCCCGCTACTGGTTTGAACGCGATGACGCCTACCCGGCTGTTATCGCCTCGGACTTTATCGAGTTCTACACGCCGGTGCCGGTCACGACCCGCCGCGACGCCGAGATCCTGGCGGTTGAGCATACGATGGTTTCCTCGGCGATGCCGGTGCGTGTCTACCGCGGCTTCGACAAGCTTGTGGAGGCGCTCTACGGTCAGCACGACTGGTACCTGTGGTGGGAGCAGCTCCCGGCGGTGCTCCTCATTGAAACACCCTAAACCAGCCTAGCTAGGCGAGTTAAAGCGAAGGGGCGTGATGAACCTACACGGTTCACCCCGCCCCTCTCGCGTATCTGCGTTATTTCAGCTCGTCCACGTGTCGCGCGCGCAAAGCACGAGCGGTCGCCGTCGCGTAATCAACCGCCTGCACCACCCACGGAATCAGCAGCCGCCAATACATGCGCTTGGGCAGGTTACGCGCCACCGCCGCCCTGCGCAACGCACCCCAACGGTCCATGAGCGCCGGAATCGACCGGACCATTAACGCAATCAGCAGACCCAGACGCTCGGGGGAAAGACCCACGAAACGCAACGGCGAACACAGCCTCACAAAGCCGTCAATCAGAACCGGCAGGGGAGTGCTCACCAGCAGAGCGCGGGACGCATAAAAAGCCGTCAGCATGGTCGCGATAGCATCCGCGCCGGAGGCGTACTGACCCGTCAACACGTAATAGCCGACCATAATCAGTAGTAGCAGAGACAGCGTGCGAACCACCAGCCACAGCTGGGAGGCCGGCACACCAGCCCACAACGCGCAGAACGTGGACGCCACCAAAGCCACCAGCGCCACCTGCCAACCGGTCACCGCCAACAGCAGAAACAGCCCAAAGAAGAGCGTGCTCTTGAACCACAGCGGCGCCCGATGCACCGGCGTGTTCAACGGCTGGTAGAAACCCACCAGCAGAGTACCGGGGTTGAAATCCGAGCCTTGGGCGGCGGGGCGAGGATTCACGCGCGGCGTGTTAGCGCCCATGGGCGCCTCCTGCCGAATCCAGATCTTCGGTAGCACCCTCGTTCGGGAACCCCTCAGCACACCACGTGCGGTACTGTTGCACCAGCTGCTCCGCATCCCCCTGAGCGAGCAGGCGCCCATCGTGAATAATGACGGCTTCATCGCAGGACGCCGCCAAATCCAGATCGTGCGTGCTGAGCACCAGCATCTGATCCAGCGACTCCAAGTGCTTGAGCAGCCGCGCGCGATTGCGCAAATCCAGCAGGGTGGTCGGCTCATCGAGCAGAAGAATCTGCGGGCGCGCCGCCAGCACACTGGTGAGAGCGACCAGCTGCTTTTCGCCTCCTGAGAGGGTGAAAACGCTCTGGTTTTCAAGGTGTTCGAGGCCGCGCTCGCGGAGCAGTTCACGAATCCGTTCGAGGCGCTGCTCACCGCTGAGGGCACTGCCTTCAACGGCGGCGGCACGGCGCAGGCTCAGGTCAATATCTTCGGCAACGGTGGGCATAATCAGCTGCGCCTCCGGCTGGGCGAAGAGCATGCCCACACCCTCAAAAGCGCCCTGGGAATGACCGCGAGCGCCCGTCGAGCCGCGGCTCGGCGCATCCAGGGTGTCGACACCGTTCACACGCACAATACCTTCATCCGGGTGGGTGAGCCCATTGAAAAGCCCCAGTAGGGTGGACTTGCCGCTACCGTTCAGACCCAGCACCGCGGTGCGCTTCGCCGTGAACCGCAGGCTCACATCCTTGAGGATACGGCGATGCCCGCCTTCGGGCAGCTCGGTGAAAACACTCACCGATTCAAGCTCAAGGGCGGGCATGCTGGTAGAGGCGCTCACCGCCTGCTCGCCTTGCACCTGCTGCGGTGCAGGCTGGCGCGTGGAGCGGCGAAAAAACATAGCTATCCTCTCGTGTGGCACATCGTGTGCCTTTAACGCTGGGTAGAAGCCAGGGACGGGAAGGCGCGGCGTACCGACAAACCAACCAGAACCGCGATCGTGGACTTTACCAGATCCCAGGGAACGAATACCATTGCCGCGCTGAATGCGGCGTCAAAAGTCATGTGGGCGTTCACCATCATACCGGCGATACCGCAGGCGGTCAGAACCACAAAACCGCAGAAGTTCGCGACCAGAGCCATGAGGAAGGTTGCACCAACCGAACGGGTGTTGCGGGTGAACAGGTAGGCGAGGGTACCGGCAATAGCGGCGAAGGGCAGGAAGCCGAGCAGGTAGCCGGCACTCGGGGAGGCGAGCGTACCCAAGCCGGCGCCGCCCTTAGCGAAGATGGGCAGGCCAGCGAAACCAACCAGCAGGTACAGCGCCACGGAGGCGGTGGCACGCTTGCCGCCGAGTACCTGAGCGGTGATGTAAATGCCGAGGGTTTGGAAGGTGAAGGGAACCGCAACGCCGCCCAAGCTGACGGCGGGCATGATGGCGAGCGCGGCGATGAAGCCCGCGAACACTGCGATGAGGGAGAGATCGGTGGCGAGGGAGGTCTTTGCCGCTACGTTACGGCGCGGTGCCTGGGTTGCCTGCGGTGCCTGGGCTGATTCGCGCACGGAATCGGTCATTGGGGTGGTACTCCTTTGATACGTGTTGCTCTGCAGATTTTTCTACAGAGTTGAGGGTGGCGGTGGTTGACTTGCTTGTCACAACCCAGTTTTGAACAATGTTCTACAAATAGTGTTCGGTATGTATAGTACACCGCATACCACAAAAACAAAAGGTGCCCCACATGCGCACTCGGCACGCCTGCACTAAAATTGATGAGGTGCTCTGCGCGCTCGCCGCTTCTAACCCGGCGAATCCCGCCTACCGAGCACTATCAACCCACACACCAGACCGCCATCCGGAAAGGCACCCATGATTGCTGTACAGAACCTCGAATTGCGTGCAGGCGCGCGCCTGCTCATGGAAGAGGTCACCTTCCGCATCGATAAGGGTGACAAGATTGGTCTGGTGGGCCGCAACGGTGCCGGTAAGACCACTATGACTAAGGTGCTTGCCGGTCTGACCCTGCCCGCTGACGGTACGGTGACCCGCAGCGGCACTATCGGCTACCTTCCGCAGGACCCGAAGGTGGATGACATGAGCCAGCTGGCGCGTGACCGCATCCTTTCGGCGCGTGGCCTGGACGGTGTGGCGCGTAAGATGCGTCAGGCGCAGGACGATATGGCGAGTGAAGACCCGGCGGTGCGCGCTAAGGGTATGCGCCGCTACGACCGTCTTGAGGCTGAGTTCATTGCCGGTGGCGGCTACGCGGCTGAGTCGGAGGCGGCGGTCATCACCTCCAACCTGGACCTGCCGGAGCGTGTGCTCGCCCAGCCGCTGTCTACTCTGTCGGGTGGTCAGCGTCGCCGTGTGGAGCTGGCGCGTATTCTCTTCTCCAATGCGGACACCATGCTTCTGGATGAGCCGACCAACCACCTGGATGCCGACTCGATTCTGTGGCTGCGTGACTTCTTGAAGAACTTCTCGGGCGGCCTGATGGTCATTAGCCACGATGTTGACCTGATGGAGCTGGTCGTCAACCGCGTCTTCTACCTGGACGCGAACCGCTGCGTGATTGACCAGTACAACATGGGCTGGAAGAACTACCTGACTCAGCGTGAGCAGGACGAGCACCGCCGCAAGCGTGAGCGTGCGAATGCGCAGAAGAAGGCGAATGCTCTGATGGAGCAGGCGAATAAGATGCGCGCGAAGGCGACGAAGGCTGTTGCTGCTCAGCAGATGATTAAGCGTGCTGAGAAGCTTCTGCGCGGCCTGGAGGAGGAGCGTCAGAGCGATAAGGTTGCGGCGATTCGCTTCCCGGATCCGGCGCCGTGCGGTAAGACTCCGCTCTCTGCGCAGGGCCTGTCGAAGTCCTATGGCTCTCTGGAGATTTTCACGGACGTTGATTTGGCGATTGACCGCGGTTCGCGAGTGGTGGTGCTGGGCCTGAACGGTGCCGGTAAGACCACTCTGCTGCGCATGCTGGCTGGTTCCACCGAGCCTGATACGGGTGAGGTTGTGTACGGTCACGGCGCGAAGCTGGGCTATTTTGCGCAGGAACACGAAATTCTTGATGGCGACCGCACTGTCTTTGAGAACATGAAGTCTGCCGCGCCGGATCTGGATGACACCCGCGTGCGCACGATTCTGGGTTCGTTCCTGTTCTCCGGTGATGACGTGGATAAGCCTGCCGGTGTGCTTTCCGGCGGTGAGAAGACCCGTCTGTCCCTGGCGACCCTGGTGGCGTCGAGTGCGAATGTGCTACTGCTCGATGAGCCGACCAACAACCTGGACCCCGCCTCGCGTGAGGAGATTCTGAACGCGTTGAAGGCGTACCAGGGCGCTATCGTGATGGTTTCTCACGATGAGGGTGCCGTGGAGGCGCTCGACCCCGAGCGTGTGCTGCTTCTGCCGGATGCGGTGGAGGACCTATGGTCGAAGGAATACCAGGACCTGATTTCGCTGGCGTAAGCAATATCCGCTGAACATCAAAGCCGACATGAAAGTACGGGGGAGGCTCCGGTACCGTGTGGTGCCGGGGCCTCTTTACGTGTATTGCGCGTTGTTTTATTGTCCGGGGCGTATTGTTTGTGGCGTATTGGCCGGGGTGTATTGTCCAGGGCGTGTTTTTTGTGTTCTGAAAATGTGTTGCGGAGATATTGTCGGTATTTTTCTCGCGAATAGTGCGGAAAAATGTGACCTGACCCGTGGGGTTGTATTGTTTTCTGATCATATGTGGTGTAATTGCGTTCCCGTGCATGTGATTTGTGGGTTCTGACACATGAAACTTGCGGCGTATTTGACGGGAAATAATGTTGCCTTGTGGGTTTTTCTGAGGGAAAGAAAAGCTCTCAGGCGATATTTCGGGGGGTCTGTGTGGGCTTTTTGAATTTTTCATGTGTCTCTACATACATTGTGGGAAAAATGGTAGAAACACAACATACATGGGGCGTAGACTTGTAACTGTTCCCGCCACTGCGAGGACGCAAACGCGAAACATTAGGGCTCACTACCGATGGTGAGCTAGCGCGGGGGAGAAGAGATTCCCGCCCGCTCACGAAGGAGAACTGCCAATGCACAACACTGAGTTCGAGAAGTACCCCACCTCCGGTGAAGAGAACGTTGAGGTTGACGTCTTCTGGCCCATCCAGGACGCTTAATCTCTCACCCCGATAGGTCGGGATAAGGATTAGAAAAGCGCCCCGCCGCTTCCATAGGGAAGTGACGGGGCGCTTTGCTGTCCTCAGTGAGAATTTAGTTATGCGGCGTGAATACCCAGTCCGAACATTTGTAGGGGGTATTCGGTAAAGCCCATCATGGCTGCCGCGTACCAGGCGATGTACCCGGTCAGTGCTAGAACGAGTGCCTTCTCGCGTACGCTGCCGGCATCACCCAGGAGTGGCAGCGCCATGTAGCCGCTCTTTTTCCATAGGGGGGATGCCACCAGGGGCTTGATGACAATGGGGTAGAGGGGCAGCAGGCCGCGGGTTGTCAGCAGGTCGCCAATCAGGTGAATGGTGGCGCCAACTGAAATAGCCCAGGGGAGCAGCGCCAGCGAATCGGTTGTATAGGCTGCGTATCCAAGGGCAACGGCACCGATCCATCCACCCGGTGCGCCGAGCACGCGCAAGGCTAGACCGCCCGAGAATGCGGCAAGAAGCAGTGAAGCCCAGGGGATTCCGTTGTAGCTCAGGTTGGCACTGAAATAGGCAACCGCCCAGAAAGCTATCAGACCCAAAATGGAGTGCGTTCCCTTGCGGTGTCCGCCGCTGACCGCCCCGACAATACGTGCTACCCAGCGTGAAAGGGGTGGGATGGAGTTGGCGATACTGCCGTTGTGGTGGTCAATATCCGGGAGCATGCCCGCACCGGCGCACGCCAGGGTGGTCACGATGAGGGTGGGGGTATCGGGAACCTGCACCACTCCCGTCTCGACGAGCACTAGCCAGCCAGCTGCGGCGCTGACGGTGTGCGAATAGCCCATCATGGGGAGGTGCCTCCTTGAATGTGATTGCCCTGCGAGTGTGGTTGCCTGGGTTCCGGGATGTTCACTCGAACTAATTAGAACAAATATAGCATATATCGAAATTACTTTCGATAGGTGGGGTTATCCCCTCAAGCGGCATCACTTCTCAATCGGCACTACCTCTCAAACGGAAGAGTCTGCTTCCAGAATTCGCGCTCGCGCAGGTAATTCTCCAGCCAGCCCACGTGCTCGGAGCACGCCAACCAAATCTTGCGGCGCTCGGGGGTGTGCACCTTCGGGTTGTTCCAGAGCAGCTGAAATTCTGCCGTCTGCTGGCAGCCCTTGCGGGAGCACTTGGCGTACTCAGGCTGTGCATCCTGAGAAAGTGAACCGAGCAGATCCATGTCTTCTTATCCTTACTATTGCGCCTCGACGTGCGGTGTTATTCCGTGCCCGCGAGACCGGGCAGAAAAGGGGTGCGGGCTGTTCCGCTTCAGCTAGTGTACGCGCCCGATGAGGCATGTAAAAGAAGGGGAGCGGGTGTTCAGTGTTCAAGAGCGGAGTGTAGCCTGCGGCACCTTTGCGCTAAAACGCGGTAAAATAGGGTTTGTCTGTCCATCCGTCCACACCCCAACCGCGTAGCCGCTGCATCGGCTCCGATCGCGAGGGGTCGACTCATCAAGGAAGCTCATGAGCGAGAACACTCCCAAGACCGTGCTGGTCACCGGCGGCAACCGAGGCATCGGCTACGAAATTGCCAAGGAATTCCAGGCAGCAGGACACAATGTCTGCATCACCTACCGTAGCGGTGAAGCCCCCGAAGAATTTTTCGCCGTCAAGGCAGATGTACGCGATGCCGACAGCATTAACGAAGCATTCAAGGAAATTGAAGCAGAGTTCGGCCCCGTGGAGGTGCTGGTCGCCAACGCAGGTATCACCCGCGACATGCTGCTGATGCGCATGAAGGAATCCGACTTCACCGACGTGGTCGACACCAACCTCACCGGTTCTTTCCGCGTGGTTCAGCGCGCCATCAAGGGCATGCTGAAGCTCAAGCGCGGCCGCATCATCCTGGTTTCCTCCGTGGTGGGTCTGTACGGTTCCCCCGGCCAGGTCAACTACTCCGCATCTAAGGCTGCACTGGTCGGTATGGCACGCTCCATCACCCGTGAGCTGGGCGGCCGTAACATCACCGCTAACGTGGTGGCACCGGGCTTCATTAACACCGCAATGACCGAGGTTCTGCCCGAGGAAACCAAGAAGAACTACCTGGCGTCCATCCCCGCTGGTCGTTTCGCGGAGGCAGAAGAGGTCGCTCGCGTGATTCGCTGGCTCGCATCCGATGAGGCTAGCTACATTTCTGGCGCTGTCATCCCCGTTGATGGCGGCCTGGGTATGGGTCACTAACCCCACCCGTACGGACTGCACGAAGCGCCTGAGCGTGGGCGCACCCTTTCTAGACTTTAAGGACATAAAACTATGGCACAGCTGACCGGCAAGACCATTATCATTACCGGCTCCTCCCGCGGTGTTGGCGCAGACACCGCACAGATTCTCGCCGCTGAGGGCGCGAACATTGTGGTGAACTATCGCTCCAAGGCACCGCGCGCGAACAAGATCGTCAAGGCTATTGAAGAGGCTGGCGGCAAGGCAATCGCGGTGCAGGCTGACGTGACCAACAATGAGGACCTGCAGAACCTCGTCAACACCGCCGTGGAGACCTTCGGTTCCCTGGACTACCTGATTCTGAACGCTTCGGGCGGCATGGAAACCGGCATGGGCGAAGACTACGCAATGCGCCTGAACCGTGACGCACAGCTGAACCTGGCACGCCTGGCTGCAGAGAAGATGCCCGAAGGCGCACGCATCGTGTTCGTGACCAGCCACCAGGCGCACTTCATCCGCGAGGTTGAGACCATGGACGAGTACAAGCCCGTCGCAGAGTCCAAGCGCGCAGGCGAAGACGCACTGATCGCCGAGATCCCCGCACTTTCCGAGAAGGGTATCTCCCTGGTCGTCGTGTCCGCTGACATGATTGAAGGCACCGTCACCGCAACCCTGCTGAACCGCCTGCACCCCGGCGCCATTGAGCAGCGCCGCGAGACCGCCGGCAAGCTCTACACCGTCAACGAGTTCGCGCAGGAAATCGCGAAGATGGTCACCGCAGACGTTGAAACCGGCCACGTTGAGCTGGTTGGCGGCGCACGCGGCTTCATCGACTAATAACTTCAGCTGCTATGGGTGCCGTCGCGGATGCGCCCGCCCCTCTGACAAGGTACATTTGATGAGGCGCGCCGCCCCTGACGCGGCGGCACCTATAGCCCCTAAGGTTTAGCGCGAGGAACCCAATGTGGGGTACCCGCGCACTATGCGCCAACCGCTCCGATAACCCGGCACGGGTTGCGGGGTGGGGCGCATCCCATCCATCTAACTCACTGGAAGAAGAACCATGAGCACCGTACTCAACCTTCAGAATGTCTCCGTGATTCGCGGCGGCCGCAAGATTCTCAACGACGTTTCCTGGACTGTGAACGAAGGTGAACGTTGGGTCGTTCTGGGCCCCAACGGCGCCGGTAAGTCCACTCTGCTTTCGATTGCGGCAGCCCGCCTGCACCCGACCAGCGGCGAGGTTGAAATCCTTGACGAGACCCTCGGCGCTGTTGACGTGTTCGACCTGCGCCCGCGCATTGGTCTGTCCTCCGGTGCTTCGGCTACCCAGATTCCCGCCAACGAGAAGGTTTCCGACGTTGTCGTGACCGCAGCGTACGCTGTGTCCGGCCGTTGGAAGGAAGAATACGACGTCATGGACGACGAGCGTGCCACCGAACTGCTGGCTGAGTGGGGCGTCGACACCCTCGCTGACCGCACCTTCGGCTCCCTCTCCGACGGCGAGCGCAAGCGTGCGCTGATTGCTCGCGCACTGATGACCGACCCCGAACTGCTGCTGCTGGACGAGCCCGGCGCAGGCATGGACATCTCTGGCCGTGAGGACCTGGTTGAGCGTCTGACCGCACTTGCCGCTGACCCCTACGCACCGGCTACCGTGCTCATCACCCACCACCTCGAGGAAATCCCGGCGGGCTTCACCCACGCCCTGCTGATCCGTGACGGCGGCGTGGTTGCTGCCGGCCCGATCCTGTCCACCATTACCGAGGCTAACCTCGCCGCAACCTACGATATGGACCTGGCTCTGACCGTCACCTCCGCGGGTCGTTACTCCGCGTTCAAGCGCGCATGAGCCGTGCCCCGAAGCAGCTGAGCGCCGAACAGATCGCTGAGCGTGCCGAGCGTGTCTACGCCATCGAGTCGGTCACGGCTCTGGCGCAGGCACCCGAGCAGGCTTTGCGCTACTACACGCAGCTGACCGATGTGAAGCTCCGTAGCGCCATGGAGCCGCAGTGGGGTATTTACATTGCGGAGTCCTCGAAGGTGATTCGTCGTGCGCTCGTTGCCGGTCATCAGCCCGTTTCTTTCCTGATGAGTGAGAAGTGGGCTGATGATTTGGCGGATGTTCTGCGCGCCCATCCTGACACTCCCGCGTATGTGGGTAGTGAGGAGCAGCTGGAGCAGGTGACCGGTTTTCATCTGCATCGTGGTGCGTTGGCGGCGATGGCTCGTCCGGAGCCGCAGCCTCTGGAGCAGTTGCTGCAGGGTGCCTCTCGCGTGGCGATTTTGGAAGATATTGTGGACCACACGAATGTGGGCGCTATTTTCCGTTCGGCTGCCGCGCTGAACGTGGATGCTGTGCTGGTGACTCCGCGGTGCGCTGATCCGCTGTACCGCCGCTCGATTCGAGTGTCGATGGGTACTGTTTTTCAGGTGCCGTGGGCTCGCCTGGAGTCGTGGCCTGCTGACTTGCAGACCCTGCACGAGCTGGGCTTTAAGAGCGCGGCGTTGGCTTTGGAGGAGGACTCGCTGACCCTGGAGGAGCTGTCTGCTCGCCGGGATGAGAAGCTTGCGCTGATTCTGGGCACGGAGGGGCACGGTCTGTCGCCCCGCACCTTGGCGGCGTGTGACGATACGGTGATGATTCCGATGTCGCACGGTGTGGATTCTTTGAATGTTGCGGCGGCGAGCGCCGTGGCGTTCTGGGAGACCCGCCCGCGTTCATAACCTGAGGTCTCACCTGGTTATTAACCCGCGTGAGTGCCTTCTTCGGGTGCCCTTGCGGCGTGTCGGTTGGTGCCTGTGAGGGAACGTACTGGGATTTAATCCGTGAAGGTGGTACCCTTAATGGGTTGTGTGCGCCCTATGCGGGCACAATGGTGATGCGCTCTGAGATTTTCTCGATAGCTGCACATCGAAAAACCTACTCCATCTATATAAGGGCTACTGGCAAAATCCAGTAGCAGAAGAAGGTAATCAATGAAGGCAGAAATCCACCCGGACTACAACCTGGTTCTGTTCCGCGACCTCGCATCCGGCAAGGTCTTCCTGACCCGTTCCACCATGACCTCGGACAAGACCGAGAAGTGGGAAGACGGCAACGAGTACCCGATCGTCGAGGTTGAAATCTCGTCCGAGTCGCACCCGTTCTACACCGGTAAGCAGCGCATCATGGACTCCGCAGGTCGCGTCGAGCGCTTCAACGCACGCTTCGGCAACTTCGGCAAGAAGTAAATCTTCTGTCCCAGTTTTGCTTTTTAGCGAAATCAATGCCCCGTTCTCCTTGGTTTTCAGGGAGGCGGGGCATTGTGCGTTCTGCGGCACATAGCAAAATAAATCGCGTGAACGTGAGGAAAGTTGTAGTGTAAAACCTTTCGTTCGCCGGTGCGCAGACCCGCTGACAGCGTTACAATGGGAAAGTATTTTGCGAGTTGTGCATTTTCTGTGCCCTCCAGCGCCGCCCCATATCGGCGGGTATTCTCCGGCTCTCTGCACTCGAGAGACTTCGCTGGATGCGCTGCGCGTCTCGCGTATCACCACCTCAAACAAAGGACAACTTAATGAGCGACGCTCACTCTGAACCGTCGCAGAAGAAGAAATGGGTCAAGCGTATTCTGCTGATCCTGCTGATTCTTCTGCTGGTTATTACCCTCGGTATTGGTTTCTTTATTTGGCGTGCTGGCCACACCTGGGATAGCAAGACCGAGAAGTTTGACTCCATCACTAAGGTGGATGAAGATCTCAGCAAAATTAAGGAGCAGCTTGGCGAGGCTAAGAAGCTCAACGTGACGGAGCTGAAGGCTCCGACCGTCACCAACTCGGATACCGGCAAGAACGGTGCTAATGGTGAGAACAGCTCCGATGCTGCTGCGGCTCTTGCAGCGAACGCCAGCGAACACGATAAGGACGGCGACGGTATCTTGGACAACGGATACAATTACGGCGTTATTAAGGGACCCGGCAAGAACATTCTGCTGCTCGGTAGCGATACCCGTACTGGTGCTGATGCAGCTCTGGTGAGCGGTTCCCGTGCGGACACCATCATGCTGATGCACATCCCGGCTGACGGCAAGGGTGTGTACATCATCTCGATTATGCGTGACACCTGGGTTGATATTCCCGGTTACGGTACGGCTAAGGTGAACGCGGCGCTAAACTACGGCGGTGTTTCCCTACAGGTTGCTACCATCGAAAACCTGGTGGGCGTCAAGATCGACCATGTGGCTGAAATTGAGTTTGAAGGATTCAAGTCTCTCGTGAATGCCATTGGTGGCGTGGACGTCCAGGTTCCCTTCGCATTCACCAGTAATGTCTGGACCTTTACCCCGGGTCTGATGCACCTCAACGGCAGTGGCGCTCTGAGCTTTGTTCGTGAACGTTACTCTTTCGCTGATGGTGACTACCAGCGTGTTCGTAACCAGCGTGCATTCCTGCGCGGCCTATACAACACGATGAAGGCTAAGGGCGCGCTGAGCAATGTTGCTTCTTTCCAGTCTTCTATCGAGTCTCTGACTGATTACATGCGTGTGGACTCCGGTCTGAATGCGGCGCAGATTGCTCAGATTGCGGCTCCGGTGTTGACCAGCGGTGACACTACGATGCGCATGACCACTCTGCCGAACGCTGGCCCGGGTTGGTCCTATGACGGTCAGTCAATCATTCTGGTTAACCAGGCTGCAAATGCCCACCTGGCAAGCGCACTGCAGAATGACACGATGGATCAGTTCATGGCTACTTACGGTCAGGACTAAGATCTAACTCCTTGCGGGGGTGAACGCTTGTATGCGCTTTCACCCCCGCTGTGTTTAACCGTTCCTAGTTAACCGTTCCTGGGAAAACAGGGTACGTGAAAGGGCGGCTACCTCACCGTGATGGTGGGGTAGTCGCCCCTTTCGTATTTTTACGTCCTGTTGGGAAGGAGTTTATGCCTTCGAGTCTGCTTCTTCAGCCTCGTCAGTCTCTTCGTATTCTTCCTCGTACTCGTCGTATTCCTCGTAGTCGTCGTAGTGGGGCTGGCGACCAAAGTAGAACGCTACAGCCGCGACAGCGCCACCCAGAATAGCGATGAGGATGCCGAGCATCGGGGTCCACAGCATCGAGATCAGGCCGGCGACCAGAACGGCGAGGCCTGCACCCTTGACCAGGTTCACCAGGCGGTCGCGTTCGTTCGGCTCGTAGTACTCCTCTTCTTCCAGGCTGTACTCGATCATCGGCTTCTCGGCGGTGGGCTCATGGTGGGTCGACTCAGAAGCAATGGAACCACCGGTCAGGGAGCTCATGAAACCGCGACGCTTCTTCGGAGCCTGCTGTGCGGAGGACTCCAGGTAGTGGCGCTCGCCTTCGGTGGGTACGAATGCGGCGGGCACCTCGTACTCTTCGCCAGCGGGTAGCAGTGCCGGAACGTTATTGGGCAGAGTCTCGTACCATTCCTGCGGAATGTCGGCGGGGCGTGCAGCCTGAACGGTCAGCGACAGCTCGAGGGTGTTACCGCGAATAGTGCCCCACGCACTGGTGAGGCGGTCGTTCTCAAACGCGTAACGAATGACGGGTGCGAGCTGCTCAGACATCTGGGTGCTCAGGCGGCCCACGAGCTTGCGGTCGTGGCGCACCTCCACGCTGTCAACGAAGCGGCCGTCGGAGGTCTTGAGCTGGTTCGCTTCCAGGGTCAGGATCACGCGACCTTCACCGCTGGGCGGCAGGATGCTGTGCAGGTATTCGGAGTGTTCCTTCTCGTCGAGTACCTTCATGGACGGGCCCTGGGGCAGCAGGGTCGCGCGGGTCGGTGCGTCGTTGAGGGGGAAGAGAGAGCCGGGTGCGGACAGGGAGAGCACACCGGTGCTCTTCACGTGCATGCCGCCGCCTTCAGCACGCACGGCAACGGCGGAAAGCTGCAGGTGCGCAATGGGTTCGTAACCGGAGGCGACCACGCGGGTAATGGAATCCCAGTACGCGGCGGAGTCTGCCGGGCTCATGCGGCCTACCTTGAATTCGTCAATGTAGACAGCGATGCTATTAGGTTCGTAAGGGTTATCCGGTTCGGGAACGAGGCGCGCTTCACCGTACCAGATACGTTCACGGTCGATGTGCAGTTCCTCAAAGATTTGGAGGGTTTCTGCTTCGTAGTAATCATCGGTGACAATGTCAACGCTACCGCGGTCACCGAGTGCGTAATCGACCACTGAAAACTCCTTCTGATGTGTCTAAGCGAGCGGATACCTAGTCTATTCTCTCATGCTTTCAGTGTGGACAGCTCACAAAAACGGGTGACATTTATCTGTCTTTTAGCACCGGGTGCATATAGTTTTGTGCCCTGGTGAAACTGCCCCGGTAATAAGTGCCCTTGTCAGTATGTGAACCACTGTATGAGGGAAATATTTAGACGGCATACCGCCGCTATGAATTCTATAGATGAGCCAGAAAAAGACCACCGCCCGGCGCGTCCCGGTACGTTACCGGGGGCGTGCCGAACGGCAGTCTCTCAAAGAGGCTAGAGAACCTAGCGGGGGAGAGCGGAACCTAGTCTAGATACCGGCTCACACCCCGCCACAAGCCCTCAAACCATGTAGCTTAGTCCTGCAGGGAGGCGTTGAACTTCTGAGCCACAATCGAACGACGACCGTGGTCCTGAGCCTCCAGAACCAGACGACGCAGAGCCGACGGAGCCTCGGGGTTCGCCTCCAGCCAACGCTGAGCCAGCGCCACGGAGGGGTTGCCCTCAACGCCCAGACCCTCGGTGGAGCCGGTGTTGTACGGAGCCTTCGGGTACAGGCCACGCACAATGCGGGTCGCCATACCAATCGAACGAGACGCCCAAAGGGGCAGCAGAGCCTCGAAGTAGGAGTCGTAGTAGGACTCACGCAGCTCAACCGGACCGCGAGCAAAACCGTTAATGGTCGAAGCCAGAGCGTCGTTCGACAGCGACTCGTCTTCCATGATGGTCTTGTACGCCGCAGCCTTACGCTCAGCAGAGGGCAGGGCAGCAATCGCGTACGCGTAACCATTCGAAGAAATCGAGGAGGGGCTGTACTTCGCCGCACGGTCCAGATCCTCAACGGTCACCAGGTCGCGGCTTGCGAGCGCACCCAGTGCACTCCAACCCAGGTTCTGGTCGTAAGGAATGCCGGTTGCGTCAGCAATATCGCCGGTGGTGTCTTCGAAAGCACCGCGGGCAATATCGCGGCAGAGCTCTTCACCCTTGGTCGCGTTGGTGGAGACCGAAATCAGGCCGCGCAGCAGGATCAGCTGCTCGTCGGAGCCGGGCTTAGCCTGTGCCAGTGCGGCTGCGAATGCGTCGTAGAGAGCGTCGTAGAGGCGCTCGCGGCCGGTGGGTGCGGAGAAGGTTGCGATAGCGACCTGTGCGTTGTTGACCATGGTGCCCAGCAGGGATGCGCTCGGTTCCTTGGAGACGTTGCGTACGACTGCGTCGACGTAGGTGGTGACGGGCAGGCGTGCATCGCGCACGTTCTCCCAGAGGGAGCCCCAGATGAGGCCGCGGGAGAGCGCGGATTCGAGGGTGGAGACACCTTCGATAGCTGCCTGCAGGCCGTCTTCGTCGGTCAGAGCAACCTTGGCGTAGGTGTGGTCTTCTGCGTTGAGCATGAGCAGGTCAGCTTCGCCAACGAGCTTCTTCTGCTCGTCGGTGAGCTCCACGCGGTGCTCGGAGACGGGCTCTGCCGGGTACTCGAGGGAGAGCAGGCCGGTGGAGGTGAGCTTGCCGTCGGTCAGCGCGAAGGTTTCCAGCTTTGCAACGTGGGGGCGGCCCAGACCTGCGGGCTGCTGTGCGGGCAGTTCCTGAGTGAGGATCAGGTCGGTGAGCTGGCCGTCTTCGCCGTAGACGCGCTTGGTGCCCAGTGCGGACACGCCGGAGGTCTGCAGCCATGCGTTAGCCCATGCCTGCATGTCGCGGCCGGACACCTCGTTGAGTACCTGCAGGAAGTCGTTCAGGGAGGTGTTGCCCCACTCGAAGCGCTTGAAGTACACGCGTGCTGCCTCGATGAAGGTGTCGAAGCCGACGTAGGCGACCAGCTGCTTGAGCACGGATGCGCCCTTTGCATAGGTGATGCCGTCGAAGTTCTGCGATGCTGCTTCCAGGTGAGGGATGTCAGCGACGATGGGGTGGGTGGTGGGCAGCTGGTCCTGCATGTATGCCCATGCCTTGCGGTTGTTCGCGAAGGTGACCCAGGCGTCGTTGAAGTTGTTGGCTTCCTTAGCGCCGAGGGTGCCCATGAAGTCTGCGAAGGATTCCTTGAGCCACAGGTCGTCCCACCACTTCATGGTGACGAGGTCGCCGAACCACATGTGTGCCATTTCGTGGCAGATGGTGTTGGTGCGGCCTTCGAGGTCATCCTCGGTTGCGCCGGAGACGAAGATGTAGTCTTCGGTGAAGGTGACCAGACCGGGGTTCTCCATTGCGCCGATGTTGTATTCGGGCACGAATGCCTGCTCGTACTTGGGGTACGGGTAGGGGTAGTCGAAGAGGTCCTGGAAGAAGTCCAGGCCGTTTTCGGTGACCTTGAAGATGTGGTCGTAGTCGAAGTGCGGCTTGAGGGACTGGCGGCAGTATGCGACCAGGGGGATGTCGCCGCTGTTGACCTTGCTCTTGGGCTTGTAGGTGGTGGTTGCGGTGAAGTATTCGCCGGCAACGATTGCGGTGATGTAGGTGGAGATCTTTGCGGTGGGGGAGAAGACTCGCTTGGTGATGGAGTCGTCGGTGGGGTCTACGACCTGGGATTCGAGTACGCCGTTGGAGCTGACGACCCAGTCCTTGGGTGCGGTGATGCGGAAGTTGAAGACTGCCTTCAGGTCGGGCTGCTCGAAGTTCGGGAAGACTCGGCGGCAGTCGGAGGGCTCGTACTGGGTGTACAGGTAGACGCGACCATCGGAGGGGTCGAAGTAGCGGTGCATACCTTCGCCGGAGCGGGAGTAGTAGGAGCGACCGTGGATGGTGAGCACGTTTTCTGCCTGCAGGTTGGGCAGGGTGATGCGTGCGCCGTTGACGACATCGGCCAGGGTCAGTTCGGTGCCGTTGAGCTTAACGGAGTCGACGCTGTGGTGGATGTAGTCGATGAAGGTTTCTGCACCGGGGGTGTCGCAGGAGAATCGGACGGTGGTGACGGTGGGGTAGGACTCGAATTCGGGGTCCTTGGCGTTAGTCAGGTCAACATGCACGTCGTAGGTGTCGACACTGATGAGAGCCGAACGTTCTGCGGCTTCTTCGCGGGAGAGGTTCTCATTATTCATGCTCTTTATTCTAGTCGTTATGACCGCAAATATGGCAGTTGAGTGGGCGTGCCGGTCATATTACTCAAGGTGCGAGAAGATTACCCGGGGTGTGGGGAACTAACCAACCTCGAATATGTGATGCAGAACATACTCTTTCGATTTGCGGAGTATCCAGAAAGCCCGTATAGTATTACGTGTTGCTTCGAACGGCACCGAAAGGAAAACGTTCGAAAGTCACCTGCGCGGGTGGCGGAATAGGCAGACGCGCTAGCTTGAGGTGCTAGTCCTCGTATTAGAGGGTGGGGGTTCAAGTCCCCCCTCGCGCACAGATAATCCCCGGTTCTTCGGAACCGGGGATTTTTGTATGCTCGGTTTTGTATTCCCGGTTTTGTGCACCCGGTAAAAAGCGTACAAAAAAGTAGTGGGGTGGGGCTCCTCGAAAGGAACCTCACCCCACACTAGCTACGCTAAGGAAGCTAGAAGAGTAGCTGCATCAGCTGAAACTGAATTACTCAGCACTCAGAGAGATTACTCAGCCAGACGCTCCGGGTCGGTGGTGACCAGAATCTTCACAGCGGTCTCGTTGTGGTTGATCAGGGTGTCGAAGCCCTTGTCAATCAGGTCTTCCACAGCGATCTTGCCGGTGATGAAGGGCTTGAGGTCAATCTTGCCGGACTCAACGAGCTTGATGGTCTCCGGGTGGGAGTTCACGTATGCGATGGTGCCGCGGATATCGAGCTCCTTGAGCACAACCTTCTGAACATCCAGGGAAGCGGGCTTGCCCCAAATGGAGACGATGACGACCTTACCGGTGGGCTTGAGAGCATCCAGAATCAGGTCCAGTGCGGGCTGAACGGAGGTGCACTCGAACGCGATATCAGCGCCACGGCCGTCGGTCAGCTTGTGAATCTCAGCCAGAACGTCAACCTCTGCGGGGGAGAAAGCGTAGTCAGCAACGCCGGAGTCCAGAGCCTTCTGGCGGCGCAGCGGGGACAGCTCAGAGATGATAACCTTAGCGCCCTTAGCCTTCAGAACTGCGGAGGTCAGCAGACCGATGGGGCCAGCACCGGTCACCAGTGCGAATGCGCCCTCTTCGAACTCGCCTGCACGCTCAACAGCGTGGTAGCCAACGCTCAGGGGCTCAATCAGTGCAGCCTCGTCCAGGGGAATGTTGTTAGGAATCTTGTGAACCCAGCGACGCTTGACAGCAACCTTCTCGGACAGACCGCCACCGCGACCTGCCAGACCAATGAAGTTCATGTCCTTAGACAGGTGGTAGTCCTTGGAGTCGGGGCCGGTGTAGACGTCATCACGAATGATGTAGGGCTCGACGACAACGTGGTCGCCAACCTCAAGGTCGTCTACGCCTTCGCCCAGTGCCTCAACAACACCGGAGAATTCGTGACCGAGGGTGACGGGGGAGTCCTCGCCAGAAATGGGGTGGGGGTGACCGTGCTGGGGGCAGAAGATGGGGCCGTCCAGGTATTCGTGCAGGTCGGTACCGCAAATGCCGCACCAGGCGACCTTAATCAGAACCTCGCCCGCAGCTGCTTCGGGTGCGGGGATGTCTTCAATGCGGATGTCGTTACGGTCGTAGAAGCGTGCTGCCTTCATGGGATTGGAGCTCCTTAGCGTGGTTGTGGCGCTCACTGCGGTGTGTGCTTGCCGGTACGGTTCGCGTCCTTGGGTCTGTCACTGTATTGACAGAGGCCCAAACGACATGGTTTGGACCGGTTGTGAACTGTCCTGCCGGCATTCGCATCGCTAGCGCCGGATGGTGACGGGTGCGGCTGGATTGTCGCTCCCATGTGCTTAACGCTACTCCTATAAATCAAAGATTCCTAGGATATATACAAAATTTCTTTTATGTGACAGATATTTCTTTTTGGGTGTTTTCGACTCCATCACGCCCGAGCATCTAGCGCCCGGCGAGCGCAGACGGTAGCGTAGAAGCATGACTGACGCGAACGCACAGGGCACCGCCGCCCACACCCAGCCTACTTCTGACAGTTCCGGTCGAACGGCACCGAACCGACCCGCCGCAACAACCCGCCACTACGACGCACCCGACGCTGATTGCGTGCGCGGTAGCGAGTACTCCGAAATCCTCGCCCTCGAAACCGAGCAGCGTAAGCGTGCCGCTGAGCACCGCCGCAAGCACGGGCACAAGCACCCCGACCATGCGCATCCCGAGCAGGAACGTAGTCACGGCAAGCATCACGGGCACCGCCTCGACGAAGACAGCGGGCTGGCGCATATTCGCCGCGACCTCGCCGAATCCGTAGCCACGCGCGCGGACTCTTTGACCGCAATTCTCAAGGCGATTCACGCGCATCCTGAGACTGCCTACGAGGAGTATTTCGCCTCCCGCACGCTCGTTGATGCGGTCCGCGAAGCCTGCCCGAACCTCAGTAACCCGAACCTCAGTATCGAGTACCCCGCCTTCGGTCTGGATACCGCGTTCAAGGTGGAGCTCACCAGCGCCGACTACGACCCCGCCACACACCGCACCATTGCGATTCTTTCCGAATACGACGCGCTGCCGGGCATCGGTCACGGCTGCGGCCACAACGTCATCGCGGTATCCGGGCTGGGCGCTTTCCTTGCCCTGGCGGATGCGCTCGCTACCGGCCCCGAGGCGTTCAGCGGCAGGGTCCTTTATTACGGCACGCCCGCCGAAGAGTCCGATGCCGGTAAGGAGCTGATGGCACGCGCCGGCGCGTTCGAGCAGGTGGATGCCGCCATTATGGTGCACCCCTACTTTATGGATGTGGCTGATCAGGCGTGGTTGGGTCGCCGTGAATGTCGCGTGACCTATACGGGCGTGAGTGCGCACGCTTCCTCGCACCCGTTTATGGGTCGTAACGCACTGGATGCGGCGAATTTGGCGTATCAGGGCCTGGGGTTGTTGCGTCAGCAGATTCCTGGTTCTGACCGTATTCACGCGATTATTGACCACGGCGGGGACGCCCCGAATCTGATTCCTGCCTCCGCGAGCCTGCATATTAATATCCGTTCTAAGTACGCGCCGACTTTGCGTGCGCTGTCGCGACGGGTTGAGGAGGTGCTGCGCGGTGCGGCGCTCATGGCTGGCGTGAGTGCGGAGGTGACGTGGGATTCTTCGCCGATGACCATGCCGGTGCGTACGAACCGTCCGCTGTTGAAGCGTTGGGTTTCGGCTCAGCGTTCGGTGGGTCGCCACCCGTACCCGCCCGGAACGGTCAGTGACACCCTGGCGGCTTCTACTGATTTCGGTAATGTGAGCCTGCGCGTGCCCGGTATTCACCCGCTGATTCAGATTGCGCCCGAGGGTACCGGTATGCACACGGTGGAGTTCGCGCACTGTGCTGACACTCCGGCGGCGGTGGATGCTGCTCTGGATGCGGCGTTCGGTCTGGCGTCTGTGGCTTTGGACTTCCTGGTCGACGACGAGCTGGCGGATGCGGTTCGTGCTGATTTTGAGGCTTCCGGCGGCGCCGTGGATGTGGAGGGCTACTTTAGCGGCATGTGAGCTTGCTCAAAAGGTCAGAACGTCATTATTTGGTTTTGTGAGTGAAAAACACCCCTCATAGCCCATAAAGTCACCAGCACCCATCGAAAAAAGCAAAATAACCCAACACAAAACGCAAAATCTGCGGCATAATAGAACATAACGAAGCAAGCTCACCGGGGAAGGACGCCCGCCCAAGGAAATTCAACCCCGAGGCACACACCCGCTTCCTTATAGACCACGCGAGAATCCTCTCGCACCACACGGATAACTCTCACGAAAAGAGGGCATACAGCAATGAACGGTGTCAACAACCCCACCAAGCTCGGCGTCATCGGTGCAGGCGGCGTCGGTAGCGCAACCGCATACGCAGCTATGGTCCGCGGCTCCGCAGACGAAATCGTCCTGTACGACATCGACGGCAAGCGCGCACACGCTGAAGCACTGGACATCGCACACGGTGCAATGTTCGCACACGAAGCAACCGTAACCGGTGGCGACGACATCGAGCTGTTGCGCGACTGCGACATGGTCATCATCACCGCTGGTGCTCGCCAGAAGCCGGGTCAGCCCCGCCTCGAACTGGCAGGCGCAAACGTCGCAATCCTCGAGAAGCTGCTGCCGAACATTCTGTCCGTAGCACCCAACGCGATTATCATGCTCGTCACCAACCCCTGTGACGTTCTCACCGTTGTGGCCCAGAAGATTACCGGCCTGCCCGCAAACCGCGTGCTGTCCTCCGGTACCGTTCTGGACTCCTCCCGCCTGCGTTGGCTGATTGCTAACAAGGCTGGCGTCTCCATCAAGAGCGTTCACGCAAACGTTGTTGGCGAGCACGGCGACTCCGAGTTCCCCGTCTGGTCCGCAGCAAACATCGGTATGGTTCCCCTGACCGAGTGGGAGCAGGACGGCAAGCCTGTCTTCACCGAAGAGGTCCGTGCAGAGCTCGCAACCGAAGCTATGCGCGCAGCATACAAGGTTATCGAGGGCAAGGGTTCCACCAACTACGCAATCGGTATCTCCGGCGCACGTATCGCTGAGGCATTCCTCGGCGGCCAGAACGCAGTGCTGCCCGTCTCCACCACCATTGCAGGCGAGCTGTACGGTTTCAAGGACGTTGCACTGTCCCTGCCCACCATCGTGAACCGTCAGGGCATCCAGCGCGTGCTCGAGGTTCCCATGAACGAGGCTGAGCTGGCACAGCTGAAGGCATCCGCTGAGGCAATCCGCGCATCCGCAGCTTCCCTGGGCTTCTAAAAACCCGGCTTCTCATTCTCTCGGGCTCAACCCGCAAGAAGCAAACATTCAGTAGGCGCAGCGTCAAGCTGAGCTAACCGACAGAAGAACCCGCCGCACCCGGCACCTGCTCCCTTGAGGAGTGGGGGAGCTGGGGACGGCGGGTTCGCTGTGTCTGTAAGGTCTTCTATGCGGGGCTTGATGCGCCGCGTGCTGCTTCGCGTGACCAACCTGGCTTTACCGCTTTGGCTTTGGTGCTCTCTTCGCGGCGCCGAATTTACCTGCCGATTGACCTGCCGCGCCCGTTCATAGTTCCGCGTTTAAACCGCCGTATGACCGCCCGGCGCACACCATAGGCGCGTAGGTAGTAGAATAATGGCATGAGCATTGATCCTCGCACCGAACTCACCCGCCTCCTTGACGCGCTGGAGGCGCACCTGACCGCCGTCGTAAACCGAACCGGCGAGCACGACCCCGCCGTCGATGAGGCGTACGTAGAAATCGCCAACGCCTTCGAAGCCTACGAAGATGCCCTTTTCGAGGCTCACAACGAGGTCACCCCCTTGAGCGTCTACGGTGACGAAGACGAGGACGACCTAGACGAACTGGTCGACGACGAAGAAGATGAAGACGACGACGATATTGAGTACGAGGACTAAGTAGCGCCTCGCCCATACGTTACGGACCGACCCCTGACCGGTACCCCCTATGCGGGGTAACGAGGCAGGGGTCGAACCGTACCCACAACACCCGTGCAGCGCCTACCAAGCGCCCGCTCCTCAGCGCCTACTGAGTGCAACGTCTACTGAGAAGCCCACCGAAAACCTGCCTGCCTGATACCCACCGAGCATGCACCGAGAACGGAGACACCCGTGAGCGAACCCCGCACCTGGCGCGACGCCGCCCTCATCCTCCGCACCCAAAAACTCGGCGAGACCGACCGCATCATCATCATGCTCACCCGCGATGGCGGAATCACCCACGCCGTCGCCAAAGCCGTACGCAAACCCACCTCCAAATTCGGTGGACGACTCGAACCGTTCATGCACACCGACCTGTCCTTCAGCCGTGGCAGAACCAACCTGCACACCATCACCCAGGCGGCAACCCTGCACGCCTACACCGCACCGATTATGGCGAACTACGATGCGTACACGTGCGCCTCCACCATCGCCGAACTGGCAGAAGCACTCACCAAAGACACCGACAGCACCGCCGATATTTACACCCTCACCCACGGGGCGCTTGCCGCGCTCGCGCACGGGCAACACGTGCCGCAGAGAATCCTGACCCGCTACCTGGCGCGTAGCATGAATGCCGCCGGTTGGCCGCTCATCGGTGAAAACTGCACCCGATGCGGCAACCCGCTGGTCAGTGCCGATAGCCGGGGCGATAACGGGGCAGACAGTAGTACCCCCGTCGCTACAGGCGGAAGTGGCAGGTATATTGCATTCCACACCGCCCACACCTACGGGCACCACACGATCCTCTGCCCCCAATGCGCACCCGCCACCGACACACCCCTGACCGGCCTGCGTGCCGAAGAGCTCGACTATGCGCTCGCTACCGCATCGGCGGATCAGCGCGCCTGGGCGACTATTGACGCAGCACCGGTGCCGGTCGCCTCCAAAATTCTGGGACTCTACCTGAAAACCACCCAGAACCTGCTCGAACACCCCCTGAAAACGGCGAGCGCCCTCGAAGCAGAAATTCCTGCATCGTAAAAGATGCACGCCGGAGCGTCAAACATGGGCCAACCAGGACGCAAAATAACCCCCGAAGCACCCGCCCATGCGCGCTATGTCACGGTAAAATAGCTAACAGCACGCCAGGTTTATATCTGGCGCATATCTAGGCAAACGACCCCGGGGGAGAACCCGCCAGGGAAGAAAGGCACACATGGCACGCACCCAGCCCGTACCCCCGCCCGCACACCCCACCGGGGCAACCCCGCCGCCGATCCCGAAGAAGTTCATTCCGCAGCACGTCGCCGTCGTCATGGACGGTAACGGACGCTGGGCAAACGAACGCGGCCTGCCCCGCACCGAGGGCCACCGCGCCGGCGAGGCGGCACTGCTGGACGTTGTTGCGGGCGCTATCGAAATGGGTATCCCGTACGTGACCGCCTACGCGTTCTCCACCGAAAACTGGAAGCGCTCACCCAGCGAAGTCGCGTTCATCATGCGTTTCTCCACCGAGGTGCTGCAGCGTCAGCTGGCAACCCTCAAAACCTGGGGTGTGCGCATCCGCTGGGCTGGCCGCCGACCCAAGCTGTGGAAAAACGTCATCGAAGAGCTCGAACACTGCGAGCGCGAAACCATCGACAACACCGTCTGCACCCTCACCATGTGCGTGAACTACGGCGGCCGCGCAGAAATCGCTGACGCGGCGGCAGCTATCGCAGCAGACGCCGTGGCGGGCAAGATCAAGCCCGGCAACATTACCGAAAAGACCATCCAGAAGTACCTGGACGAGCCCGACCTGCCGGACGTTGACCTGTTCCTGCGTTCCTCCGGTGAGCAGCGCATCTCGAACTTCCTGCTGTGGCAGAGCGCCTACGCCGAGATGATTTTCATGAACGTGCTCTGGCCCGACGTTGACCGCCGCACCCTCTGGGAAGCTGTCGGAGAGTACGCGCGCCGCGACCGCCGCTACGGTGGCGCTGTCGACGCCGTCGCCAACGACAAGTAGCAGCCCGGCATACAGTCCCGGCTCATAGCCCCATAAACCACCCACACCCTCCAACACTAGGGAGAACAAATGCGCATCTACCCGACCTTCTTCAACATCTTCTTCAAGGGCATGGACCCCGAGAAGGCACACCACGTCGGATTCTGGGGCGTTCAGACCCTGCGCAACGTCGGCATCACCCGCGCGCTGCGCAAGTACTTCCAGCCCGCCCCCGAACTGGCAACCACCGTCATGGGCATTACTTTCCCCTCGCCGTTCGGCCTGGCTGCAGGCTTCGACAAGGGCGGTAAGGGCATTGCCGCGCTGGCTGGTATCGGCTTCGGCCACGTCGAGATTGGCACCATCACCGGTCAGGCGCAGCCCGGCAACCCGCAGCCGCGCCTCTTCCGCCTTGTGGAAGATAAGGCGGTCATCAACCGTATGGGCTTCAACAACGACGGTGCCGCAGCGGCAGGCCCGCGCGTTGCCGCCGCCCGCGCAGACCTCGAAACCGAATACCGCGGCGCCGTACGCCCCGTCATCGGCGTGAACATCGGCAAGACCAAGGTCGTTGAGCTCGAGAACGCTATCGAGGACTATCTGATTTCTACCCGCACCCTGGCACCGCAGGCAGACTACCTGGTCGTCAACGTTTCTTCCCCGAACACTCCGGGTCTGCGTACCCTGCAGGCTATCGAGTCGTTGCGCCCGCTGCTTGCCGCCGTGCGTGAAGAGGCAGACCGCGTCAGCCCCAACCGCCACGTGCCCCTGACCGTGAAGATCGCGCCGGACCTGGTCGATGAGGACGTGATCGAGGTGGCAGCCCTGGCTAAGGAGCTGAAGCTGGACGGCATCATCGCCACCAACACCACCATTGCCCGCGACGGCCTGGGCCTGACCAGCGACATGACCAAGGTCAAGGAAATCGGTGCTGGCGGCCTCTCCGGTGCGCCGCTGAAGCCGCGCTCCCTGGAGGTGCTGCGACTGCTCAAGCGCGAAATCGGCGACGACCTCGCCATCATCTCCGTTGGTGGCGTGACCACCGCCGAGGATGTGCAGGAGCGCCTGGACGCTGGCGCCGACCTGGTGCAGGGCTACACCGCGTTCCTGTATGAGGGTCCGCTCTGGGCGGCACACATTAACCGTGGCCTGGTGAAGCTGCGCCGCGCTCGCCGCTAAAAGGTTTGCAGGCGGGAGCGTTATGCTTCCCGGCGCGCTGACTTGGCGTGTTGACTCTGCATGCTGAAAGGGGGCACCGTTCTCTACCCGTTGGGGTGGAGGCGGTGCCCCCTTTTGTGTGTATAACCTATCTGATGTTGATGTGTATTATCAGAAATTTATGTTGCTAAAGAACATTTGTATATCTACCGCATATACATATATGTCTGAAAATATTTCAACCCCTAGTTATTTTAAGGGCATGAAATTTTTGCTCTGTTTTTAATTTCTTCTATCTCTTGATTATTCAGATAATCGATATCAAGTTCTTCGCACTCAATATTGCATAATTTTAAGTTCTTAATCAGTCCTATGTCTATATTTTTAATGCGGAGAATTTTTGTCTTTATATCTTCGAGAGTTAGATTCCTTATGCCCCTAGAACCATCTATTATTATTTCCGAAGCCCTGTAATTCCCGAAGAGTGTTTCTCTGTGAATGTTTTTCAAAGCTATTTCCTGAATACCTTTGGAGCTTGAAGATATTTTTAAGCTATTCACTGATACATCTTTTAATGAGACCTGTGTATTAGAAACGATTTCTAGGTCCTTGAATAAAGACCCTGAGATATTTATATCATGTTGATAATGATGAGGCATTTTGGAATCACCAAACTTCACTTGCCCTTTAAAATGTGATTTTTTAACTTCAATATTTGCTGATTCAACATTTCCCTTAATCGTGCAAAAATTTCTTACAAGTGAATCTTCAATTATTATCTTGGGAACCTTTGCACTGTTTCCTGAATCTTTAATTTCCTCAATAGATAAACCGTTGACTACAGTGGAATGCAATTCGATTTCTTTGAAACTTGTGTCTTTGAATGACAGCCCTGAGAGAAAATAGTTATTATTAAACAATCCGTTATTTATGGTGCAATCTGAAAATCGGACAGAGGGGTAGAACAATGATCCATTGATGCAAACACTTTTTTCGGACGCCAGAAAATGAGTTTTTTGAAATACAAGGAGAGTGTACTGTATTTTGTTTATAAATACGCAAGCTATGATTTTAACTGATTTATTAAATTCTGTTTCATTAAATAGAGGTAAATCCGAAATTGATAAGAACTTGGTTAGGCGAAACTCTACAAGTTCCTTAAATTTTGCCCTTGAAAAACTATTATTAATCATGTATGAATCATGTTTATGGTAAAGAATCGGCTTGATAGTGAAATTTTTGTGGAATTCAGTTGAAGAAAAATCCACACCTTGAAAACCCGAGAAATCTATTGGGGTATTTATTTTTGATCCACTGAAATCAAAGTTGTATGTATCGGTATCAAAATTATATATCTGTATATATATTGAATTAATCAGGAATCTGCTGGCAACTTCTTTAGGTATGATCCAGCTGGCAGGTTTTTCAAGAAAAGAGATTTTCTCATTTTCGTTTTCCTGGGAGGAGAGGCGTTCGTCTATTATTTTCCATAGAATTCGGGATACTAGCCGGGAGACAGTATCTAGTTCTGTTGGGCTATAGTAGCCTCGCAATTTGTTTGCAGTTACTAATGCATTGATTGCAAGAAGAGAGGGGCTAGGGTTTTTAGTCCTTGTGTCTTTGCGGAAAACATCAGATATTTCAATTGCAATATTGTTTAATTCATTATTTTTATCAAATGTGCTAATCGACTTATCTTCTGACCACTCAATTGCCAAAGAATTTAACTGACGTAGTCCTGCCAGGGTTTTAACTTTTCCTCCGTCGGCTATTTTTTCAATGGCTTCTGAATATCTATCTCTTCGATTTGATATATTGTCCCTTACATATTCTTTGTGGCGCTCATAAGATTCCCTTCTGTTTTTTTGGTCGTTTTGAGCTAAGAGTGCAAGTGCTGTAAATCCAGCCGTGGTTGGAACGATTGTCTTAAATATAGTGAACCCCAGGTCCTCAAATGAAACAGATAGGCAAAAAGCCGCTAGAACAGTAAAAACTGAAATCCATGCAATCGAATAACTGCTAGTGCCGAAAGATTTATCTAGAAATGAATATTTATTTGAAAATAGAGAACAGAATGATACAAGTATGCCGATGGCACATAATATTATTATTGGAGTAGAGTACTCGGATATTAGTTGGAAAATGTTTTTAATTAGCCCATCGGGTAATTTGAATGGATTGGAATATGAATCTGTGTTCAAAAGTATTTCTTTGTAGAGTTTCATCTTGTTTGTTGTCCTTTCGTGTGTATCGTGTGGTTTGAACTAAAAATTATGTTGCAACATTGCAGTGTTTAATTGTTTATGTATGCATATGTTGTACTGATAAAATCATACATTACTCTCAATAAAGTCTTCCAATAGTTATCATGATTGGACGTATTCGATTTATGTTCAGCCTGATGGTAGTTGGGAGAGTCGAGAGAACGATGACAAGAATGACAATATGTGGGATTTTAAGTTGCGTCATAACGGTGAGCGTTGGCTGATTGAAGCAACAACCAAAGTGAAACCCTCATAATCTCTCCGCAAGATAGACCGCCACACTCCCAGAGGGTAGGAGCAATGACAGGTTCCCAGTGCGCGCTCGCGCATAATGGAGATAAACGGGAGACCATGCACTACAGCGATGTGCACTACAACGATGTGGAGGACCAACCATGAACCCGAACATGCTGAACCGCCGCTCAATGCTGACCGGAGGCACACTCATCAGCCTCAGCACCCTACTCGCCGCCTGCGTGCCACACGACATCACAACTGCAGGAGACGGATCCACAGCCTCCGGCACAGCCACTAACAGCAGCTCAAGCAGTAGCGCCGGCAACAACGCAGGTAGCGGCGAATACCGAAAAGCAGACGCCAAAGGCCCCGCCCAGAACGTCCCCAAACCCAACGCTCCCGAAAACGGATACCGCGACAAGACCCCCGACGGCCTCCTCAAAACCATGGACGCCTGGAACCAATGGGTCAACTACGGCGTCCAAACCGGCGACTACAGCAAAGCCCGCGAATTCCTCTCCTCATCAAACGACGGAGAACTCAAAATCTACAAGGAAATAGAAGCGCTCTACCAGCGCGGCGGATGGGTCATCGACGGCATCGAACACTTCGAACCCGAAGGCATACCCTGGAGCGACGACGGCCAAACCTACTACCTGAAAACCAACCACGAATGGGACAAACACACCGAGGTAGAACCCGACGGCCGCCAAGAAACCTGGAGCAGCGACAAGGAAGAAGAAATCTACACATTCGCCCTCGAACACCGCGACGGCAGGTGGCAGATCCTCTAC
This sequence comes from Rothia sp. HMSC066G02, assembly GCF_001813145.1. Taxonomy (NCBI): domain Bacteria; kingdom Bacillati; phylum Actinomycetota; class Actinomycetes; order Micrococcales; family Micrococcaceae; genus Rothia; species Rothia sp. HMSC066G02. Next base: position 176,931 of record NZ_KV811595.1, on the reverse strand, counting down.
TCCCGAATCGAAGCCTAACCGTACCGGCGTATAACCACGACATATACGTCCACGCGTAAGAGGGTAAGAATTAGCGGGCACAAAAATAGGGGAGAGGCCTTGAACCTTCAGGACCTCTCCCCACACCCAACAAGCACAACCCCCACAGAGCCACTAGGGAGCCACACCGCAGGGCACAAACGACTTAGTGCGGGTACTCGCCGTACTTCACCATCGGAACCGGGCGGCGCATACGACGAATCATCATCACACGGTTAAACGCATACATGCCAGAACCACGCTGAACCTCGCCGAACTTCGCAATCAGCTTCTTCTTCAGGCTACGCCACAAAATAAAGTAGTCAACAACCCACAGAATCATCAGCGCATACATTGCGTACACGGAACCGTAATAAACCGTTGCACCAACGCTAGACGTACCCGACACACCCTGAGCAATCCAGCCACCAATAAGCAGAACCAGCAGCACAGCCAACATAAAATCGCCAAGGTTACGGCGCGCATCCACATAATCACGGATATAACGGCGCTGCGCACCACGATCCACGGCAGGCAGGTAACGCTGATCGCCACCCATCAACGCATCATTCTGACGCTCACGAGCCTTCGCCATCGCCTCACGTTCACGCGCCTTCGCCTCCTTACGGTCACTAACAACCAGAGGCTGACGACGAGCCGCCTGCTGCTCCTTACGCGAAGGGGTAGGACGGCCCTTCTTCGGGGTGAACTTCGGATTAACCGGAGCCTGAGGCTCCTCTACAACCTGCGGCTGAACAGCTTCCGCTTCAGCCTTCTCTTTCTTACGACCAAACACCCTCCCATCATACCCGAACGGCACACACCAAACCCGCCCCCACAAGCCCACACCAGCAACTGAAACAACCCCAACCACCCGGCGGCGGCGGGTAAGGTAGGGGTAAGGTAGAAACATGACTACTGAATTCACCCACCACAGCGCCCTCCGCGACGCCGTCACCAAAAACTTCGAAGCAACCCTGCAGACCCTCACCGAGCTCGTTGCCATCCCCTCCATCGCTTGGGAATCGCACGACCTCACCCAGGTAGACCGCAGCGCCGAGGCAGTCGCCGCGCTCGCAACCAAGGCAGGCTTCGACAACGTACGCATCGAACGCGCCACCTACACCACCGCAGACGGCACCGAAAAGCAGGGCATGCCCGCCGTCATCGCCTCCCGACCCGCCGCAGAAGGCTACCCGACCATCCTGCTCTACGCCCACCACGACGTACAGCCCGCCGGCAACCTCGACCTGTGGGAGACCGAACCCTTCGTCGCAACCCGCAAGGGCGACCGCCTCTACGGCCGCGGCGCAGCAGACGACAAGGCAGGCATCCTCGTGCACCTCGCCGCGCTCGCAGCCCTCAACGAAACTCTCGGCGAGGACTTCAAGCTCGGCGTGAAGCTCTTCATCGAAGGCGAAGAAGAGGCAGGCTCACCCTCCTTCGTCTCCTTCCTCAACACCTACCGTGAGGAACTGTCCGCCGACTACATCGTGGTCGCAGACTCCGCCAACTGGCGTGCCGGCGTACCCGCACTGACCATCAGCCTGCGCGGCGTCGCATCCGGCGACATCGAAGTACGCGTCGGCAGCCACGCCATCCACTCCGGCATGTTCGGCGGCCCCATGCTCGACGCACACACCCTCATGGCGCAGCTACTCGCCACCCTGCACGACGCCACCGGCGCCGTAGCCGTCGAAGGCCTGCACCGCGCCCCTGAACCCGAACTCGAATACGCCGAAGCAGACTTTCGCAACGACTCCGGCATCCTCGACACCGTACCCCTGGCAGGCACCGGTAGTGTTGCCTCCCGCCTGTGGACCCAGCCGGCAATCTCCGTCATCGGCATGGACATCCCCTCCATCGCAACCTCCTCCAACACCCTCGCCGTCGTATCCCGCGCACGCATCAGCACCCGCCTAGCACCCGGCGACAACCCCGAAAACGCACACCGCGCACTCGCCGAACACATCAAGGCACACGCACCCCACGGCGCCCAGGCGAACTACACCGCCGTCGACTCCGGCATGCCCTTCGCCACCGAAGTCGACGCAGACGGCGCACAAACTGCCCTCGACGCAATGCGCGCCGCCTGGGACGTAGAACCCGTACAGACCGGCATGGGCGGCTCCATCCCGTTCATCTCCGACCTGAAGAACCTCTTCCCGCAGGCACAGATCCTCGTCACCGGCGTAGAAGACCCCGACACCCGCGCACACAGCGCCAACGAGTCCCTCTACATCCCGGACTTCAAGAACGCAATCCTCGCGGAAGCGCTGCTTCTGAGCGCACTTGGCGCTCGCTAAACGCGCTCATCAGAAATAGCGGCGCAAACGCGCTCGCAAAACACTGGGTAGGGAAGTGGAGGCAAAAAAGTGGGGGAGAAGGGTCACAAACCCCAACCCCCACTTTTTCGGTATCCTAGAAGCAGAATTACATGTCAAGCCTCCACACCAACACTCACGCCCCCGGCGAACTATGCACACCCTAGGTTGTACAACAAACACTCGGGCGCGTATCGTGAAGGCTAAAACGCCCACACGCACCCACACGCGGCGCACACGGGCAACCAACCAAACAAAAGGACAACACCAATGAGTGAAACCACCACCGAACTGCCGACCCACGGCGTCAACCTCACCGAAGTAGCACAGACCAAGGTCCGCACCCTCCTCGAACAGGAAGGCCGCACCGACCTGCGCCTGCGCATCGCCGTCCAGCCCGGCGGCTGCTCCGGCCTCATCTACCAGCTCTACTTCGACGAGCGCGTCCTCGACGGCGACGCAGTCCGCGACTTCGACGGCGTAGAAGTCATCGTCGACAAGATGAGCGCACCCTACCTCGACGGCTCCACCATCGACTTCGAAGACACCATCGAAAAGCAGGGCTTCTCCATCGACAACCCCAACGCAGCAGGCTCCTGCGCATGCGGTGACTCCTTCCACTAAACCGAAGGCACCCCAGCGCTAAGCACCCCACGGTGCAACACGCCTAACAAACCTCCGTCTCGCATACTGCACCCAACCATGCAGATACGCGGCGGGGGTTTTACACTTAACACATGACTACGCACGAAATCACCTGGAAATACATCCTCAACCAGCTCGTCAAACACCAAAACCTCACCGACACCGAAGTCGCCTGGGCAATGGACCACATCATGACCGGCCAAACCGAACAGCCGATCCTCGCATCCTTCCTCACCGCCCTCCACTCCAAAGGCGAAACCCCCGAAGAACTCGGCGCACTCGCAGCCGGCATGATTGCCAAAGCCGAAACCGTCGACATCGACCCCCACGCCGTAGACATCGTCGGCACCGGCGGCGACCAGCAAAACACCGTCAACATCTCCACCATGGCGGCCCTCGTCATCGCAGGCACCGGCGCCACCGTCGTCAAACACGGCAACCGCGCCTCCACCTCCAAATCCGGCTCCGCAGACGTCCTTGAAGCCCTTGGAATCCGCCTCGACATGCCCATTCCCGCAGTCGCCGAATGCGCTCGCGAGACCGGCATCACGTTCCTATTTGCGATGACTTTCCACCCGGCAATGCGCCACGTGGGCCCGACCCGCCGCCTGCTGGGCATTCCGACCGCGTTCAACTACCTGGGCCCCATGACGAACCCGGCTCGCGTGAAGTCCTCGGCTATCGGCGTTGCTAACCCGGTCATGGCTGAGAAGATGGCTCACGTTTTCGCAGAGCGCGGCGACCACGCCCTGATTTTCCGCGGTGATGACGGCCTGGATGAGCTGACCATCGCGACCACGAGCCACCTGTGGGAGGCTGTAGACGGCGAGCTGACCGAATACCGTTTTGACCCGACCGAGTATGGTCTGCAGAACGCACCGCTGGAGCAGCTGCGAGGCGGCGACGCCGAGTACAACGCGGGCGTTTTCCGTGCAATTTTGGCGGGGGAGGGCGAAGCCCCGAAGAGCCCGCTACGCGCAATTCACGACGCTGTGCTCATCAACGCAGCCGCAGGCCTGGTGGCATACCGCCCGACCAACGGGGAGAGCTTTGAGACCCGTTTCACTCAGGCTTTGGCCGATGCACGCGAATCCATTGCATCCGGTGCAGCGGAGCGTGTGCTCAACGCCTGGGTAGAGTTCAGCTCCAAGCACGCAGAATAAGAAGCCCAGAATAAAGAAGCGCAGTAGCTGATGATAGGCACCCGAGATGGGGCGCACCGAATGGTGTGAGCTCGTCTCGGGTGTTTGTCGTTTAACGGGATGCGTTGAGGAGCCCGAAGGTTCAGGGCATGTGAGCGTGCGGCTGAGTGCCGAGGAAGACGCGAGGCGCGTGGAGCTCAGAATAGCGGAGTTCAGAACCGCGGATGGAACAGCGCGGTCGCATTATGAGGAGCATGGTTTGACCCGTGCCAGCCTGAGCGTAGAAAGCACCGGTGAGCATCCGGTGGGGTAGTGAAAATAGGTCTACTTTACATAATGTATATTATCGGCTTTTTAGGGAGGTCTAGAATGAACTCAAGATTCCCCGTATCTAAATAAAGTCTTAACAGTTCATGTATTAACCTCACTCGGTCACCAGAACTGTCGCCAGCACTCAATCCACCTGAAATAATGGATATACCCCGCATCACGAAGGTGCCGTCGCCTCGTGTGCAGATCCAACATCAACCACGCCGGTTGATGTACACCAAAGGAGAAAACTCGTGGATTGGCTCTTTGAGACACCCTGGACACTCTGGGTTGCACTCGCCCTCGTTTTCGCCGTCATAGAAATGCTCAGCCTCGACCTGTTCTTTCTCATGCTGGCGATCAGTGCAGGCATCACTGCAGCAATATCACCCTTCGTGGATAACATGCTGATTCGAACCGTTATTTTCGTGGTGATCTGCCTGATTCTGGTCCTTGGTCTGCGCCCGCCGCTGCTGAAAAAGCTCAATAAATCAGCTACCGGCGCTGTTACTAATGCCGAAGCGCTCATTGGTGCTGAGGTGCGCGTCACTCAAGATGTGACTAGTGAAACCGGTTTGGTGGTACTAGCTGGCGACACCTGGACGGCGCGCACCGCCTCCGGAACACTCGTAGTAGGATCACACGCGAGGGTACGAGCCATTGAGGGTGCTACCGCAATCGTAGAGCCTCTCCCCCACGACTAAGACCAACAAACTAAGACCCATCTGAATACCGGCTCCAAAGCCAATTCAGATATTCCAAAAACACACCATATAACTCACCGATAAGGAGAAACAATGCCTATCAGCCTTATTCTGACGGTCCTACTCATCCTCTTCGTGCTGACGATGCTCGCAAAGACCGTGCGCGTCATCCCGCAGGGACGAGCCGGCATCGTCGAACGACTGGGCAAGTTCCACGCCGTTCTCAACCCCGGCCTGCACATCGTCATCCCCGTAGTTGACCGCGTGCTGCCCCTCATCGACCTGCGTGAACAGGTCGTTTCCTTCCCCTCGCAGTCCGTGATCACCGAAGATAACCTCGTGGTCGGCATCGACACCGTCGTGTACTTCCAGGTCACCGACCCGCGTTCTGCAACCTACGAAATCACCAACTACATTCGCGCCGTAGACGAGCTGACCAGCGCAACCCTGCGTAACGTCGTTGGTGGCCTGAACTTGGAGCAGACCCTCACCTCCCGCGACCAGATCAACGCCGAGCTGCGAGGCGTACTCGACTCCACCACCGGCCGCTGGGGCCTGCGCGTCTCCCGCGTGGACATCAAGGAAATCCAGCCCCCGGTGTCCATTCAGGACTCCATGGAGAAGCAGATGCGTGCAGAGCGTGACCGCCGCGCCGCAATCCTCACCGCAGAAGGCCAGAAGCAGTCCGACATTCTGACCGCAGAAGGTGAATCCCGCGCAGCCATCCTTCGTGCGGAGGGTGAAAAGCAGGCACAGATCCTTCGCGCAGAAGGTGACGCACAGTCCGCAATCCTGCGTGCAAACGGTGAAGCAGAAGCCGTGCAGAAGGTCTTCGCAGCAATCCACGAATCCAACCCCAGCCAGCAGCTGCTCACCTACCAGTACCTGCAGACCCTGCCCAAGCTCGCCGAAGGCGACGCCAACAAGCTCTGGTTCATCCCGACTGAACTCGGCGATGCACTGCGAGGCCTCGGCAACGCATTCGGCACCCTGCCCGCATCCGACCTGGCAGACGCACCGAAGAATCCCGCAGCGCAGGCGCCCAAGAGCGCACCGCAGGCACCCGGAAGCTACGGCATCAACGGCTAAACGCGAAATCTAACGCATAAAAAGGCGTGAATCACCAAAAATCACGCCGAATAAATACCACCACGCTGGGCGGGCGGAGACTATTACCGATATAATGGATGTTTTGTAAACGTTCGAGGGAATAGCTCTCCCCCGCCCAACGTTATGCCTAAAGCGCCAAAGAGCGCACCCGACGACACTGGAGGAAAAATGAGCGATCGTAGCCTGCGCGGTATGCGCCTGGGTTCCCAGTCGATGGAAACCGAATCGAACGTACAGCCCGCGCCCCGCCAGCGCGTCGAATACCGTACCGCTGACGGTGACCGCGTTTTCGTGACCTTCGCGGCAGAAGCAGAAATCCCCTCGGTATGGACCGCAAAGTCCGGCAAGGAAGCATACCTCGTCAACGGCGACTCCACCGCAGACGCCGAAGAAGAGAAGCCCGCACGTACCCACTGGGATATGCTCATGGAACGCCGCAGCATCGAAGAGCTGGAAAAGACTCTGGAAGACCGCCTAGAATACTACCGCAAGCACTACGCGCTCTAAAAGCGCCGTAGAGGCGCCGTAGAAACGCTGTAGAAGCCCGCGCTGTAAGAAGGGCCCGCTAAGCACCACTCGTGCTCTTAGCGGGCTTCTTGTTTTGGCGCTGGTTCCGTCGGTACATGAGCCAGGAAAGAGCGCTACAGACAGCATAAAAAGACCGGGGCGGATACGTTATGTATCCGCCCCGGTCTTTCGTTTAAAGCTCAGGCGCGAGAAGCGTCTGCGCAAAAAGCTACCGGGCTTACTTGCCCAGAGCCTTCTTCAGCTTCTGAATGCGGTTAGCCATACCCCAGCGAGTCACCTTAGACATGGAGTCAAAGATAATGTTGCCGTCCATCTTCGAAGCGCCAATCTCACGCTCAACGAAGGTAATCGGAACCTCAACAATCTTCAGGCCAGCCTGCTCAGAACGCCACGCCAGATCAACCTGGAACACGTAGCCCTTCGAGTCGATGCCCTCAAGGTTCAGGCGCTGCAGAGCGTCACGACGGTACGCACGGAAACCAGCGGTAATGTCCTTAATGGAGGTGCCCAGAATCAGGCGGGTGTACAGGTTAGCACCGCGAGAGAGAATCTGGCGGTGAGCCGGCCAGTTCTTGGTCTTGCCGCCGGGAACGTAACGCGAACCAATAGCCAGGTCAGCGCCCGCCTCCACAGCACGAACCAGAGAAGGAAGCTGCTCAGGCTGGTGCGAGCAGTCAGCGTCCATCTCAATCAGAACGTCGTAGCCTGCCTCAAGGCCCCAATCGAAGCCAGCGAGGTATGCGCCACCCAGACCGTCCTTAACGGTGCGGTGCAGAACGTGAATCTGGGAATCCTTAGCCGACAGCTCATCAGCAATCTGACCGGTACCGTCGGGGCTGTTATCATCCACCACGAGAATATCCACCTCGGGAGCTGCCTTGCGAAGACGCTCTACCACGATGGGCAGGTTCTCCTTCTCGTTATACGTCGGGATGACAGTTAGAACGCGCATATTACTCCCTCACAGGTGCATATAAAACAGGCAGTGTAGGTATCCAGTATACCGGGTAAATATTTGAGCAACTGAACCATTGGCGGCCTCCACTGCTCCTAAACTGCCTAAAAAGGTGTTGACAAGCTAAAAAATTAGTTACTTTCAGTGTAAATAGATTCCAGAATGGGCAGAGTCGAATCCTCCTCCAGCGCCGGAAGCAACGGAATGCGAGCGCGGGGGTCGGTGCTCCACGATGCTACGCGGGAGTCGGGTGCCTGGACCATGAGGGCTTCGACGCGCCACTGTGCTACGTATGCGGGGGTGTCGGGGGTTAGCTGGCCGGTGAAGGGGTTTTCTTCGTGTGCTAGGCGGTAGACGCCGCGGGTGAGGGCGGCGAAGGCGCTGCGTGCGGAGATGCCGTGTTCGTCGTTGACGAGTTCGCGGATGAGGGACCAGGCGCCGGGTGCGTAGAGTTTGGCGTCGGAGCCGAGGGCGATGGAGGTGCCGGCTGCGTTTGCGCGGCGTGCGACGGATGCCACAGATTCACGTGCTTCTCCCCCGGCGTGTGCGAGGAGTGCCTGGACGGTGTCGTTGTTGGCTTCGTCTTCTTCGGGTTCGCAGACGCTGAGGCCGAGGTTGATGCGTGCTTCTGCCAGTTTGGTGAGGTATTCGTCGGTGATGGGGTCTTGCGGGGTGCTGATTGCTGCGTCGAGGCGGATGGGCAGCCAGGGGCGGTTTTCGCGTACGGCGAGTGCGGCATCGGCTGCGGTGGTGAAGCCGGTGGATGCGTCGATGGAGAGCAGGAGTGCGGCGTCTTCGGCTACCTGTGCTGCTGCGGGTGCCTCTTCGGGTGTGACAGAGATGCCGACCAGTTGCAGGCCCTTGATGGCGCGTTCGCCTTCGGTGAGGGGGCGTAGTGCTTTGATGGCGCTGATCAGTTCGTCGGTCTCAATGCCGGTGGCGTTGAGGATGAGACGGATGTCGGGTGTGCCGTGTTCGGCGCTGTAGTAGCTGAGTGTGGAGACGAGGTCGGGGACGTCTTCCATGCCGGCGAGTAGGGTGTGCGTGTGGTAGCCGGCTGCGCGGTATGCCTGCAGGTAGTCGAGGATTTCGGGTGCTTCTTTGCCTGCTACCGGTGCCAGTGCGCGCGCGAAGGCGGGGGTTAGTAGGGCGCCGTCAAGTTCGGTGATGGTGGCTGATTCGTCGGCAATTGAACGCGCCCCGGAGTCGGAACCAACCCAGCGGACGAAGCCGTCTTCGACGAGCATTGCGGTTGCGTACGGGTCGACGGGGCTGTACACGCTACCATCTACGAAAATACGGGTAGACATTAGATTCCTTTCACCTTTGAGGCGCGCCGAGGCGCACACGAGGGCGGGCACTTCAATTGTGCTCGCGTAGCTTAGCTGAGCGTCTCATTTGAGTATAGAAGCACCCCCGCTGCCTGCGATAGTTCGTTCGTCCTTAGATGAGGCGGAACTTAGATGATGTAGAACAATGCACAGTAGCGGGGGTGGTGGCCCGAACTGGTCGGGCGCGGTGTAGCACTATGTACGGTGTAGCTAAGGCGCGGGCTAGACGTCCAGGGCGACTACGCCGCGGCGTACCGCCTCAATCGCTTCTTCACAGCGGGCTCGAATGACCGGGTCCAGTGAGCGGATGTGCGCGATTTGGTCCAGGGCGTCCAGTACCTGCTTTGCCCAACGTACGAAGTCGCCGGCGGCAAGGCCGGTGTCCTCGATTGCCTTTGCGAGGTGCGCGCCGTTCGCCCAGGCGTACATGGGTTCAACCAGGCCGAAGTCGCATGCGGGGGTCGGGTTGACCTTGAACTGTTCCTCGGCTGCGTTCAGGTCGGCGAGGCGCTGCGTAATCGTCGCGATGGGTGCGCGCAGGGACGGGTGCGGGTAGTGAGCCAGGTATTCCACCGCGTCGCGCTTGCCCTGGTAGGTCAGCGCGGCAACGGTTGCCGCGATGGCGGCGGGTTCCAGTCCGTCGAGGAAGTGCGCGTCCAGGCACAGGGCGGTCAGTAGGTCACGCTCGCCGTAGATGCGGCGTAGAGCCTGTCCGCCGGTGGTTAGCGATAGTTCGTTATCCTCGGTGCGTTCGACGTAGCCGTAGCTCTCCAGCAGACGCGCAATGCGGTTGAAGACCTGAGCGATCGTGTTGGTGCGGCGGGCAATCTGACGGCGCAACCCTTCGGTTTCAGAGTTGAGCTTCTGCCAGCGTTCAGCCCAACGCATGTGGTTTGCACGGTCGGAGCAGCCGTGGCACGGGTGGTTACGCAGCTGAGCCTGCAGAGCCTCCAGCTGCGCGTCGATGCTGTTTTGGCGTGCAGGGATGTTCTGCTGTGCGAGCGCACGCGGGGCGCGGCCGTCGTAGAGCGCCTGACGCATGCGGCTTGCGGTGTCGCGGCGTTCCTTGGGGGTTTTGAGGCTCAGTCGCTTGGGGATTTTGATGCGTGAGACCGGTTCGACGGCGCCTTCGAAGTCGCGGGTTGAGGCGGTGCGCTGGTGTGCGTCCTCGGTAAGGATGCCGATGCGCGGGTCGGCGTGCGAGTCGGAGCGGGTGATGACGACTGCGTAGCCGCGGGAGCGGCCGTGCGGAATGTAGATGATGTCGCCGGGTAGTAGCTGCTGGATGCTGTGGTGTGCCTGCGCGCGGGCGTGGCGTTCGTTGCTCTTGGACGCTTTCTTTTCCAGTTCGGCGATGTGGCGGCTGAGCTGGACGTATTCGGTGAAGTCGCCCAGGTGGCATGCCATTGCTTCGCGGTAGCCTTCTAGGGCGTTTTCGTTTTTGCGTACGCGGGAGGCGACGCCGACGACCGACTTGTCTGCTTGGAACTGTGCGAAGGAGGATTCCAGGATTTTGCGGGTGCGTTCGGCGCCGTAGGAGGCGATGAGGTTTGCCGCCATGTTGTAGGTGGGGCGGAATGAGGAGTTCAGCGGGTAGGTGCGGGTTGAGGCGAGGGTCGCCACGTGCTCCGGGGACATGCCGGGGCGCCACATGACGACGGCGTGGCCTTCGATGTCGATGCCGCGGCGGCCTGCGCGTCCGGTCAGCTGGGTGTACTCGCCGGGGGTGATGTCCACGTGGGATTCGCCGTTGTACTTGGTGAGCTTTTCCAGGATGACGGTGCGGGCGGGCATGTTGATGCCCAGCGCGAGGGTTTCGGTGGCGAAGACCAGCTTAATCAGGCCCTGGGCGAAGAGGGTTTCGACGACCTCCTTGAATAGGGGTAGTAGGCCGGCGTGGTGCGCGGCGATACCGCGAATCAGGCCGTCACGCCATTCGTAGTAGCCGAGGGTGTTCAGGTCGCGGGTGTCCAGGTGAGCGGTCGCTTCCGCAATGTAGGCGCGGATGGTCTGCTGCTGTTCGGGGGTGGTCAGCGTAATATCGGCGGATACGCAGTGGCTGACCGCGCCGTCGCAACCGGCACGGGAGAAGATAAAGCAGATTGCGGGCAGCAGGCCCTGTTTGTCGAGGGCGCGCACCATCTCCGGGCGGGTAATGCGCTGCGGGCGCAGAGGCTTCTGCTCACCGCGCGCATCAAAGTCCCGGTCGTTACTGAAACGATCGTTGCTGAAACGGTCACGACGGTTCGAGCGGCCGCGCTCGCCGCTGCTGAACGTCTCATTGAGCCAGCCTTCACGGCGGTGACGGAAACGCTCACGCTTGCCGCCGTAGCGTCCACGGCCCGGCGCGGAACGGAAGCCGGGGCGTAACGCCTTCAGCTGCGGGTTCAGACGCAGACCGGCAAGCAGTGGGTTGGCGCCCGCCTCCACGGTTGCGCCACGCTGCTTAGCTTTCTGTGCCTTCTTCGCCTGCTTGCGGGAGAGCTTCTCCTCCGGCTCCTGGTTCTTGCCCTGGGTGTGGTTTTTGCCCTGCGCGGAGTTGTCTTCGGGTACGAACAGGTCCACCACGCGGTGACCGACCATCATGTGCTGCCACAGGGGCACCGGGCGGTGCTCGGAAACGATAATGTCCGTGCCGCCGCGCACCGTATCCAGCCACGCGCCGAACTCCTCAACGTTCGACACCGTAGCCGACAGGGAAATGACGTTCACATGCTCGGGAAGGTGAATAATCGCCTCTTCCCACACCGCGCCACGGAAACGGTCCGCCAGGTAGTGCACCTCATCCATGACCACATAGCCCAGGCCGGTCAGCGTGGTCGAGTTGGCGTAGAGCATGTTGCGTAGCACCTCGGTGGTCATCACGACCACGGGTGCTTCCGTGTTAATGCTCGTATCGCCGGTGAGCAGACCCACGTAATCCTCACCGTACGCGCGCACAAAGTCGTGGTACTTCTGGTTGCTCAGCGCCTTAATGGGGGTCGTGTAGAACGCCTTCATGCCGCGGCGCAACGCCAGGTAGATACCGAACTCACCCACAATGGTCTTACCGGCACCAGTAGGCGCGGCAACGAGGACGGAGCGGTCCGCCTCCACAGCGGCACACGCCTGACGCTGAAAATCATCCAGCGGAAAATCAAGGGACGCCTCAAAAGCCCCCAGGGCGGTCTTCGCGTATGCGGCGCGCTCTCGGGATGCGGCGTAGGCGGCAGCGTAGTCGGTGCCGGTCTGCTCGTTAGAAGCGGTAGAAGTGTGTGCGTCGGACTGTGCGTGGTGCTTGCTCATAGTATGTCCAGTGTAACCGCTCGCCCACCGCCCACCTTCCGAAAGCATCCTGCATGGGCACTAATCCGGTACGGGCGAACAGCGAGCGCATCGGCGGCACAGTTTCGGCGCAATATACGCTGCGTTTCTGCGGGGACGTACCGGCGGGCGTTGTAAAAATTCGTCTGTACGCCTCGAGACCCTTTTGTGGAATATGCGAAAGGGGCGGGGCACAGAGATTCTGTGCCCCGCCCCTTTCGGCGATGTTGCTCAAAGCGAGCTATTCAATTTAGGAAGTCTTCTCGTCCTCGAAGTAACCCATCTTCGCCAGGTCTTCGGCACTGGTTGCGGTGTTCAGGCTTGCTTCGTCTGCACCCTGCGCCAGCTTTGCGAGCTTGCGGTCGCGGCGCTTGTCGTTAATCATGCAGATGAGGATTGCTGCGAAGAAGAAAATCAGCAGCGGCGCCATGAGCACGAACATCATCATGATGTCGCTACCGGGTGCAGTCAGCGCTGCGATAACCGCAACGAGCACAACAACCCAGCGCCAAGACTTCAGGATGGTCTTACCGCGAATCAGGCCCAGCATGTTAATGCCGACCAGGATCACCGGGATGATGAAGGCGCAAGAGAACGTCACAACGAACTTCAGGATGAAGGAGATGTACACGCCCGCGTCAATGTAGTTACTTTCGTTGACGGGGGTGAACTTCAGCAGCGCGTAGACCACGCCGGGGAGGGTGAAGTACGAAATGGCGACACCGCAGGCAAACGCGAAAATAGATGCGGTGAGGAAGCCGAAGAGATACTTCTTCTCCTTGGTGTGCAGTGCCGGCAGCAGGAATCGCAGTGCCTGGTAGAGCCAGACGGGAGAGGCGATCACCAAGCCGATGTACATACCGACCTTAAGCAGCTGGTCGAAAGGAGATGCGACGCTACCGTAGTTCAGGTTTGCGTTGCGGCCGGTTTCTGCGTTGATCTGCTGCAGGGGCGCAGAGATCATTTCAATGAAAGGCTGGTAGAGGAAGACCGTACCGATGATGGCTGCGATGATGGTTGCGATAGCCGCTTTGATGAGGCGGTCGCGGAATTCGCGCAGGTGTTCCTTGAGTTCCATGCGTGCTTCAGGATTGATTTTGCGGTTGCGCACGTCCTGGTCAGGTGTTGCCACGTGGTGTCCTCTGGGTGTCGGTGCCGTGTGTGATTCGGCTGAGGGGGTCTGGTGGGGTGTTTATGGGGTGGTGCCGCAAAACCCGTGCCGGCCGGTGGGCTGGCACGGGTTTGGTGCGTCGGTGGCGGGACCGTTACTTGGTTTCGGTCTTGCCGTCCTTGCCGTTGTCTACGACCTCAGCGGTGACGACCTCTTCGCCGTCCTTCTCGCGGGGGTCCTTCTTGGAGTCGTTCTTCAGGCCCTCAACTTCGGTCTTGAAGATGCGCATGGACTGGCCGAGGCTGCGTGCCATACCGGGCAGCTTGGGTGCGCCGAAGAGGAGGACGATGAGGAGGATAACGACGATGATGGTCGCGGGGTGGCTGAAAATCTGGCCCATGGTGGTGTGCCTTTCTGTTAGAGCAGGTCTCCGATGTTTTGAGGTTGGCCGAGTCGATCTCGTCGGGAGACCCGTCGCTTGATCCGCTCAGACCTGCGTGTCTGCTTACCTTGTTCGTAGTTATTGTATGCCTCGGTGATGGGTGTGAATACCCCGAGGGTGGTGTCTCGCGGGAGTTTTCGGCTTGCGTTCGCTTGCGCTGCGTCGAATTGTCCCTCGATTGACTCGACCCAGGTTACGGTTTCGTCAAGGAGTGTGAAACCGCGAGTGAGTGCTTTGTAGGTGAACCATGCCAAATAGAGGAGCGAGCAGATGATGAGCGCGCCCCATAGCAAAATCCAGAACCACCAAGACATGAGCACCATTATACAAGTTTTAGGTTAATGTTTTGGCCCCTTAGATGGGTTTTTAGGGCGTTTTTGCTTGTGGGTGAAGTTCTATTTTTCTGCGGGCGCACCCCGGCGGCTACTCGCTTTGAGGGTTTGCAACTGGTCAAGCAGCGCCGCGCGCAGGTGCGCAGGACCGACCAGTTCGAGGGCACCTCGGTGCGCGATGACAGTGTCGAGAATGTTCTTATCGCCGGCACCGTGGGCGTTGTTGTAGTAGTGGATGCGCACGTACTGGGTGCGTGAAGCCTTCTTCACGTGGTGGGTGCTGCGGCGCATGTACGTTGCGGTGAGAGTATCGAGCGGTTCACCGCTGGGAATATGCTCGGTCGGGTGAATCCGCAACTCAGCGAACGGGTTGGTCTGAGTGCTGTGCTGCTGCGCGTGCCAGTTTGGCACGGTGTCACCGGTGACCGGGTGGGTGCGACCCGCGCCCGCCTCCTGAATGTGGTTGATGCGGGTGAGGCGGAAGTTGCGCCAGAAAGTGGGTTCCTTCTCCCCCGCCTCACTGTCGGCACTGTTCGCTGCCTCGCCGGTGGCTGCGTGAGCAAAAGCCTCAGGTACCTGCGCGGGTACCTCTTCACCGCGCGCCGCATAGTAGCGTTCCTCAGCGGTACGGCACCACGCATGCAGGTACATGTGGTCGCGGTGCAACACCAGCGCATACGGATCCACCAGACGATCCGCGGCACGCTCAGAGGTACCGTAACCAATGGTCACGGCGTTGCCGCTGCTCAGGGCGGCAGTCGCCTCCTGCAGCAGAGGCTCCTCCGGGGCGAAGCACAGGTGCTGCGCATAGACAGGCGCGTTCGGGTACGCGGCGGCGAGCGCCGCACGGATACTGCCCAGACGCGCATCCGCCGGGTGCAGAATATCTGCGGCAGAAAGGGTAAAGACGAGAATGGCGAGCTCAGTGTCCGTGAGGCGCGCGTAGTTCAGCAGCGTGTGCGGGGTGGCGCCGCCAAAGTCCGGCAGCAGGTTAATGTAGGTGGGCTTGAGTGCGTCCGGGTCCTTGGGGTCAGACTCGAAGGGAACGGTATCTACCTGCGCGAAAATCTCGGGGATGATGGTCTTGCCGAGGTCGCGGTTTTTCTTGGTATCCACGCTGTAGAGGGCGTTGAGCTGGTTCAACGGCATGGGCGCCTCATCGTGGGCGCTCGCCCAGCGGTCGGCACGGTGCAGACCCAGGAGTAGGTCCACAAGGTCGTCGAGGGAGTTGTTGCGGTTGCGCTGGTTGATATCTGCCCAGGTGCCGGGATCTTCGACCGTGCCACTGTGCAGGTCGGTGAGGGTGCGCAACAGCTGCTGCTGGGCGGCGTAACTGTCACGCTGGCGGGTAGAGGCATCCTCCGATTCCTCGGGCGGCTCGATCACGCAGCTGTAGCTGGTCGCCGCCACAGCGCTATCAATCGTGCCGTACGAGGGCACGGTGAAGGGCTCCGACAACGTCGAATCGGCGTTGACCTCGGCAACAATCAGGCTCTCTTCGTAGCCCTTAATGTCTTCAAGCCAGTTCTTGGCGTTGAACGTCGCGTTGATGGGGGTCGAATCGATACGTGAGAGCATCGTGAGCTTCTGAATACGGCTGGCACGGAACGTGTACTCCTTACGCTCCGAGCTCTCAGTGTAGTAGCCGACAAAATACCAGGTGCCGTAACGGTACCCAATACCGGCAACACTGACCTTCTCCTGCGTGCGGGTCGCACCGGCAGCCGTCTGATAGGTGAACGTGACCGTCTTACGCTCCGCATAGGCGGTAAACAGCTCATTCAGGTGCGGGTTATCGCTAAAGTAAATGCGCTGAAGGGGCTCGCGGTAGGTGTACAGGTTCTTCGCGCGCTGACGCTTGCCGGTCTTCGGCTCCAGGATCTTCGCGGCGGCGAGCGCCTCATCGGTGAGGTTCTCGCTGGTCAGCGCAATCTTACGCAGGATGCGGTAGGCGTCATCCTGCAGTTCGGTGCCTTCCCAGCCGCGCAGGATGGTGTTGATGAGGCGGAAATCCTCGGCGGTGGGGTTCCATGCGGGTAGCTTAGCTGCGTCGCTGGGTTCGAGGCGGTAGCGCTCCCCCAGGTCAGTGGTCACGTGGGTGATGCGCGCGCCGGCATCACGCAGGGTCTGCTTGGCTCGTTCAAAGGCGCGTTCCTGGGCCTCGCTGAGGGAGCCGTTAGCGCGCGTGCTAATACCGAGCAGGGTCAGTAGCTCGTTGCGGCTGATGCCCTGGGTTCGGGTTGCGGCATCGGGTGCCTCGGCGGCGGTGGAGAGGCGGTGAAGAGTCATGTAAAGCTGGGCTGCGGTGGACATGATTCCATCATACCGTGTGTGTTCCGCGGCACTTACTTGCGTGTGGGGTGGCTGCGAGAAGAATGCGCGGGTATAAAATTTCGCGGACGCGCCGATAGCCCAGTACAAAAAAGCCCAGTACAAAAACTTGATACACAAAAGCCCGGCGCCCCTCCCACAATCGGGAGAAAGCACCGGGCTGCGCGTCTCTGCGCGTCTTACGTGAGAAGCGCGAAAAACGCGAGAACCTTGCTAATCCTTAGCGGACGTCCAGCAGGTCCACCACGAAAATCAGGGACTCGCCGGGCTTAATGACCGAACCAGCGCCGCGGTCACCGTACGCCATGTCGGCGGGAATCTCCAGGCGACGACGGCCGCCGACCTTCATGCCGAGCAGACCCTCATCCCAACCGCGGATAACCTGGCCAACGCCCACCTGGAACGGCAGCGGCTCGCCACGGTTCCAGGACGCGTCAAACTCTTCACCGGTGGAGAATGCCACACCAACGTAGTGGGTGAGCACGCGGGAGCCGGGAACAACTTCAGCGCCTGCACCCTCGATCAGGTCGGTGATGACCAGCTCGGTGGGGGCGTCGCCCTCGGGGAAATCGATTTCGGGCTTTTCGCGGTCGAGGTTACGCTGACCGAAAGACATGGGTGTCTCCTTTGATTGGTTCGAAATGAATCGAAATAGTGGGTGCGCTCGCCGCCCATACAGGATAAGCGGCGAGCGCTGTATAAAACACTATATAAAAATGTGACGTAAAAACGTAGGCGTCGGGTTACTGTGCGGTAGCCGAAGCAGTAGCCGCCGGGGTCGCAGTCGCAGAAGCCTCAGCGGTTGCCGAGGCGCTCGCCTCCGCAGCAGCTGCGCTAGAAGCCGCCTGGGCACGCTGCAGGGTCTGCGGGTTCTCCTCCGCGCCCAGAATATCAACAACGAACACCAGAGTGCCCGAAGGCTTGGAACCGCCGGTGTCGTTACCGTACGCCAAATCCGCCGGGATGACTAGCTCAACGCGGGAGCCGACCTTCTTGCCCTTCAGACCCTGAGTCCAGCCCTTGATAACGCCCTGCAGGGAGATGCCCATCGGGGTGGCGGCGTCATAGTTGCCGTCGACGACCTTACCGTCGGAGTACTGCACGCCAATGTAACGCACGTACACGGTATCGGTTTCCTTGACCTCGGCGCCCTCGCCCTCAATGAGGTTCTTCGAGACGAGCTCAGTGTATTCCTGCTTGGTGTCGGGCAGCTTAATATCAGCCTTGCCGGTGGACTCATCCAGAGTGAAGGACGGCAGCGACGGGTCAGCCTCAACAGCCTTACCGGTTGCGTACTTGGGCAGCTTCGTCTTCACGGTGTACACCTCAACGTTAGTTGCGGCACCGGGCGAAGCGGTCGTGGTGGTCACGCCCGCGGTGCTGCGCTGCTGCAGAACGTTGGTAGTGTACGAGAAAGAACCGCCAACCTTAATCTTCTTCAGGGTTTCGTACACCTGCGGTGCAGCCTGCTTCAGCTGATCGTTAATCGGCAGCAGAATCGGCTCGCTGGAGTAAGTGGAACCGTTAAGCTTGCCGTCGGTGCCGTTGAACACGGCAGCCTCAACGAGCACGTAGTCACCATCGTTGATGGACTCGCCGTTACCTTCCTCAATCACGTACGCGGAGGGGCTAGAAGCGGCAAAGGGGGTCGCGAAGGACGCCTCAGGCTCAGCGGTCGCGTTCTTCAAGGTGTACTTCACCTTAGACAGGTCGCCGCTGGACTGCGCGCCACATGCAGACAGTGCAAGCGCGAGAGCAGCCGCGCTGGCACCGAAAATAGTGAGCTTAGAGCGTTTGGTCATAGTGTTATCCTCTGGGGTTTTCTGTGAGAGTGGGGCGTGTGAGTGCCCGTGTGCCACAGAACAGTTTACAGGTATAGGTTTAGCTGTTTTATGCTACGGCATGTAGCTGTGTTCAGGCTGTGTCGCGGCGCGGGGTGAGCTGGGGTTTTAGCGGTGCTGTTTAGCAGGGCGGCGGGAATGCCTCCTCCTGGTGCTGACGCGCCTTAGACGCCAACAGGCTCAGCACCTCCTCCAGCTCCTCACTACCGGTAGCAAACGGGTCCTTACACACCAGCGTATGCTGCGGGTAGGCGTTGAGCTTCAAATGCACCCAATCCACGGTGAACTGCTCCCCCGCCGCAACCGCCGCGTTAATGAAACGCGAACGCTGCAGAGCGCGAGTGTTCGGCGGCTGAGTCTTCGCCGCCTCCGCAGCACCCTCGGGCAGGATGCGCTTGACCGCACCGCGACGAACCAGCGCATGGAAGACACTACGCTCCGGGTCGATGTCGTGGTACGCCAAATCCAGCTGACGGATGCGGGCGCTCGCATAATCGGCAGGCTGACCAGCCGCGCGGGCGCGGGCAATATACGCATCCAGAAGCTTCTTCTTAATCGCCCAGTCAATCTCAGTGTCGATGCTGCTGTAGTCGCCGGACTCGATAGCGTCCAGGGTGCGTTGCCACAGGTCCAGGGCGTATTCCGTATGGTGGTGGTGCGCGCCGTACTGCTGCACGTACTGGCGTGCCGCATCCAGGTAGTGACGCTGAACGCTCAACGCCGTGTAGTGCTTACCATCGGTGGTTTCGAAGGTCGCGGTGCCGGTCAGATCGTGGCTGATAGCGCGCAGAGCCGCAGGAACAGACACAATATCCAGGCTCGTCACCGGGAAACGGTCCTCCAGCATGCGCAGCACCAGGTCGGTGCTGGCAATCTTCAGCAGAGTCGTCGGCTCCGCCATGTTTGAATCACCATTAATGACGTGCATGCGGCGGAACTTCGACGCGTCCGCATGCGGCTCATCGCGGGTGTTAATGAGCGGGCGAGCGCGCGAGGTCGAGGTGGACGCCGCCTCCCAAATATGGTCGGCACGCTGCGAGAACGAATACGAAGGCACACCCGTGCTGGACGCCGGGTCGGTCGAGCCGGGCACCGGGCCGCCGTTCGGGTGGGTCTTACCGGCACCGACCAGAATCTGGCGGGTCACCAGGAACGGCACGAGCTGGGCAATCAGGTCGTTGAACTGCAGTTTGCGGCTGATCAGGTAGTTCTCGTGGCTGCCGTAGGAGTTGCCCGCCGAATCCACATTGTTCTTGAACAGGTACAGTTCACCGTCGAGGGGGCGGCCTTCCGAACCTGCGAGCAAGCGCTTGCGGGCGGTACGCGCCAGATCAGCGAAAAGCAGCTCACCGGCGCGTTCCTGCGCGAGTAGTTCGTCGATGCTGCCGCATTCGGCGGAGGCGTACTCGGGGTGCGAACCCACGTCAAGGTAGAGCCTACCGCCGTTGGGCAGGAAGACGTTCGTTGAACGCCACTGATCCAGGACGGGCTTGAAAAGGGCGGCGGCGGACTCTTCGATGCTCAGCCGACCGAGCCCGTGCGGGACGTAGCTGAGCCCGAATTCGCTTTCAATGCCGAAAATACGGTGTTCCATGATGCTGACCCGGCGCGCAGGTGCGCCGGTTACTCGCCGCCCTTCTGGACGAAGCCGGTGACGAAATCTTCAGCGTTCTCAGCGAGCAGGCCGTCAATTTCGTCGAGCAGGTCGTCGACCTCGCTCACGTCAGAGACAACGTGGGAGGCGGCGAGGGTCAGTTCCTGCTCCTGCTCGGCTGCGGTGGTTTCGGTCTGCTGTGCGCTGATGCGTTCGCGGCTCATGGTTCTCTCCTCAAGGGGTTTTCGGTTGTGGACAAATAAGTTTTTAGTGGGGTTGGGTGCGGGGTATAAGGGTTTTGGTACCCGGACCTTACTGCACCCCGCCTGTGGGTTATGTGGTTTTTATTCTTCCGAATGGGGGTATTCGCCCCGGGGAAGAATGTGAGTTTATGTGGGTTTGTGGCTGCGAGGCGCTACTAGCGCAGGCGGTTCAGCAACTCATCCGAATGGTTCACCTCATCCAGCAGCGGCTCCACCTCGGCGGCACCGTAGCGGGTCGGCTCCATCATCGTAAAGCGAGTCAGATCCTTCGAATAGCGGCCACGGCAGGACACCGTATCCCAGTTAATCCCCAGAATCTCCTCCGGCCAACGCGCCATCAGAGTGCCACGCAAAAACGCGCGCGTCTCACGCGGCGGCTCGGTCGTCGCACGCTCAATCTGCTCAGCAGAGAACAGCGTGCGCATACGGCCACGCGACACCAGACGGTGATACAGGCTCTTCGACGGGTCAATATCAGCGTACTGCAAATCCAGGGCCTTCAACTTCGGATTCGCATAATCTACGCCCTGAGCGACATAGCCGCGCACCAGCGCATACTTCGCCACCCAATCCAGACGATCCGCCAGCGAGAGCGGGTTGGTTTCCAGGGCGTCCAGAACCTCGCCCCACAGGTCAAGAATCTGCGCGGTCGCAGCATCCACACCCGCCGGGTTCGACTCCTCGTGCGCACGGGAGGCCTCATAGTAGGCGCGCTGAATCTGCAGGGCACTCGCCGAACCACTCGTGGACACCGGGTTCGGCAGGGTCGCCGAAGACGGCGCCAGCGGCAACTGAACCGACAGCGATAAATCGTGGCTGACCGCGT
This sequence comes from Rothia sp. HMSC066G02, assembly GCF_001813145.1. Lineage (NCBI taxonomy): Bacteria > Bacillati > Actinomycetota > Actinomycetes > Micrococcales > Micrococcaceae > Rothia > Rothia sp. HMSC066G02. The sequence goes on along the minus strand of NZ_KV811595.1, from coordinate 155,822 downwards.
GCATCGCCGCCACAGGGTCAGACAGGCGCACACCCGGCAGCGCGGGGTGCTGCTCGCTGTGCGACTCAATCAGGTTCATCACCAGCGCCGCCGTACCAAACTTCAACAGGTTCGAATAGTGCGAGAGGTTCGCGTCCGCCGGAATCACGTGCAGGCGGCGGTACTTCGACTCATCCGCATGCGGCTCATCGCGCGTATTCACAATCGGGCGGCGAATCGTGGTCTCCAAACCAATCGTGCGCTCAAAGAAATCAGCACGCGAACTAATCTGAAAACCCGGAACCTCACCGTGCGTACCAATACCCACACGGCCCGCACCCGTAAAAATAGCGCGGGTCGCAAAGAACGGCAGGAGTGCATCCGCAACCTGCTCAAACGGAACGTCACGGCTAATCAGGTAGTTCTCGTGGGCGCCGTACGACTGGCCCTTCGAGTCGGTGTTGTTCTTGTACAGCTTCACCTGCGGCAAATCCTGCGCGTGGTTGCCCAGCTCAACCAGCGACTCGTACGCCAGCGCGTCACCGGCGACATCGTAGAGCACCGCGTCGGCGGGGCTCAGCACCTCGGGCGAAGAATACTCCGGATGCGCGTGGTCCACGTACAGGCGCGCACCGTTGGGCAGGATCGCGTTCATGGTCACGCGGTCCCAATCCAGACGCTCCGGGAAACCACCGCGGCCGTGCACGCCGGCGAGCGCATCCAGGGCGCTGCGCGGCTCGGCGGGCTCACCCGGTGCCTGCACGCCAGCCTCGCGCATAATCTCCAGGGCGATGTCCTGGCTGGTCAGCTCGGTGCGGGTGTGGGTCATCTGGCTCGAGTGCGCGGTGGAGGCGTCCTGCACCCGGCCGAAGGCGTCGCGCAGGGGCGACTCGGACTCCCCCAGCCACTGGCCCTCGGGTGCGGCGGGGGCGCTGGGTTCGGTCGAGTAGTTCTCGGCTTGGCGGGCCTCCTCGGCGACGAGCTCGGCGGCCAGGGCGCGGCGCTGCAGCTGCTCGCGGAAGGCGGCGCCGCGGCGGAAGGCGAGCTTGGCGTAGGTGTTGACCACCAGTGCGGACAGCACGGTCGGGTTGGTGCCCGGTGCGGAGGGCGCGATGACGCCGTACTCGGTTTCTGCACCCATAATGCGGTGCACGCCGTAGCTGGGTGTGGAGTTCATGGGTTTCTCCTGAAGGGTTCCTATATAAAGTCTGGACCTGCGGTAATGCCGGTTGTATAGCGGGGTAAGCGCGAGGTGTGGGCTGAGCGCGCAGGTTAGCGGGTGCGCGCCGTCCGACTCATGGCGCGGGCGCTCGGTTTAGCGCGGCGGCTCCACCGACACCAGACGGCCACGTACACCGGCAACGGTGAGCGCATCCTCAATATCGGGCAGCGGCGGCAAGTCCACCTGATCCTCAAACTCGGCGCGTACCGCCTCCAGCAGGTGGCGGGTGCCAATACCCACGCTCGAGGCGTCCGCACCGGCGGTCAGCGCCTGCAGCTGCTCCTTAATCGCGGCCTTCTTCGCGCGGTCCACAATATTGCGAATCACCGCACCCGAAGCGAAATCGCCGCGGTACAGCGTGTGAGTGGACAGGTTCGCGCTCGCACCAGAACCAACGACCATGGAAGAATCCACGGTCGCCACAGCGTACGCCGTGGAGGGGGTGCGTGCGTACAGCTGACCTGCCGCCGCCGCAATCATCGCGGTCAGGGCGGCGCGGGTCGAACCGGCGGCGGCCACCTCCGCAGCGTCCAGGGGCAGGTCCTCGGTCAGGTACAGACCGAAAATCTCTGCCGCACCGGCGGCGTCCGGGCGGTTAATGCGGATCTTCAGGTCGAGTCGGCCCGGGCGCATCACGGCGGCATCAATCAAGTCTTCACGGTTGGTCGCACCAATAACGATGACGTTCTGTAGCGACTCCACACCGTCAATTTCGGCCAGCAGCTGCGGCACGATGGTCGTCTCAATATCGGAAGAACGACCCGAACCGCGCATACGGAACAGCGACTCCATCTCGTCAAAGAACACGACGACCGGGTGGCCCGCCTCCGCCTTCTCACGGGCAGCAACAAAAATATCGCGAATCTGGCGCTCCGTCTCACCGACGAACTTATCGAGCAGCTCGGGGCCCTTAATGTTCAAGAAATAGCCGCGAGTAGCCGAACCCGGGTTCAGCGCAGCTGCACGAGCCGCCAGGGAGTTCGCCACAGCCTTAGCAATCATGGTCTTACCGTTACCGGGAGGACCGTACAGCAGAATACCCTTGGGCGGCGCCAGGTGGTAGCGCTCAAAAATCTCGGGGTGCAGGTACGGCAGCTCCACCGCGTCGCGAATCTGCTCAATCTGCGCGCCCAGGCCACCAATCTGCTCATAGGTGACGTCCGGGATCTCTTCCAGAACCAGCTCCTGCGAACGGGAGGCGGGAACCTGCGAGGTCAGCATGCGGGTGCGGGTGTCGAGCGTGACCGCGTCACCGGTGCGTAGCTGCTCAATGTCGAGGGAACCAGCCACGCGCGCCACCTGCTGAGCACCCGAGGACGTATCAACCAGCACGCGCTGCTCATCCAGCACCTCGCGCACGGTCACCACGTCACCGAAGGGTTCGGTGTCTAGGGCAACGACCGCCTCGGTCTTATCGTTGAGCAGCACGGTCATGCCGGGGGTCAGCGTGGACAGGTCAATGAGCGGGGACACGGGAATACGCATCATGCGCCCGCTCACCTGAACATCCAGGTAGGTGTCAATCTCGGCGGGAGTCTTATCGTCGGCAACCTGCTCGTAGGTCATGGTCTGGCCCTCATGCACCGCCAGCACAATCGCCGAATTCAGCGGCGGCATAACATTCTGCGACAGGGACGCGCGCAGACGCTCCACCTGGTAGCGCATGCTGGTGATTGCTTCAACGAGCTTGCGGTTCTTCTCCCCCGCACCACGAATCTGTCGGCTCATATTGTCGCGGGTTGCCTCCGCCGCGGAGAGTCGACGCAGCACGGCGTCATACTCCTGCGCGCTGACGGGCTGACTGCCGGGCAGGGAGGTCGACCCGAAAGCAGCCGAGTAGTGCGGTGCCGCGCTGGCTGCACTGTGGGCGGTGCCGTACTGGGGGGTTCCTGCCTGATCTGCAGATTCGTGGGTGGACACGGTAGCTCCTTTAGCTGTTCGTCCTTGTCGGCGGCTACTCGATGCGGGTGGTCGGGTAAGGCGAGTAGCCTGGTGGATGCACTGCGGGGGCTCCAGGCAACGCCCGTGCCCCCGCAGGTCAGTGGTTCAAATTATTCGGCGGACTCAGTCGCCGCAGAGTCAGTTTCAGCAGCTGCGTCGTTTTGCGCGGTACCGTTCTGTTCCAGCGCAATCTCGTTCGCGCGTGCGGCGTGAGCGGCGAGGTTCTTCGCATCGCGGGCTGCGCGGCGGATCTTCTTATCGGTCACCTCACGCTCGCCCACATTCATGGGAATCCACGCGTTCATATCTTCTTCAGAGAAGTCAGTCTTGGACGCGCGACGCTTCGGTGCCAGGCGCACCGCACCGTCAGCCAGGCGACGGGCAACCACCAGGAACGCGGTGTGCGCAACCATGCGGTGGTCGGGGCGGACCGCCAGACCCTCCACGTGCCAGCCGCGAACAATGGTCTCGTCACATTCGGGTTCGGTGAAGCGGCCGTCCAGGCGCATGCCCTCAACCAGGCGGGACATCTGGGTCACGGTCGCAACGTAGCAGATGAGCACGCCGCCGGGTGCGAGCGCCTCCGCCACAGCGTCCAGGCACTCCCAGGGTGCGAGCATGTCGAGGACGACGCGGTCGACGCTGCCGGGCTCTTCAACCTGCGGCAGGGTGTCCTGCAGGTCGCCGATGCTCAGCTTCCACGCCGGGTGCGGGCCACCGAACATAGTCTCAATGTTGCCGCGGGCGACGTCTGCGAACTCTTCGCGACGTTCGAAGGAGTGCACGCAACCGTAGTCGCCGACCGCACGTAGCAGGGCGATGGACAGCGCACCGGAACCGACGCCTGCCTCGACGACGCGCGCGCCGGGGAAGATGTCAGCCTTGACGATAATCTGGGCGGCGTCCTTGGGGTAGACGACGGCTGCGCCGCGCGGCATGGAGAGCACGAAGTCCTTGTAGAGGGGGCGCAGCGCCTGGTAGAGGATGCCGTGAGTGTTGGCGATGACGGTGCCTTCGGGTGCGCCGATGAGGTCATCGTGCTTGAGGAAGCCCTTGTGGGAGTGGTATTCGCCGCCTTCGGCGAGGGTAATGGTGGTGATGCGGCCGCGTTCGTCAGTGATCTGGACGCGCTCGCCGGGGCGGAAGGGGCCGCGGCGGTTGATTGCGCCGGTGGGGGTGGGGGTGCCGCTGCTCACGGGGTGATTCTCCTCGGGTTTGGGTCAGTCTGTGCTGTTCGCGCTTTGCGGCGAACTAGGGTACGGAAAAAGTCCTTTTCTATTTTAGCGGAGTCTGCAAATCAGCTGTGGTGCATTACCCCGCGAGCGTGATAATGCGGCGGCACGGATGGAGCGATGACCGCTGAACAATGAGGGCTACTTATTTTTGGTTAGACTTGAGGGGAGTCCGCGGAAATCCTCTGCGGGCAGAAACACCTTAGTGCCCACGAAATATGGGCAAAGGAAAGAGTATTGTGACTGATTTCAACTCACTGATTGCCGAGTTCGGCAAGCAGGTGCAAGAGAACCTGCGCGTTGGGGAAGGTGAACCGGAGGCTCAGCTGACGAACCCGGTCGCTACCCTGTTGCAGGACTTTGGCGCTTTGCATTCGATGAAGGTTGTGACCGTCCGTGAAACTTCGCTGAAAACAGCGGGGGGGGGGTCTAGTTTCTGAGGGTCTGGTTCGCCCTGATTACGCCATCATGGTCGATGGTGTTTTGACCGGTTATGTGGAGCTCAAGGCTCCGGATAAGAACATTGACCCAGCTTCTTTTGCTAAGAACGGCCACGAGTATAGGCAGTGGCAGCGTCTGCGGAACCTCCCGAACCTTTTGTACACCAACGGTACCGAATGGCGCCTGTACCGTTATGGCGAGCCGGTACAAACAAGCTCCGGGTACGAGGCAGTGCACGTGGACGGCTCATTTACTAAGAAGGGTAAATCTTTCGTATGGAGGGGCAAATGGAGTGCACCAGATTCACTCTCTGCATTCTTCCTGAACTTTTTGCGTTGGACTCCGATTTCGATTACGAGTGCCGACCAGTTGGTGGAAACTCTCGCTCCTCTTGCGGCTCTGCTACGTGAAGAAGCGCTACGAGGACTTTCTGATCAGAAGAAACTCTATGAGAAAGAGCAGGAAGAAGCTAAGAGTAGGGGTGAAGAAGATGAAGTTCTTCCTCCTCCGTTGGTGGGTCTGCGTAAGGATTGGCGAGATACCCTAGCTCCGAATACTAGTGATGAGGAATTTGCTGATAGCTTTGCGCAGACGGTGGTATTCTCGCTGGTCGTTGCACTATCTGAGGGGCATAACCTCAGCATTGAATCTCTATCAACTATGGCTAATCGATTGCGTTCTCAGCACGGTCTGCTGGGTAATGCGCTGGGTTTGCTCACCGAACATCTGGATGAGAAGAGCTCACTGTATAACGCTCTAGCCGTCATTGTGCGAGTCATGGGCGCTGCCTCCTGGGAATATATCTCCGGGGGAAAGGCAGATGTATATCTGCATCTTTACGAGCATTTCCTAAGTATTTACAATCCCGAACAACGCAAAAAGACCGGTAGCTACTACACCCCCGTTGAGGTGGTAGACCAGATGGTGCGTCTAGTGGATGACGCCCTGCGCACCTACTTGGGTAAGGAGCACGGTCTGGCAAGTGAGGGTGTGTCCGTAATTGACCCGGCGATGGGTACCGGCACCTATCCTCTGTCAGTCATGCATAAGGTAGCGAAGACGGAGAGCCTAGCTCCCGCTGCGCGTACTCGCGCTCTGAATCGTCTGGCAAAGAATCTGTACGGATTTGAGCTGCAGTCGGGTCCTTTCTCCGTGGCTGAGTTGCGCCTCAACCAGACTCTTAAGGAGCTGGGTGCTGAGGTTCCCAAGGATGGTTTGAACCTCTATGTGGCAGATACATTGCATAATCCCTACTCAAGGGCAAAGCCTATGAGTGGTAATACTCTACGCTTGCTCTCTCAGTTGTCGAATAAGGCAACCAGAGTAAAGCGTGAGGTCCCCATTCAGGTGTGCATCGGCAACCCGCCCTACAAAGACAAAGCACAGGGTATGGGTGGCTGGGTTGAATCTGGGCACCGCTACAAGAAAAAGGATAAGAAAGAAAAAAACTCTCCCATTCTGAACGACTTCCGTGCCCCCAGTATGGGCAAGTACGAGTATGTGTTGAAGAACCTGTACGTCTATTTCTGGCGATGGGCTTTTTGGAAGGTCTTTGAGGATTCTTTCCGTACTCTGGAGGGTCAGCCCGATATCGCTCAACATGCGGGCGTAGTCTGTTTCATTACCGCAGACGGCTATCTGAAAGGACCTGGTTTCGCGGGAATGCGCGAGTATATTCGCCGTTCGTCTAGCCGCGGCTGGATTATTAATGTGACCCCCGAAGGCCTACAGCCTCCGGCGGAGAACGCTATCTTTGCCATTGAGACCCCGGTGTCCATTGCTCTTTTCCTACGGGAAGAAGATACCGATGAGGAAACCCCCGCGGATATTCGCTACGTTGCCCTGCACGGTACCTTTGCTGAGAAAATGCAAGCCCTCGCTGCCCTCGACCTGGACGGTGCAGAGTTTGAGCCGGTACGTTCCGGCTGGGGAGATAAGTTTGCTCCCGAAGCTGGCGGTGACTGGGATAGCTACCCTGAACTGGTAGATTTTTATACCAAAAATTTTCAGGGTGTGAAACCCAATAAGACCTGGGTCTACGCTCCTTCAGAAAATGTTCTGCAGGAACGGTGGGCTGAGCTGATTGAGGGTAATGACCTGGAAGTACGTGCTGAGCGTTTTAAGAAAACTGGTAGCACCAGTATCTTCGCAGGTAAAAAACCGCTTCCCGGAGAAGATACTTTCCAAGGAAGTCATGAAAGCCTTAACGACCAGATTGCTCGCGAGCTCATCCCGGATGCACCGAATATTGTACCGGTAGGATATCGTTCCTTTGACCGGCAGTATATCTTGGCTGATTCTCGTCTTTTGGAGAGAGCCCGTCCCGAACTCTGGGAATACCGTGTTCCTGGGCAGATTTTTATCGTTGAGCAGCACTCACGACATCCTAAAGCAGGTCCGGGCCTGTATTTTAGCGCTCTTATCCCTGACATGAATTCTTTCAAGGGGAGTGAAGGCGGACGAGCTCACCCTGTACTTACTGTTAGTGGTATTCCGAACCTTACCGAATCTGCCACGCAGATGCTACGTGAGCGTTTCGGTAACAATGCCCCGGGTGACCTCGTTTACTACCTGGCGGCGCTCACCGGACACCCCGGCTACGTGCGCACCTTTGACGAGCCGCTCCAGCAGGCGGGTATTCGTGTGCCCCTCACCGCTGACCCTGCGCTCTGGGAACGCGCCGTTCAGCTCGGCAAGCAGGTTGTGTGGCTACACACCTACGGTGAACGCGGTGAACCGCTACCGGGTGGTGTAGACTACGCCCTGCCGACCCCGACGGTAGACATGGGCAAGACGATGCCGGAGAAGAAGCCTAGTTTCTCTCCCGACCCGGTCACCGATAGTCTCTCTGAAGAAGAGAACATCCCGGTTACAGGTACGGTCTCCTTCGGTAAGGCTCGCTGCGAGAACGTGGAGAAGCGCGTTTTCGACTACACCATCGGCGGCAACCAGGTGCTGGGTCTGTGGGCTAAATACCGCCTCAAGAAGCCGGAAGTACGCAGTAGCTCACCTCTGGACTACATCGTTCAGCGAGAATGGCCGGAAGCTTGGAGCGAAGAGTACGAGCGGTTGCTCTACACTCTCACGCACCTGGTGCATCTGGAACCTGCTCAGGAGAAGCTCCTTGATGAGGTTCTCGCCGGTGAGCAGATTTTCCGTGAGGAATTTGTAGACACCGAAGACTAGCCGCTCAAAACTAGCCGTTGATGAGCAGCATCAGTTATCGGGTTTCACAACCGGTTAAACGCAAAAAGGGTGGGTGACCCTGGATTATTCCAGAGTCACCCACCCCTCTTGTTGCTCTCAGAAGCCCTACGCTTCCTTCTGCGCCTCGTACGCGCGCACCTCAGCTAACATCTCTGCGGCGAGCGCATCGACCGTCTCACGGTCATACGGGCGAAGAGCGTACAGCTCCTCCATGACCGACGAAGCCATCTTAGAGGACCACGCCCAGGCGTGCCGCCAGGATGTCACGCACCAGCGCGCCGCCACCGACGGTGGTGTCCGCCAGAGCCTTCACCGCCCACGCATCCACAGCCGCCAGAGCAGCCGGTGCGTTCAGGTCCTCACCGAGTGCCTCACGCACAGCGGTCAGCAGCTCAACAGCCGCCTCATCGGTGACACCTTCAGAACCCTCACGGCCCTCAGCCACCGACACCGCATGACGGTAGGTATCCAGGCGAGCCTTCGCGTGCTCCAGTAGCTCATCAGTCCAGAACCAATCCGAACGGTAATGCTGACCCATAATCGCCAGGCGCACCGCGTTCGCATCCTCACCGGCCGCACGCAGACGCGAAACCAACACCAGGTTACCGCGGGACTTACTCATCTTATGGCCATCCAAACCAACCATGCCGGTGTGCGCGTAATGCTTAGCGTGCGGGCGTGCAGACACAGCCCACGAATGGCCAGCACCCAGGTCGTGGTGCGGGAACGTCAAGTCGTTACCGCCAGCCTGAACGGTCAGCGAACCATTCACAAAACGGCGGGCAATCATCGTGCACTCGATGTGCCAGCCCGGGCGGCCCGCGCCCAGCTCGCCGGCATCCCAGCTCGGCTCGCCCTCACGCTCAATACGCCACAGCAGCGGATCCAGTGCGTCACGCTTACCGGCACGGTTCGGGTCGCCGCCGCGCTCAGCGAAAATCTCCAGCATCTCATCACGGCTCAAGTGGCAGACCTCGCCCGGCGCCCACGAGTAGCCCTCAGCGTTCGCGGGCAGCTCACGCACAGCCTTCAGATCCAGGTACACGTCACCGTCAGGATGCACCACACCCTGCTCATCCGTGAAACCGGGCACGCGGTACGCCAGGCCGCGGCGCAGCAAATCCTCAATCAGCGGGAACAGCCACTCAATGGACTCCACCACACCCACATAGTGCGCCGGCGGAATCACGTTCAGCGCCTTCATATCGGTGCGGAACAGCTCCGTCTGATCCTCAGCCAGCTCACGCCAATCAACGTTCGTCGCAGTCGCACGCTCCAGCAGCGGGTCGTCCACATCGGTCACGTTCTGCACGTACGTCACCGGCACGCCCGCATCCAGCCAGGCGCGGTGCAGCAAGTCAAAAGCAACATAGGTGGAGGCGTGACCCATATGCGTCGCGTCGTACGGGGTGATACCGCAAACGTACAGGCTCGCCGCCTTATCCTCCTGAACCTGAACAATCTCACCAGCCGCAGTATCAAAAATACGCGGCAGCGCAGCCTGACCGGGCAGAGTCACAGAGGCCGGGGCATCCCAAGCTCGCATGGGTTTCCTTTCCGTAAAAACGCCCACAACCGGTGGACGCGCCACACCCGCCGCCCAACCTCAAGGCATGCGGGTGCCAAAAAATCTACTCCAATAAGAATACCCGCCCGTGAGAAACTCACGGACGGGTATGTCATATCACGCTGAGGGCTAAAGCCTTAGAACGCCGAAGAAGTAGCGTTCAGAACGCCAGTGCCCAGACCAACGAAAATCAGGATACCGAGCGCAATGCGGTACCAGATGAAAATGCCGTAGGACTTCGAAGACACGTACTTCAGGAACCAGCCAATCATCAGGTAACCCACCACAAACGCAACCAGAGTAGCCACGATAGTCGAGGGAATACCGTAGTAGCCGGTCGCCTCCTCGCCGGTGACCACCTTGAAGGTCTTGTACAGGCCAGACATGAACACGGCGGGCATGGCCAGCAGGAACGAGTAACGTGCCGCAGCCTCACGGGTGTAACCCATGAACAGACCCGCAGTAATCGTACCGCCCGAACGGGAAACACCCGGGATCAGTGCCAGCGCCTGTGCGCAACCGTACAGCAGGCCGTGACGGAACGTCAGGTCCTTCAGCTCACGCTGCTCACGACCAAAACGGTCCGCAAGGCCCAGGAACACAGCAAACACAATCAGCATGGTCGCCACAATCCACAGGCTACGGAACTGCGTGTCAATGTAGTCTTCCAACAGCAGACCCAGAACGCCGATGGGCAGGGAGCCAATAATAATCAGCCAACCCATGCGGGCATCCGGGTCATTGCGCGGTACACGACCGGTAAGAGCGCCAAACCACGCCTTCACAATGCGCACAATATCGCGCCAGAAAAAAATCAAGACCGCGGTCTCAGTACCCAGCTGGGTGATTGCGGTAAACGCGGCGCCCGGGTCAGCCTTCTCCGGCAGGATCTGGCCAACAATGTTCAGATGCGCCGATGACGAAATCGGCAGAAATTCGGTCAGGCCCTGAACAAAGCCCAAAATAATTGCTTGAATCCATTCCACGCATTCAAGGATACAGGAGGCGCACCCGCCCGGGGCGGTTCGCCGAAGGTGATGTGGAACCTCCGCAAACCACCCCGTCCACACTGTGAAACGCTCAGGGTGCCGTTTCAGGAGGTACACCGCGGTGCATCCACGGCTCAAAGACGCGTCAACGGCGCGCTCTCCTGCGCAAGCGTACTAGCCGCACGACCAGTCAAAAACACCGGTCTCAAAATCAAAAACAGCGCTACCGCACCCAAAATTCAGCACATCAAACTCATCGAACTCAATATAACTAGCCGTCATACCCTCCGGCAGGCTCTGCGCATAAAAATGAGTGCCGCCCAGATGAGTACCCACCGCAATTAGCGGCTTCGCCCACTCAAACCACGCCGAATCCTCAGCATCCCAATCGAAAGGACTCAGATAACCAGTCTGCGGGTCCACATTCTCAAACACATCACTGGGGACCTTACCGGCATTCGGGTCATCCGTCGGAACCCACCCCACCAGAGCAGGCTTACGAGCCAGCGGCGGCTGCTGATCCGCCAACGCCCAGGCGCTGAAGCTCTCCTCCTCACCGCGGTGCTCACCGGGTCGGCGCACATCCTCAGGTGGCTGTGTACGGGACGAGAACTCCTCCTCATTCAGGTACAGCACCGCAAACTCGGCATCCAAAATATCGCGCAACAACAACTGATACGGATGCACCCGCGCCCGCGCATACTGCACCTCAAACGGGTCATCACTAGCAGCATTAGCAACACCCTCAGTCGCCTCATCCTCAGCGAACTGGCCATCACCGGCGAAGAAAGAGAACGCCACAACGCCCGGATACTTCTGCGCATCCGGCAGGTACTCCCCCGGCAACCTCACCGTAAAAATATGCTGCATCGGCAAACCAGTAAACGTACTGCGCGGCCACTGATCCTGCTCAATACCGGGACCAGCCGAACCCACCCAGCCAGCCTCCCACACCTCGGCGGAACCGGCAGGCAGAGCAGTATCATCACCACCGCGCAGCTCATAATTCCAGGCACGAACAGAAGAATCGGTGCCCGCCGCATCAACGGGGCTAAACACCATCGCGTAGCTTTTCATGAGAGTTCCTCCCTGCAGATTATTCGCCCCACAGCACGCCGATGCACACAACACCTGCGCACATTAAACGACTAAGGGCGGGATACATACTCCCAGTATGCATCCCGCCCCCACATCATGCACGGTCAATGGTCACCAGCCAGCGGTCACCCGCCAACCCCGCACGAAATATGTACGGCTATCGCCTACGCCTGGCGCTCATCACGCAGCGCACGGTTCACAGCCGAAATCATCGCCTTCAACGCCGCACGAGTCGTCGAGCTGTCCACACCAATGCCCCACAGTACGCGAGAACCAACAGCAGCCTCAACGTAGCAGGCAGCGTTAGCAGTCGACGAAGACGACATGGTGTGCTCCGAATAATCCATCACGCGAATATCCACGCCCTCGCCCGAAAGGATGTTCTGCAGAGCATCCACCGGACCGGTACCCGAAGCGGAACGAGTGTAGGTGTGGCCATCAATGTTCAGACCAACACGCAGATTGGTCGCACCAGTATCAGCCGAATCAATGTTAATCGACTCAATACGGTACTTACCCCAACGGTTCTGCGGATCAGCAGCAGGCAGGTACTCATCCGCGAAGATGTTCCACAGCTTCTCGCTGGTCATCTCGCCGCCCTCAGCGTCAGTACGAGCCTGAACAATCTTTGAGAACTCAACCTGAGCACGACGCGGCAAATCCAGACCGTGATCCTGCTTCAGCAGGTACGCCATACCGCCCTTACCGGACTGCGAGTTCACACGAATAATCGCCTCATAGGTACGACCCAGGTCGCGAGGATCAATCGGCAGGTACGGAACCTCCCAGTAAACCTCATCCACGGTCTTACCAGCCTCAGCAGCGGTACGCTCCAGAGCCTCAAAGCCCTTCTTAATAGCGTCCTGGTGAGAACCAGAGAACGCGGTGAACACCAGGTCACCACCATACGGCGAACGCTCGTGCACCTTCAGCTGGTTGCAGTACTCAACAGTCTTACGGATACCGTCAATATCAGAGAAATCAATCTGCGGATCCACACCCTGGGTGTACATGTTCAGGCCCAACGTCACCAGGTCAACGTTACCGGTGCGCTCGCCATTACCGAAGAGGCAACCCTCAATACGGTCAGCACCCGCCAAGTAACCCAGCTCAGCAGCAGCCACGCCGGTACCGCGGTCATTATGCGGGTGCAGCGACAGCACAATGTGCTCGCGGTGGTTCAGGTTGCGGTGCATCCACTCGACAGAGTCAGCGTAAACGTTCGGGGTAGCCATCTCAACGGTAGCGGGCAGGTTCACAATCAGCTCGCGGCCGTTCTGACCGACCTCCAGCTCCTCAGCCACAGCGTTCACCACGCGAGCCGCGTACTCCAGCTCAGTGCCGGTGAAAGACTCGGGCGAGTACTCGTAGATGACCTTAGTGTCAGAGATCATCTGCTCTTCGTACTTGCGGCACAGGCGCGCACCCTGCAGGGCGATATCCAGCACGCCCTCCTGATCCTGGTTGAACACCACGCGACGCTGCAGAACGGAGGTCGAGTTGTAGAAGTGCACAATCGCCTGAGGTGCGCCCTCAATCGCCTCAAAAGTGCGGGCAATCAGGTGCTCACGCGCCTGCACCAGAACCTGAATGGTCACATCCGAAGGAATGTGGCCGTCCTCAACGAGAGTGCGCACAAAATCAAAGTCAGTCTGCGACGCCGAAGGGAAACCAACCTCAATTTCCTTGTAACCCATCTTCACCAGCAGCTTGAACATCGCAAGCTTACGGTCGGTGTCCATGGGGTCAATCAGCGCCTGGTTGCCGTCACGCAGATCCACTGCGCACCAGCGCGGAGCCTTCTCAATGACCTTATCCGGCCAGGTGCGGTCCGGCAGGTCAACAACAATCTGCTCGTGGAAAGGGCGGTACTTGTGTACCGGCATGGGGCTGGGCTTCTGGTGGTTTTTCATGATGAATTTCCTGTGGGTTGGTCCGTCTCGCTCTACCCCAATTGTGGGGCTCGTACCGTGCCGGGTATCGGTCCCCGGCAGCCGTGGTCAAGGCGGTGCATCAGAAAGGATGCAAAGGTGAGATGCCGCGTCAAAAAGCCGGAACGGTCGCGGCAGATTCTAGTGTGCCCCGTTCCGGCGAATAAGCAGCAGGTTCACTGCCTGGCGGGTAACCCCACGCATGCTCTCACCGTCAATAGTCATGCCTCCACGCTATCACAGGGGTCGGAGGCGGCGGCAGGGCACCCGGGAAGCCGTCCATCATCTGGAAAGAATCAACGACAAAGGGGCGCAGCCACCATTTCTGGCGCTACGCCCCTTCACTCAATATTCACGTATCTGCGCTATGTTCTACTAGCTACAACCTAGTAGGCGAAAGCAGTCTGGCACTTGTGCTGATCAGCAGTCTGACCGGTCGCGTTACCCGCAATCGCAGCCTCCTGCTTCTCCATCGCCTCACCGGACGGGAAGTCAGTACCAATCGTCACCGACACGCCCAGAACCTCTTCAGTAGCCACCACGCGGGTCACGTTCAGCTTCGCGGCGATTTCCTTCGCCTCCGCCTCGTAACCGGTCGAGTAGAACACCGTGGTGAAGTTCGTCGGGTTAGCCGAAGTACCGGGAGTAACATTCGTGTAGCCTAGGCCCTCAATCACCGAAGCGATCGTAGCCGAGCGACCATCCAGACCGGTCGCGTTGTACACGTTCACCGGAACCGTACGATCCAGCTGAACCGGAGCGGCAGAAGTAGCCGGCGCCTCCGGAGCCTTCTCCTCCTTCAGCGACTTATCGTCACGCAGACGCTGGAACACGTTCGCAGCATCCGCAGAAACCTGCAGGCGGTTCTCATCCTGGCTCCACGGCTCAGTCGGCACCGTCGCAAACACAACATTCGACAGGTCCACGCCACCAAGAGCCGCACCAACACCCACCAGAGTGCTGATATTACCCAGGTTCTTATCCACCGTCACGTTCTGAGTAATCGCCTCAGCAATATTAATCAGACGGCCCGGATTCGACAGAGTACCCTCGCTCTTCACCTTACGCAGCAGCGAAGACAAGAAGCCCTGCTGAGCCTGAATACGACCAATATCGGAACCATCCGAGAAGCCGTGGCGGCTACGCAAGAACGCAAGAGCCTGCTCACCCTCAACAGTAGAAGTACCCGCAGGAAGCTTCAGGCCACTGTACTCGTCATCAATCGGAGCGTCCACACACACCTGAACGCCGCCAACAACCTTCGACAGCTCCTTCACAGCGTTAAAGTCCACCAACATGAAGTGGTCAATATTCACACCGGTCAGCTTGCTAATGGTTGCCACAGTACAACCGGGGCCACCGCGAGACAGAGACTCGTTAATCTGAACGTTCTCCTCAGCCGGGTACACGGTGCCGCTCTCAGGATCAGTACACTGCGGCACATCAACCATCAGGTCACGCGGGAACGACAGCACGCTCACGTTCTTACGGTCCTTGCTGATCTGCAGCAGCATCATCACGTCCGCGCGAGCCTCAGAATTGCGGTCATCCTCATCGCCGTACGCGCCGTTATTGCCCTTACGGGTGTCGGAGCCAATCACGAGAATGTCCAAGGCGCCGTTCTCCAGGCCGTTCTTGTAATTGCTGATGTTCAGCTCCTGAGTATGCAGATTATTGCGCATACGCAGAGCCAACACGCCACCAAAGCCAACAACAATGACGAGCATGCAAGCAGTAAGCAGAGCAATCCACTTATTGCGGTTTGAAGTCATCACCGTCGTGCGCATATGACGACCGGTGCTTCGTAAACGAGGTGCCTGGGGCATACCTTTTCTCTTTCTGCCGGTGAGCAAGTGCTTTCTCAGAGTAACACTCTTCCCTATGAGCGCCGAATGAGAGTGAAAAGTTTCACCCGGAGGCATGCACATATTTCTGCAAGCCACCGGGTGAAAACTATGGATGCGCGACCGCCCCCAAGGACAAACCCCTCAGGGCGATGCGCTCAGGAAAGCTACTAGAATCCCAGACGGTTCAACGCACGCGCGTCAGACTGCCACTCCTTCGCAACCTTCACATGAATATTCAGGTAAATGCGGGTACCGAGCATCGCCTCAATCTGCTCACGAGCCTTCGTACCAATCTTGCGCAGATTCGAGCCGCCCTTACCGATAATGATGTACTTCTGCGACTCACGCTCCACAAACAGGTTCACGTGCACATCCAGCAGCGGGTTATCCTCCGGGCGGCCCTCACGGAACTCCATCTCCTCAACCGTCACAGCAATCGAGTGGGGCAGCTCCTCACGCGCACCCTCCAGAGCTGCCTCACGCACCAGCTCCGCAATGAGGGTTGCCTCCGGCTCATCGGTCAGCTCACCCTCGGGGTACAGCGGCGGCGACAGCGGAGTGTACTGCGCCAGCAGGTCAGCAACCGCATCCACCTGGAAATGCTTCACAGCAGACACCGGGATAATCGCAGCCCAGCCGCCCTTACCGTCAACCGGCATCGGCTCAGCGACCTCACCGGCACGGCGCTTAGCCGCAGGGCCCGAACCCTTCGCGAAAGGCACAGCATCATTCTTGCCGCCCTTACCCTTGGGGCCCTTACCTTTCTGCTTCGCACGATGCGCGGCGCGCTTAGCACGAGCCGCACGCTCAGCGCTCATGACTTCCTCGCCGAGCGCCTCAACAGCCAGCAGCTGCTCACGCAGCTCGTCGGAGTTCACGGTATCGGCCTTGGTCACAATAGCAACCACCGGCTTATTGCTCGACGCCACCAGCTGCGACGCAATGTAACGGTCACCCGGACCGATCTTCTCATTCGCCGGAATGCAGAAGCCCAGCACATCCACCTGCGAAAGAGTGCTCGCCACCAGGTCGTTCAGACGCTCACCCAGCAGAGTGCGGGGGCGGTGAATACCCGGGGTGTCCACCAGAATCAGCTGGTACTCGTCCTTGTGCACAATACCGCGGATCGTGTGGCGGGTCGTCTGCGGACGGTTCGAGGTGATAGCCACCTTCTGACCGACCATAGCGTTCGTCAGAGTAGACTTACCCGCATTCGGGCGGCCCACCAGCGACGCGAAGCCCGAACGGAAATTCTCCGGGTAGGTCGGTAGCGGGGTGCTCAAGTCCAGAGTGCTCAAATCGAGCGGGGTGTACTCCTGGTCCATGTGTTTCTCCTTGTTAAATCCCGGGGTCAAACCCCGTGCGGGGTATGGGATGCCAGCCTCATCTGCCTGCGCCTTCCGGGGCGGGGCGGCCGACTCAAAGTGTGTTAGGGAAAATGCGGTGTCTATATTCGATATCTAGCGGTTGCCGTGCTGATCGATTGCCGGTTCAGCCTCTGCAATATCTCCCGGAAGATCCGGATGCGCATGCGGCTCAGCTACAGCGGGCGGGTCGGTATCCACGGTGAGGATGTCAGCAACCTCAGACTTCGGGGAATTAGAGGCCGGGGAATTAGACGCCGTGGAACCTTCAGCGTTCTGCTGCTCATCACGAGGCGGCTCATACCACGCCTGCAACATATCGACCTGGTGGCGGCGGCCCGACGAACCAATCGCACGAATATGAATGCCGTCAATCTCAATCTCAGAACCGACAATCGGCACCATACCCAGATGCTTAGCGAGCAGACCGCCCACCGTATCAACATCTTCATCGTCGAGTTCACGACCGAAAATTTCGCCCAGCTCATCAATACCCAGACGGGCAGAGAGACGGAACGTGCCGTCGTCATTCAGCGTGTACTCGGGGCGCTCACGGTCGTACTCATCAGAAATGTCACCGACCAGCTCCTCAATCAGGTCCTCAAGGGTAATCAGACCGGCGGTGCCGCCGTACTCATCAACAATGATCGCCACGTGCGTGGACTCGCGCTGCATCTCACGCAGCAGGTCCATGGCGCGCTTCGACTCGGGCTCAAAACGAGCCGGGCGCATCAGCTCAACCACGGTCGGCAGGGCGGTACCCTCCGGAGACTCCGAATGCAGGATGAAGGCGCGCATCGCGTCCTTCAGGTAGAGCACGCCCAGAATCTCATCGCTCGAATCACCAATCACCGGCATGCGCGAATAACCCGAACGCAGGAACAGGCTCAGCGCCTCACGCAGAGGGGTGTCACGGCTGGCGGTGAGCATGTCGGTACGCGGAACCATGAGCGAACGGATGCGGGTATCGTCCATCTCAAAGACGGACTGCACCATCTGCGCCTCGTCGTCCTCAATGGTTTCAGCGTCGGAGGCGCGGTCCAGGAACTCGCGCAGCTCCTCCTCATCGAACACGCCCACCGGGGCCTCAGCCGAACGTTCCGGCGCCAGGCGCACACTGAGCTTATCGAGCAGACCGGTCGCCGGGCTCAGCAGAACCGACAGATAGTGCACCGGGCGAGCCAGCACACGAATCGACGCGACCGGGCGGTTACGTCCCAGAGCACGCGCCAGCACATGCAGAATCGGGTAGCCCACCAGCGCAACAATCACGAGGGTCAGCACGATGGCGAGCGCGTGCACCTCGACCAGGTTCAGCAGGCAGGTCATGGTGGCGAGCACCGCGGCGGCTGCCGCAATGAGGCGGGTCAGGCGCAGCGGGTGCGTGTACGCCTCAGAGTCACCGTCGAGGGTGCGCTGCAGGACGCGGGCGCCGAGGGTGTCCGGGTGTGCCTCCACCGCTTCCTCAGCCTCGTTGTGCGGCAGGTAGGTGAATGCGGTTTCGGCGATTGCCGCGACCACGGTCAGGCAGAGCGCGAGAACGGCGAGGAGGGCTGTGAGTAGAATGTCCACGCCGCTCCCCTAGTGTCGGGTTTCGACCGGTGCCGGGCGGCCCAGGAACTCTTCGAGGATGGAGCGCTGAATGCCGAACATTTCAGCTTCCTCTTCGGCGGTGCCGTGGTCGTAGCCCAGGCAGTGCAGAATACCGTGGGTGGTGAGCAGGCACAGCTCATCCAGGGTGCTGTGGCCCGCATCCGCGCCCTGACGTGCGGCAACGGGCGGGCAGAGAACGATGTCGCCGAGCATACCACTGGAGGGGTTTTCGGGGGTTCCCGGTTCCAGCTCGTCCATGGGGAAGCTCATCACGTCGGTGGGGCCGGGCAGGTCCATCCACTCGATGTGCACGCGCTCCATCTCGTCTTCGTTCACGATGGCGATGGACAGGTAGGTGTCATCGGCAAGGTGCATGCGCTTGAAAGCGTGCTCGACGAGGCGGGTGAGCACCTCGGTGTCTACCGCCTCGAAGGATTCGCGGACGAACGCGTCGGTTGCCGGGTCAGCACCGGTTGCGGGCTCTTCGCAGTCGAATTCAATCTCTGCCACCGTTTAGCGTCCTTCCGGGGTGGTCTGTGCGTTATCGGAGTTTGCCTGGTTCTGCGCGGCGTTCTTTTCAACGTTCTTTTCGGAGCCGCCGTTAATACCAGCGCGGTCCAGCAGCTTCTCAGCTGCGGCCTCGATGGTGGCGCGCTTGACCTTGCGGTTGCGCTTGCGTTCCATTGCCTTCTGGTCTTCGCCCCACTGATCGTAGGCGGACACAATATTCGAGACCAGGGTGTGGCGCACCACGTCGGAGGATTCCAGGATGCTGAAGTGAATATCCTCCACACCCTGCAGAATGTTGCGCACCTGCTTCAGGCCGGATGCGGCGCCACCGGGCAGGTCAACCTGGGTGATATCGCCGGTAATGACCATCTTCGAGCCGAAGCCCAGGCGGGTCAGGAACATTTTCATCTGCTCGGCGGTGGTGTTCTGCGCCTCGTCGAGGATGATGAACGCGTCGTTGAGGGTGCGCCCGCGCATGTACGCCAGCGGTGCGACCTCAATGGTGCCCGCCTCCATGAGCTTGGGGATGGTTTCGGGCTCGAGCATGTCGTGCAGCGCGTCGTAGAGCGGGCGCAGGTACGGGTCAATCTTCTCGTTGAGGGTGCCGGGCAGGAAGCCCAGACGCTCGCCGGCCTCCACGGCGGGGCGGGTGAGGATAATGCGGTTCACCTCGTGGCTCTGCAGCGCCTGCACAGCCTTCGCCATGGCGAGGTAGGTCTTACCGGTACCCGCCGGGCCGATGCCGAAGATGACGGTGTTCGCGTCGATAGCGTCCACGTACTTCTTCTGGTTAATGGTCTTGGGGCGAATCGTGGTGCCGCGGGTGGAGAGGATGCTGGTGGACAGCGAGTGCGCCGGGTTGCTCAGTTCGTCGCCGAGCATGCCCATGAGGCGGTGAATGACCTGCACGGTAATCTGCGTGTCGTGGCTGGAGAGTACGCGCAGCTCGTTCAGCAGCTTTGCGGCGGTGTTGACGGCCTCGGAGGGGCCGGTGATGAGCACGTCCAGGTCCTTGGGACGCAGGCTAATCTGCTCGAAGTAGTCCTCGATAATCGCCAGGTGCGCGTCCTGCGGGCCGAGCACGGCGATCATTTCTGCGGCGCTCTTGAAGGATACGGTGCGCGCGGTCGAGAGAGGTCGGGAGGTAGTCATATGGGCTCCTTGGCTAGTGATGTATTTACAAGTATAGATGCGCGTGATGCACCACGCACCGGAGGGAATCCAGTAGCGGGCGCTCTACCAGCGGCCCAGCACCACGTTCAGGGTGCACATGGCGGCAGAACCGGCGGTGGAGGAACGCAGCACCTCGTCGCCGAGTAGTGCCAGCTGCGCGCCGGCGTCGGTGAAGAGCTGCACTTCGCGGTCGCTGATGCCGCCTTCGGGGCCGACGAGCAGGTAGATCTCTTCGGGCAGGTTCTCTGCCTCTACCAGCTTGCGTGCCAGGGCGCTGAGGCGTTCGGTCGCCTGCTCATGCAGGATGAACACGGCGGCGGACTGCTCGGAGCCTTCACCGGCAACTTCTTCAATGAGTTCCACCAGGTCGGCGGTGCTGTACAGGTCGTACACTTCGGGAATGAGCGCGCGGCGCGACTGCTTCGCCGCGGCGGTGACGGTGTTCTGCCACTTGGTGTGTGCCTTGGAGGCGCGCTCCCCCTTCCAGCGCACGATGGAGCGGTCCGCGCTCCACGGAAGCACACCGTACACGCCCAGCTCGGTCGCGGTTTCGATGGCGAGCAGGTCGCGGCCGTCCTTCGCGAGCGCCTGCACCAGGTAGATGGAGGGCACGCTACGTTCCTCGCGCAGCTCCTGCACCTGCACGCTCACGCCGTCCGCATTGATGGAGGCGACCGTACCGAGTGCGCGGCGGCCGGTGCCGTCGCCCAGGTCGATGCGTTCGCCGAGCTCAAGGCGCTTGACGAGGGCGTGCTTGCCTTCGGAGCCGCCGAGCGCACAGGTGGCGCCGGGGGTGAGTGCGTCGTATTCTTCCGTGCTGATGTAGAAGATGGGGGCGCTCATGGTTCTCCTTGAGGTGCGGGCTGAAAGCGTGGGTGGAGTGTGAAATAGGTGTATAGCTTAGCGCGGGCGCGTACAGCGCAATGCTGACAGGAATGCGGCGGGTGCGGGTTGAGTACCGCACCCGCCGCATCCTCAGCTTGGTGTAGGAATCCTACTTGAACTGGTCCTTCAGGCGGGAGAAAAGACCGCCGCGGGACTTGACCTGCGAACCTTCGGTGAGGGATTCACCGCGCAGGGAAGCGAACTGGCGCAGCAGTTCACGCTGTTCTTCGGTCATGTCGGTGGGGGTGACCACCTGGATACGCACCAGCAGGTCGCCGCGACGCTCGGTGCCAAGCACGGTTGCGCCCAGGCCGTTGAGGGTAATCACGTCGCCGCTCTGAGTGCCTGCGGGGATAGCAACTTCCTGGTCGCCGTCGAAGGTCTTCAGCGGGATGGTGGTGCCCAGTGCCGCCGCAACCATGGGGATGTTCACGGTGGTGACAAGGTTGTCGCCCTCGCGGCTGAAGTACTTGTCGCGCTTGACGTTCAGGTCAATGTACAGGTCGCCGTTGGGGCCACCGTACAGGCCTGCCTCGCCCTTGCCGCGCAGGCGGATACGCGCCTGGTCGTGCACGCCGGCGGGAACGTTGAAGGTCAGCGGCACGTCTTCACGTACGCGGCCCTGACCGTGACATTCAGGGCAGGGGGTCTTGATGACGGTGCCGTAGCCGTGGCAGTCGGGGCATTCGACCTGCTGCATGACGGTACCGAGGATGGACTGCACGCGGCGCTGCATGAAACCGTGACCGGAGCAGGTGGTGCAGGTTTCGGGCTGGGTGCCCTCTGCGGTGCCTTCACCGTTACAGGACTTACAGGTTACGGCGGAGCGACGCTCAATGGTCTTCTCAACACCGAACACGGCATCCTGCAGGCTGATGGAGACGGTAATCAGGTCGTCCTGGCCCTGACGCATGCGGGATGCGGGGCCGCGGGCGCCTGCCGCGCCGCCGGTGAACATGTTCAGCAGGTCCTCGAAACCGCCGAAGCCGCTGAATCCGCCGCCCGGGTAGCCGCCGCCTCCGGGGTAGCCTGCGCGGCCCTGTTCGTCGCCGGTGGTGTCGTAGTTGCGGCGCTTTTCAGGGTCGGAGAGCACCTCGTAGGCGAGGGTGACGCGCTTGAATTCTTCGGCTGCGTCCTCGGAGGGGTTCACGTCGGGGTGCAGCTGGCGTGCCTTCTTTCGGTACGCCTTCTTGATCTCTTCGGGGCTGGCGTCTTTCGATACGCCGAGAGTATCGTAGTGGCTCATGCGTTTCCTTCCTCTCGAGACGATGGCGGTGCTCGATGAGTGCACCGCCAACAATGGTCGTATCAATTCTAGGGGATACTACCCCCGACCCGATACAATGGCTAGGCTGAAAGGGGGTCGCTCCCGCTATCCGCTTAATCTGCGGTGCGCTCCGAACCCCGTTTTAGTTCCCCCGCCGGTTCTGTCTCACGGTTCCGTCTGATTGTTCTGTCTCACGGTTCCGGCGCGGTCACCGCCCCTACTGGCTCTGCTGCCCCTACCGCCCCAAAGGAGAATACGTTGAGTACCCACCACTCCCCCTACGGCTGGGGTGCCCAGGATCTAAACGCCGCCCGCATGAGCCGCCAGGCGCCGGCCCCACGTAAGGTGCCGCTGCGCCGCGGCCTGCTGATTGAGGATATTAACGGCTGGGTGGGTGAGGTCGTGAAGGCTGAACGCATCGGCGGTGCCCTGTTCTTCGGACTCGAAGACGCGAAGGGTCGCGTAAAGAATTTCCCGCTGGGTCCGGGCTACCTGATTGAGGGTGAGCCCGTTGAGATTGTCGCCCCGGTGGCGGCGAAGGAGCCGAAGTGCACGATTTCTCGTTCCGGTTCTATCGCGGTGAAGAACGCCCCGGCTCGGGTGGCGCGCGCCTCCCGCATCTGGGTTGAGGGTCTGCACGACGCCGAGCTCGTGGAGAAGGTCTGGGGCCACGATCTGCGCGTTGAGGGCATTGTTGTGGAGCCGCTGCACGGCGTGGATGATCTTGCCGGCGCTATTCGTGAGTTCGCGCCGGGCCCGGGCCGCCGCCTGGGTATTCTGGTCGACCACCTGATTGAGGGCACGAAAGAGCAGCGCATTGTTGCCGAGGCGCTTGCCGTGCCGGGTGCCGCCGGGCACGTGAAGATCGTGGGTCACCCGTTCATCGATATTTGGCAGGCGGTCAAGCCCTCGGTGCTGGGTCTGAAGGCGTGGCCGCAGGTTCCGCGCGGTGAGGACTTCAAGAAGGGCACGCTGCGTCGTCTGGGTCAGCCGCACGAAACGCAAGCGGATGTGGCGCAGGCGTGGAAGCATATTCTCTCCCGCGTTGACTCATACGCTGACCTGGATCCGACGCTGCTCGGTCCGGTCGAATCGCTCATCGATTTTCTCACCGAGCCGGGTGCCTAGCCGCACCCGAGACCCGCTATTGCGCCCCCGTATGCGGGCGCAGGTGTGAATTTGCTCAGAACCTTTCCCTCCAGGGCATTATCCTGTGGGTTTTGCCAGCTAAAGCGGTACAATGGTTGAGCGTGTGGCATTGCCCCTGTGGGTTTTGCCGCAACATCACTACACTCTTAGGTCACCACCGCTCAAACGATTCACCTCCTCGGAGGGCAGATCCACCGGCTTAGGTGATCACCACAAGAAACTTCTATCGAACCAGGATTTTCGTGACTAACGATGTTCGCCCGGCAACCGGGCCTCAGAAAACCCGTAAGATTAGCGTGATTCAGGACCGCAACCGTGCGACTCTCGCGCATTTCGGCGGTATTCTCGGCATCATCCCTTCCGCTGCGGTTTTCTACGTCAGCCGCAATAACGCACCCTTCGCTGAGCAGGAAGCTCGCGAGGCGATGAACTTCACCCTCCTGCCCTCCATTGCTCTGGTGGCGCTGTGGGTACTGTCCTTCCTGCCCGGCATGGGCAACACTGCCATGGTTCTGGGCGCGCTCGTGTGGCTGTTCATGGCGGTTGCATCTGTCCGAGCCGGTATTGAGGTGAACCGCGGTGAGCCGTACAGCTACCGCATTAACCCGCGCCTGCTGGACCGCTTCTACTCCACCGAGAACGCAGAATCCGCAGAATCCTAAGAACTGCCGGTCCTAAACCGCGCTGTCTCAGAACCGCGCTGATAACTTTTACGATGAACGCCCCGCACGTTGTGTGCGGGGCGTTCTACGTTTAAGTGGGGCTTCTTTGCCTAGTGCGCGTGAATTGCTGCAAACTCTACCGAATGGTGCTGTAGATAATCGTTGTTAAACGATCGTGGGCCCCTGTTACCAGGAGCCCACAACCGTATTCACTCAACTTCAGCAAAGACGAGAACACGCTGTTAGACATATACCGTCCTGCCATGACCTATTATGGCACAGCGTAACCTTCAACCACAACTTGAAATTGGGTGTTTTGGAGAATTTTTTCTAAGGAAAGTAATCGAAAAATACGCATCCCAAAAGCGGCATGAAGGAGTGGAAAATTCTTTCGGCTAGTCCAGCACAAATGCGAACAATTAGCACACCGGTGTAAGGTGTGATGCTCCCCCAAAGTCCCTCCAAACAGACCCGAAAAAATTTTTTAAAAGTTTTTCTGAACCCACAAAAACACCCCGAAATCACCGAAATATTACGGCAATACCGGGGTGCACGCCGCGTGCAGGCGGCGGCAGAGACAAGGGGCAAATGAAGTTGAACCAGATCTGAGCCAAGACACAGCTCCAGCTGAAAAGCCCCTAATCAAGCAGGTATTTCTAGTGCTCTTCAGAGACCTCCGGGAGCAGCTCGCGGGTGACCGCATCGCCCAGCAGGCGGCCCTTGAGGGTTAGTCGCACGTGGGCTTCAGGGTCAGGTTCAGCTTGAGAATTCAAAGCATCAGGCTCAATCAGAGCTTGAGAAACCAGCCAGCGCAGGGAGGCACCCAGCTGCGCCTCATCGTGCACGGCGAGCAGCTCGCGCATCGCCAAGCCCTCACGCACACGGATCATGAGCATAACCGTCTCAAAAGCACGAGTGGCGGTGTCCAGCACCTCACGTGCCGCCGCCGGGGACTCCCCCGCACGCACCTTCTGCGCATACGGCACCGGGTGCTTCACGTTCCACCAGCGGGTACCGTTCACGTGCGAGTGCGCGCCGGGGCCGATGCCCCACCAGTCCTGGTTGCGCCAGTAGGCGAGGTTGTGGTCGCTGCGGGTGTCCTCGCTGCGCGAGTAGTTGGAGACCTCGTACCAGTTGTAGCCGGCTTCGGTGAGTAGCTCCTCGGCGAGCAGGTACATGTCCGCCATGAGGTCCTCATCGGGTATGGTGTATTCGCCGCGGCGGATCTGCGCGGCAAGCTTGGTGCCGTCCTCCACGATGAGCGAGTACGCCGAAATGTGGTCCGGCTCGTAGGAGATTGCGGCGCGAACGCTGCGCTCCCACTGGTGCAGGCTCTCCCCCGGCGAACCGTAAATCAGGTCCACGGACACCTGCAGGCCGACCTCCTTAGCCCAGGCGACGACCTTCGGCACGTTCGACGGCGTGTGGGTGCGGTCGAGTACCTGTAGCACCTCGGGGACGACGGACTGCATGCCGAAGGAGACGCGGGTGAAACCGCCGTCCTTGAGGGTCTGCAGGTCTTCGCGGGTTACGGAGTCGGGGTTCGCTTCGGTGGTGACTTCTGCGCCTTCGACGAGGCCGAATACGTCGATGGCTGCCTGCAGGATGCGCACGAGGTCGCGGGCGGGCAGTTTGGTGGGGGTGCCGCCTCCGAAGAAGACGGTGTGCATGGGGCGTTTTGCGACGCCGGATGCCTCGAGGGTGCGGGCGGCGAAGAGGATTTCTGCGATGGCGTCGTCGGCGTAGGTGCCGAGGCCGATGCCGTCGCCGAAGTCTTCGGTGGCGTAGGTGTTGAAGTCGCAGTAGCCGCAGCGTACGGAGCAGAAGGGGATGTGTACGTAGAGGCTGAAGTCGCGGGTTTCGCATCCTGCCGCGCTGATGGCGGGGATGCGCCCGTCGCGGGGTGCGGGGGCGCCGGTGGGCTGGGCGGGCATTCTGCCTCCTGGAACTAGGTGTGGCGGTTGGGGGAATCAAATATGGGCACCGCGCATGCGGCTACGCGGTTAGCATCAACGGGCGGTATATCAACAGACAGCGTGCAGAGAACCCGGCGGTACACGAGGCACCAGCCGGGTTCTCATATGTCTAACTTTCGTAGGGCCCCATAAATCGTGAGCCATTGAAATGAATCATATGAGTCGGGTCGCTCTCCAGCCAGACTTCTGTCTCCCAAGCAATATCCATTAGGTGAGAGCGGAGTACTTGTCGGTTCGGGAAACAGGAAACATACACGATTCCAACTTTCGAACCTTTAAAAAGTGATTCCAAATCTTTCTTACGGAGAGGATTTACTGGACCATGAGTTGTTACTGCTTCCATTAAAAAGAGCCAGTTTTTATCCTTCTGATACACAACCAAGTCAGGCATCTTTCCGTGCATATCAAGATTAATACCAAGAGAGGAAAGTAGCTCTTCGTTATAATTTGATGTTTTACTATCCGCGTCACCTATATACAGAACCTGGCCCCCTGGCGCAAAACGAGGACAAAATTCCTCAACCATAGATTTAATTAATTTATTTTGACCGCCGGGGTTAATGTATGCAATTTCATTCGAGGGCATACGAACCGGAATCTTGTGTATTTTACGCTCTTCACGTTGCAATTCCACTAGGCTCGGAGCATATGCTAGATATTCTTCAAGAGCAATACGAAATTCACTAGAAGTATCATCATTGCTTCCTGAATACATGCGAATCACACTTAGCGCATTGGGGCTAACCCTATATACATTTTTTGATGAATTAGTCGCGCGATTCGGATCATCATCATTGTGTTCGCAAAAAGCTGCCGCGACAAACTGATGAAGAACCTCTCTGCGTATAGTCTCCCTGGAGTTTTCTGCAATTGGGAAATCAAGATTATTCCTCATCCAATCCATCAGACCACGCACTCCGATTCGATTATTTGTTGCTTGATCCCAGGTATCTCCTTCACGAAGGTTCAACAGCGACAGAAGAGTCCTTGCTGCCATATCATTAGTTCGTTTTTCATCAAACTCAAAGAGCTTCAAAAGTCTTTTAGCTTCTTCATGTATGCTCATACGGCTTTCTCCTTCTTAATCTGTAGAGATTCGATATTATCTGAAAGAATCTCAGAAATGTCCTGAGTCGGTTGTTTTGAATGGGCAAGTTTTCGCAAAGAACTTATTGAAGGGAACGGAAGTTGACGCAAATCTCCAGCATTTACCTGGGTATGTCCACTGAAAATGCGAAAATAATCGTCTACTTGGGCTGAGTTTAGCCATCGCTCAATTCCTATAGCGACGTCCTTTTCAAGACCTGAGCCATTATTGTGAATATAGTTCACCTTATTATCTACTGCGAACAAGTTATTTGAATGGTACAAGGCTGCGCTTATGCGACGCTTCTCTTCTTTCGCAGAGAAACGCTTCACAAGGACATACCAACCTGGTGAAATAACATTTTTTGCCGTATTTGGATGAAACCCATCAACCCACTGTTCTTTTTTGCAAGATTCAAGAGGATGGATTACTTGTCCATTAAATATATGGGAAGCATGAATGAGAGGTAGAGAACCAACAAGTTGATTCTCAAGAAGAATCTCACGAGAACGGAAACCCACCACTTTACCTGTCGAAACATTCAGATTCAAAGAGGATAACGTTTCCTTGGCATGGGACATTCGCTCAATAATCTCCCCGTCATAATCTGTATTGGGGACAAAGATAAAATCACCAGTTACAACTTGAGTGTACGGAACCAAACGCGTAGAGACTGTTCCCTTATGGTCATGCGATACACTTAGCTGCACATGAGATTTTGCTACTCCCTTATACATACCAGTGATAACTGTTTCCTGGAGTACTCCAGACTCCCCAAAAACAGAAGAACGAGACTCAAAACTATGGATAGAATCAATACTAGATTCTTTGAGTAATTCTTGGCGAAAAGCAGTGTAGTAGGTTCCATTCATCCATGAACGCGGGGTAATGGACACCTGATAGCCACCATCCTTCAAAAGGCGCTCACCTAGAGACATGAAGGCGGCATACATATTGGGCACATTGCATCCATGTGAGCGTAGAATTTGAGCTACTTCTGACTTACTTGCAATCTTAAAATACGGTGGATTCTGAATAACATAGTCAAACAGGCTCTGACCTTGCAAAGCCCATTCAATAAAATCTTGATTAACGTATTCAAGATGCACCCCTGGGCGAGAACAATCTTTCAGAGTATTCTTCAACGCAGGAATGAGCTCAGAATCTTTTTCTACAGCAATAATCTCAAGATTAGTTTCTGGAGATTCTCGTGTAAATCGGTCCACAACTGCTGCTGTCAATATGCCAGATCCTGCGCCAGGGTCTAGGATACGAACTTTATTAGAAGTTGGAAGAGGCAACATCTGCGCCATCATCTGCGCGACTGCGAGCGGGGTAAAAAACTGACCTTGGTCGCTTTGGCTCTTCTCATCGAGAGCACTCATAGCCTGCTGTCGTCGTATCTCAGCGCGTTCCACAAATTCCATACTTCAAGGGTAACTGTACCCCTGATGCGTGCCAAGTCAGTTCGTCATCTCAGGAATGTCCTACGCAAATTGATGTGTTTTCTAAGCTAGACAGCAGAGAACCCGGCGGTACACGAGGCACCAGCCGGGTTCTCCACAATCAACAGGTCAGCACACAGCCGGAAAAGCTACAGCAGCGAAAGGCTACTTCTTCTTTTCCTTCTCCTCGCCCGAAGACAGTGCCGCAATGAAGGCTTCCTGCGGAACCTCCACACGACCGACCATCTTCATGCGCTTCTTACCTTCCTTCTGCTTCTCCAGCAGCTTACGCTTACGCGAAATATCGCCACCGTAACACTTAGACAGAACGTCCTTACGCATCGCACGGATATTCTCGCGGGCAATAATACGCGAACCGATAGCCGCCTGAATCGGCACCTCAAACTGCTGGCGAGGAATCAGTTCACGCAGCTTAGAAGTCATCATCAGGCCGTACGAGTACGCCTTATCGCGGTGAGTAATGGCGCTGAACGCATCCACCTTCTCACCCTGCAGCAGGATGTCGACCTTCACCAGGTCAGCCTCTTCCTCACCGTCGAACTTCCAGTCCAGCGACGCGTAACCGCGGGTACGGGACTTCAGCTGATCGAAGAAGTCGAACACGATCTCCGCCAGGGGCAGGCGGTAACGCATCTCCACACGATCCTCGGAGAGGTAATCCATGCCGCCAATCTGGCCGCGGCGAGCCTGGCACAGCTCCATGATTGCGCCAATGTACTCGCTCGGGGCAATAATCGTACACGCCACCATGGGCTCGCGAATCGTCGCGACCTTACCCTCGGGGAATTCGCTCGGGTTGGTCACGCGCTTAGCGTTGCCGGCCTCGTCCACCACGTCGTAAATAACGTTCGGTGCGGTCGAAATCAGGTCCAGGTTGAACTCGCGTTCCAGACGCTCACGCACAATCTCCAGGTGCAGCAGACCCAGGAAGCCACAGCGGAAACCGAAGCCCAGAGCGGCAGAGGTTTCCGGCTCGTAAATCAGTGCGGCGTCGTTGAGCTTCAGCTTATCCAGCGCGTCACGCAACGCCGGGTAGTCCGAGCCATCAATCGGGAACAGGCCCGAGAACACCATCGGCTTGGGGTCCTCGTAACCGCCCAGGGACTCCTCGGCGGGCTTAGCGGCGGAGGTGACGGTATCACCCACACGGGACTGACGGACGTCCTTCACACCGGTAATGAGGTAACCCACCTCGCCCACACCCAGGCCCTTCGAGGGCACGGGCTCCGGCGAAATCACACCGATTTCGAGCAGGTCATGCTCAGCGCCGGTGGACATCATCTTAATCTTCTGACGCGGCTGCAAGCTACCGTCCACAACACGCACATAGGTGACCACGCCGCGGTACGAGTCGTACACCGAGTCAAAAATCATGGCACGCGCCGGGGCGGATGCGTCACCCTGCGGGGCGGGAATCGCCTCCACAATACGGTCCAGCAGAGCCTCAACACCCTCACCGGTCTTACCCGATACGCGCAGAACCTCGTCCGGCTCGCAACCAATCAGGTTCGCCAGCTCCTCAGCATACTTATCGGGCTGAGCCGCGGGAAGGTCAATCTTGTTCAGCACCGGGATGATGGTCAGGTCGTTCTCCATCGCCAGGTACAGGTTCGCCAGGGTCTGAGCCTCAATACCCTGGGCGGCGTCCACAAGCAGAAGCGCACCCTCACACGCAGCCAGGGAGCGGGACACCTCATAGGTGAAGTCCACGTGGCCGGGGGTGTCAATCATGTTCAGCGCGTAGGAGGTGCCGTCAACGTCCCAGGGCATGCGCACAGCCTGGGACTTAATGGTGATACCGCGTTCACGTTCAATGTCCATGCGGTCCAGGTACTGCGCCTTCATATCGCGCGGGGCAACCACGCCGGTGGCCTGCAGCATACGGTCTGCGAGGGTGGACTTACCGTGGTCAATGTGGGCGATAATGCAGAAGTTGCGAATAATCGCGGGGTCGGTCGCCGCCGGAACGGGCGGGTTCTTCGACATGGGTGCCAATCACATCATCCTTTCGAGATGCTGGCTGCGGGTATGGGCATAGTTACCTATCATTTTCCCATACCCGCGCCATATGTGCGAACGGACCTAACGTTCCGAAGAATCCTCCGCAGAATCCGCACCATCATCGGCAGGGTTTACGCCCTCGGAGGCGCCGCTGAGGGAATCCAGGTAGCCCTCAATATCCTCGGCAATCACCTCACCGGAGACAGTGCGCAGAGTCGAATCCATCTTCTGCTCAATCTCACGCACCAGCTCGACCTTCTCGTAGTCCTTCGCCATTTCTTCGGCGAGTTCCGCCTCCCACTCATCAGCATGGGTGCGCAGGCGGTCGTACTCCTCAGACTCGACCTTGATACCGAGGATGACCTCCAGCGCCTCGATCAGGCTCACGACCGCACGCGGGTTCTGCTGGTCAAAGCTCAGATACCCCGGGATGCTCATACGCAGCATGACCGAGGAGGACAGGCCGTGCTCGGCGGCGAGCGCAGACATTGCCATCGTCACCGAGGTAGAACCGGTGAAATACTCGTGCAGAATACCGGGGATTGCCGCCAGCTTCTCGTCGTAAGTGGTCAGCGTGTACGGGTACGGGCGGGTGTGCGCCACCTGATCCTCAAAGGTCTCAACGAAGATCGCGTGGTCCACGTGGAGCTTCTTCACGTACTTGAAGAAGCGGGTCATGAACCGCTGCAGGCACAGGCTCGGGGCGGGGCCGGTCACCACGAGCAGGCGCAGGTGGCGCTCCGGGATGGTGACCATGTTGTAGAACATCTTGGGCCACACCAGAACCGTGGATTCGGAGTCGTCGCTGTTCTGTAGCTGCGGGGCGACGGAAGCATAGTCGTAGAAGTCGTCCATGTCGAAGCCGGGGCTCTCATCGCAGGGGTCGAACGCGCGGTGAATCACGTCGAGGGCGTCTTCACCGTTGCCCGGGGGTTCCTTCGCGGAGTTGAAACCGACCAGCATGACGGTGGTGTAGTTGTCCTCTTCGGAGGATTCGCCCAGGCCAAGCTTGCCGAGCAGTCCCTTCTTTGCGGACTGTTCTGTGGAGGCGGGCTTGGCGAAAGCGTCAAAGAGTCGGGCGGGCGGGAAGTTCGGCTGGCTCATCGTTGTCCTTAGCTCGTGGTCGGTGGTTGTGTGGTGGGTGGTGTTGTAAAAAATATGTTCTATATTCGGTTATGCCGCCCAAAACCCCGGACGGAAAGGGAAACTATGTTAGAAAGGCAGAAGCGCCAAATCGTATGGAGTGCCAGCATAAACATCTGGCAACTCACCATTAGCTACCTTCTCACGATACAAAAGGGTTACTTCGCTGTAGTTGAAGGGGAATTCCTTAGCTTCGTTCCTACGCTTAATCTCTGCTAAACCC
Organism: Rothia sp. HMSC066G02; assembly: GCF_001813145.1. NCBI lineage: Bacteria > Bacillati > Actinomycetota > Actinomycetes > Micrococcales > Micrococcaceae > Rothia > Rothia sp. HMSC066G02. The sequence continues at coordinate 123,869 of NZ_KV811595.1, read as the reverse complement.
CACTCATATTCGGCACCGGGGCGTGCCACCGGAGCGTTGAAAAAACGCCCTTTCAACTCAGCACGCATCCACCCCTCCGGAGTATTTGCATCAGATATGGGCTTCGTAAAATCGAACGGGGCACGCCAATACTCAGGGTCTTCACGATAATCGTAAGCTTCTTCTGCAATCTCGCTACTCATGGGGAACCTCCTGATAATATGCAAAAATGTGTACCCACACCGGCGCCATGTGCAACGCCGCGTGGGGCGCTAAAGATAGGTGCGGGCGGTGTGCGGTACCGCTGATAGTTCCCACTATACGGCCTCTTCCGCGACCCGCAAGCAGTTTCGTCACCGGGCGCGGGCGCCTCCCCATAATCCTGCTAAAAAATTCAGTAACGAGTCGTCAGCTACGAATACATCACCTACAAGCAGATGTGTATAGATATCGGCTTGCTATTTGTATCGGACCGCATTTACTTAGAATGGTTAGTATGGATCAATTTTTTCAAATTTTTTTTGCTGGTCTGTCGGCCCTTGGAGCTATCGTTTCGGCGATTTTTGCCTATATTACGTGGCGTCAAGCCCTTGGCTCTAAGGAGGCCAAGGCAAAGGCAGATGAAGCGCATAAAGCAGCTCTAGATATGCGTGATGCGGCTCAGCGTTCTGCAGAAGTTGCACAAGAAAAGGTCAAGCAGGCTGAACGCTCCGCAAAGGCTGCGGAAGAACAAGTCAATCAGGCTGAGGAATTGCTTGAGCAGATGTCAGATATTGCTTCCAACCTATGGCGGCCTGAGTTTGAACTGACTCATGTATTAGGGAAGGAAACCTTTAGGCTACGTAATGTCACTATGGGCCCTATTAAGGTTCTTGAGGTGGTTAACTTAAGCGAGTTTGGGAATCAAGAAAACCTCAAAGAGACTATTGAGAAAGAGTTTGGCTCTGGCGAGATGGTCCGATTTGAACTATATCATCATGGGTCAGACTTAAACCTGCGTCTCCGAATCGACGGGCGGGATAATATCCTCTGCGTCCCAATTGAATATAATCTCGACCTCCTACTAAATAGGTAAAATAGGTTGAGTTCATCATCAATCTATTTATAACCAGGAACTGGTAAGGGTCTTTCCGAAGGATCCTCTAACTTTAGTTATGCCTCGCGATAACTAGGTTATAGTTCGGAGAGCGTCATCAGGTACATAGATTGATTGCGATTTACTCACAACTTTATAACGGGTAAACACCCACAATAAACGATTCGGGCATAAAGAAACCCCCTGCGTTCCCCTTAGAGGAGGGGGAACACAGGGGGTCTCTGCCCTTAAACCAGAGAGGTACTTAGGTACCCCGCAAGTTTTAGAAAGCCTTGTTTACCAGCGCAGCAAGACCGGACTTCTTGTTTGCAGCGGTCTTCTTGTGCAGAACACCCTTGGAAACAGCCTTGTCCAGCTTACGGTTCACAAAACGCAGAGCCTCAACAGCAGCTTCCTGGTTCTGTGCCTCAACAGCAGCCTTGACCTTGCGGGTCGCGGTCTTCAGCTCGGACTTTACAATGTTGTTGCGCAGGCGAGCCTTCTCGTTGGTGAGGATACGCTTCTTCTGAGACTTAATGTTAGCCACAATTAAACTTTCTGTTTTGTCTTATTGGTCGGTGAGGGCGACGCTGGCCGATCATCGACTGAGCGGCGTGGGGATGCCTATGGCAACCGGCCAGCAGTGCCCGATGACCATCGGACACTCAACCACACATAATACCAGATGAACAGCCTCCACGACAGACCCCCGCGGAGAGAAAAATACTGTGAAAACCACTACACGCAGCCTCCACATCCGGCGCAGATAATCGGCACCAGTCGCCGGTGAAACTACCGGCACAGGGTGTTAGCCGTTATGGCGAGTCCACGCACGCTCAATCAGGCGGAACGTATCCTCCGGCATAATCGCACCCTCACGGCGCATCGCATCCGGGCGAACACGAATCACACGGTTCAGCTTCACCTCAGAAGCGCGGCCCTGCGGATCCCACGGACCCGAACCAATATCGAGGTAGTTCGAATCAGCGTGCTCACGGTTATTGTGGTCCTTGCTGGTCATCATCAGCGCCAGCAGGTACTCACCGTCACGACCCACCAGAAGCACCGGGCGGTCCTTACCCTGCGAGTGGTCCTCCTCAAAGGGAACCCACGTCCACACGATTTCACCCGGGTCAGCGTCGCCGTCCAGGGAGGGCGAGTACTCAAAGTTGATCATGTCGCGGTAATCGCCGGGGTAATCCGAGCTGTCGGATGCGACGGTCGAAGCCGGTGCGGAAGGCTTAGGTGCCGAGGATTTTGCCGAGGAAGGCTTCGGGGCACTCGGCTTAGGCGCCGAAGAGCCGGAGGTACGAGCCTCACGCTGACGAGATTCATCCTTGCGGGACTCACTCTTCTGGGAGGACTCGGAGCCGCCCTTAGACGCAGTAGCATCGTTGAGGGCATCCTCTGCCGCCTTCTGCAGGAAGGGCAGCAGGGCAAAGAAAATTTTCTTCAGAATTTCGAGCATGGGCTCTATTATGCACTACAGGCGCGGAGGTAGAGCAATCGCCAAAACAGCCTGCTCCACCGCATACACCGCGTCCTGCGACTCGCCCTTCAGCTGGGCGTCCGCATCAGCCAGAAGCTGCACAATATGCGCCAACTGGGCGCCGGTAAAACGGCGGCCGTCACGCTGAGCCTGCTCAACCTGCCACGGTGACATACCCACCTCACGCGCCAGCTCGTTAGCGCTCATACGCACGTGGTGCACGCGCGCAATATTGCGGATACGCATGGCTAGCGCGCCAAGCATCGGAATCGGCTCCGTGCCGGTGGCAAGGGAGTGGCGGAGCAGACGCAGAGCCTCCGGGGCGTTACCGGAAATCGCGGCGTCACTGACGCGGAACGCGGTGACTTCGGTGCGGCCGCCGTAGTAGCGGTTCACTGCCTCCTCGGTGATTTCGCCGGGCACATCTGAGAGCAGCTGCTGGCATGCGGCGGCAAGCTCAGCGGTGTCGGAGGCGGCAGCAGTCAGCAACGCCAAGGCGCCGCCGGTAATGGGGCGCTGAGCTGCGGCGAACTCCCCCGCCAAGAACTCGCTCTTCTCACGGTCGGTCTTGAGCGCCTTGCAGTTAATGAGCACGAACTGGGAGCGCACCAGGTCGATGAGCTTCTTGCCGCGGTTACCGCCCGAGTGGTTCAGAATGAGCATGATATCCGGCTCGGGGGCGTTCAAGTAGGCAAGCGTATCGGTCAAAAACTCGTCGCTCATGGAGGCTACGTTCTCAACCTCAATAATCTTCGCCGAACCGAACAGGGAGGGCGAAGCGTGCAGGATCAGCTCCCCCGCCGTGTAGGTGGCGGCGTTAATCTGAACGCGGTCCACCTCCGGGTGGATGCTGCGGAACAGCTCACGCAGGCGTGCCGCGGCACGGGAGGCGAAGTACTCCTCCGGGCCGTAGAGCATGACGGCGGGTGCCGGGGTGACGGTACGCCACGCGGTGTCGAGGGCGGGGCCGCCTCGGCGGGCGTAGCCTCGGGAACCACCACGCTGGGTTGAACGCTTACGCTCGGACACGCTTATCACTCGCCTTTATCTGCAGGGTACGGGCTGAACTCGGCCCCGCTGCGCGCGGGGTGCGGCGCGGGTAGAGTCTCGAGTATCCATCATAGCGTTTTCTTCTCAGATGCCTCCTAGCGGTGGTTAGGGGTAGTCGGTCAGGGACGGGCGGGCTGATGGGAGCGCTGATAGGAGGGCGCGGTTTGCGGTACTACCCGCAGATACTGCCGGTGCGTGACCGCGCGGTAGCGGCGCGCATCCACCCACCAGAGGGCAATGCTCAACGCCAGCACGCAGAGGGCGCTACACACCACCGCAGGGAGGCTCGAACCGGGCTCCCACGGGTTACCCGGCGCGTGCGCGGCAGTGTGTGCCGCCCACTCGATGCCCTGCGCGGCAAGGCCACCGGCGCGCAGGCACACATCCGCCAGAGCGGGCAGACCCAGGAGCATGAATCCGAGCGCCACCAGCCCGGCGAGCATACTCAGCGGCGCCAAAGGAGCGGCAACCAGGTTCGCCGGAACCGAATAGAGCGGCACCTTACCACTCATCGCCAAAATCAGCGGAGTGCACCACAGGGACGCCACAATCGGCGCGGCGAGCATCTCTGCGCAGAACACCGGCATGACGCGCATGAGCAGGCGAATCAGCGGCGGGCCCAGCAGAATCAGCGCGGAGGTCGCCGTCACCGACAGGGCGAACCCCATATCCACGGCGAGGTGCGGGGCGGCAAGCAGACACATCAGCACCGTTGTTTGCAGCGCCGCCAAAGACTGGCGACCCGAACCGCGCAGCATCGCGTATGCACCGAGCAGACCCATGGCGAGGGAACGAATTACGGAACCCTCAGAGTCCAGCAGCATGGCGTAGGCGAGCACCGCCGCGACCCCGCACAGCACCATGACGCGGTGCGGAATGGCGAGGGTGCTCAGCCGATGTACGAGCGGCGGCAGGGCGTGGGCGTTTGGCGGGGTAGGTTGTTGAAACTGGGCTGGTTGTTGAGGTTGGGCGGGGCGCCGGGGGTACGCGGGGCGGCGAGAACGAGCCGTGCTTCTCCCCCGCAACCGCTGCATCCAGGAACGGAACAGCAGGTATGCGCTGGCGAAACGGTACGGACGAACCGCCAACACCAGCCGGTACGCACCCAAAAACACAATGGCAATATTCGCCCCGGATACCGCCGTAATATGGCTGAGCCCGCTGAGCTTATACTCCTCCCGCGCGGTCGAACTCATCAGCGAATCATCCCCGTAGGCGGTACCCAAAACCAGTGCCGCCGACTCCGTGCCGAGGGCGTCCAGGGCGCGGGTGCGCAGCTGCTCCTTGAGCGTGGACAGGTACGGCTCCGCCGCCGTCCGGGTGACAGCGTTCGACCCGGTACCGTAGGCGGGCGCAGGAAAAATAGTTGCGCCGCTCAGCTTCGCCGTGGAACCGTTGAACTCCACCGTGCCGAGAGCGGTCACCTTCATGCCCGGATAAATCGCCTGCGAGCGCGCGGTACCGCTCCCCTGTTGCTGAGCTGCCGAGCTCGCCGCCGAACGTGCCTCCAGGCGCTGCGCGGCGCTCTTTGCCGAACCGTCACGCCGATACACGCGTACCCGCTCATTCACCAGCGCACGCACGCTCCGCCCCTGAATTTCCTCCAGCTTAATGACCACCAGAGTAGTGCGCGGATCCACGCGGCGAACCTGCTCCACCGTGCCATTCAGACGAAGCGAGGCACCCTGCGCCTGCTGCAGGGTGGCGCGGGATGCATCCACCCCCGTAGCGCACAAAAGCACCGCCTGAACCGTGACAATACACGCCAGAAAAACCAGCTGACCGGTCGTGCGAAAGAGCAGGCTGTAGGGCATCACCGCACGCGGCGGAAAGAACAGCAGAATCACCAGGCACCCCAGCAGGGCAATGAGCACACACGCCAGCGGATGCACCACCCGCCACGTACCCACGGTCAGCGCCGCCGCGGTAAAAGCCCACAGCACCAGCACCGTAAAACTCAGGCGAAAGTCCAGGTGAATGAGGCTTCCCTGGGCGCGCAGCTCCTGCTCATCACGGCGGGTACGCCACCGTTCAGCGCCGATGCTCCAGCGGTAGCGGACGCGGTCATACGCCGTAGCCGCGGACCGGATGAGGCGCCGGGTGAGGCGCAAGGAACCGGGAAAGAGTTCCTGCTCCCCTGCCTGCGGGCGGTTCGGCCTGCGGTTTTGCCGGGGCATTAGACCGTCACCAGCGGACGCAGATTCTCCAGCATCGACGGACCAATGCCAGGCACCGCATCCAGCTCATCCACGCTACGGAAACCGCCGTGCGCCTCACGCCAGGCAATAATGCGCTGAGCCATCGCCGGACCAATACGCGGCAGGGTCTGTAGCTCCTCAGCGGTGGCGGTGTTAATGTTCACCGGGGTTGAACCCTTCTGCGCACTGCCTGCAGGAGTTAGCGTGCGTGCAGGCTGAGGCTGAGTGCCACCCTGCGATGCACCATTCGCCGCGTTACCCTGACCCGCATTCGCCGTACCACCGTTAGGCTGAATCTGCGCCGGAGCAGCCGTCTCGCCACGATGCGGCACATAAATCTGCACCCCATCACTGAGCGCACCGGCAAGATTCACGCGGTCCAGGTCAGCATCCGCGGCCGCACCGGAGGCGGCGGCAATCGCATCCACGGCACGACCCTGCGCGGGCAGCGTGTACACGCCGGGGTTGTTCACGGCACCCGCCACGTGCACCCGCACGGTAGCCTCACCGGAGGCGCCACTCTGCGCAGATTCACTCGGGTTAGCGCCCGGCTGGGCAGTAGACTGGGTGCCAGGCTGAGCACCGGGGCTCTGCTGGGCACCCACCGCCTGCACCGACTCGGCAGAAGCGCCCGGGGAGGCGACCTGCTCGGCACGCGGCGCCGCCGAAAACTGGGTCACACCCCACACCACGGCAACCAACGCCAACACCGCCACCAGAAGCAGCACGCGCGGCGACAAGCCCCAACGGGCACTGCGGGTGGTGCCGGGCTGATCGGCCTGCTCCCACTCCGCCCAGTCGTCCACCTCGTTCCAATCGGGCTGCTGATCCCAGTCAGCCCAACCATTCGACTCCGGCTGGGATGCCGTGGGCTTGCTGGTAGGTACAGGGTCGCCGGTAGGTACGGGCTGGCTCGCCCTGGGCTGTGCGGTGCCGGGCTGAGAAGAATTAGGCAGCGAAAATTCAGGCTGCGGTGCCTCAGCTTCTTCGGCAGCTACCTCCGCGGGCGTTACCTCAGCGGCAATAGCCAGCGGCACGGTGTCCTCGGCATCCGGCGCACCGTTCTTGCGGGCGCGGGGGCTGCGGTAGAGGCTGTTCATCAGGGAGCGGGCGCTACGCTGCGCGCCGCCCTGCTGGGTTGTGTTGCCAGGCTGGGCTGCGCTGTCCTGCGCAGGGCTCTGTACAGCGTTCTGGTCGGGGTTGGGGGTCATGCTCGTCATACCCCTACCCTAGGCTCACGCGCGCGAACGCACGAGCGCGAACAAAGAACCTGTGGATAACTCCCCTCGAACAACGAGAAAGAAGCTATCCACAGGCTCATTTTTGAAAAATATGCGGTTTTTGTTCAAAAACGGCGGGTTTCGGTTTGTCATAAAACCGTCACAAACACCTCAGCCACATGCCCAGACACAAGCACCGCCACACGCGCAGACCGCGCCGCACAGACCAGAATCTAGCCCTCGCTTAGTCCTCACGCGGCAACTCAGTACCCGGAACGCCCAGCTCCGAAGCACGCTTATCAGCCATCACCAGCAGGCGACGAATACGGCCCGCAATCGCGTCCTTCGTCATCGGCGGATCAGCCAGACGACCCAGCTCATCCAACGACGCATGCTTATGCAACACACGTAGCTCACCGGCATAGCGCAGATGATCCGGCGCCTCATGACCCAGAATCTGCAGGGCACGCTCCACGCGAGCGCTCGCCGCAACAGCCGCCTGAGCGCTACGGCGCAGGTTCGCATCATCAAAATTCGCCAGACGGTTCGCGGTCGCACGAACCTCCTTGCGGGTACGCGCCTCACGCCACGTGGTCAGGGTGCCGGTCGCGCCCATACGCTCCAACAGCTGCGAAATCGTCTCGCCGTCACGCACCACCACACGGTCCGTGCCGCGCACCTCGCGTGCCTTCGCAATAATGTCCAGGCGACGAGCCGCACCCACCAGCGCGAGCGCCGCCTCCGGACCGGGGCAGGTAATTTCCAGGGAGGAGGAGCGACCCGGCTCAGTCAGCGAACCGTGCGCCAAGAACGCACCGCGCATGACCGCCTCGGCGTCCTGCAGGGAGCCGTTCACCACAGCCGGCGGCAGACCACGCACCGGGCGGCCACGCAAATCCAGCAGACCGGTCTGGCGAGCCAGCGCCTCACCGCCGTGATCCACACGCACAATGTAGCGGCCGCCTCGACGCAGGCCACCACCGCTGACGCTGGTCAGCTCAGAGTCGTGGCCGTAAATCTCCGCGATGGTGCGGCGCATGCGGTGGGCGGTTGCTTCGTGGTCGACCTCAGACTCCACCACGATTCGCCCCGAGACAATGTGCAGGCCTCCGGTAAAACGCAGAATCGTAGAGATTTCTGCCTTACGAGCAGAGACTTTCGTTGCCTCGTAGTTGGCGAGTTCGTCCTTGACGAGCGTGGTTAATGCCATGAACAGGTCCTTCTGGGCGTAGTGTCTAAGAGTCTATAACTTCGGGAAATGGGCACACCAAAATAGCAGCCGCAACGGTGATTCTAGGAGCTCAGCTCAAACGCTTCGTTATACGCAGCCGCAAGCTTCAGCGGGTCGTGCACATTCGGCTGGGAGCTCGAACGCAGATGCGCCCACACAACCTTCGCACCCATCGCAGAAGCCTCACGCTCCAGCTCGGAACGGTGATCAGCCTGCATGTCAGCGTCAGCAATCACCGCGTCAAGGTGAAGCTTCGGGGCGTACTGGCGCAACAAATCCAGGTGCGTTGCCGGGGTGAAGCCGACCGTCTCCTTATCGTCGGAGAGGTTCATGACCACGCAGCGGCGCGCCTCCGTGCGGATAATCGCCTCACGCTGAGCGTCCAACAGCAGATGCGGCAGAACCGACGTACGCCACGAACCCGGACCCAAAACAATCCAGTCGGACTCCTCAATAGCGGAGAGCGCCTCCGGGCAGGGGCGAGCATTCTCAGGGGTCAAACCGATATCGTGAACGCGCTCCTCCTTCGAGAGGTTCACCTGGCCGACCACCTTCACACGCTCAATACCGCCGCCGTTATGCTCACGCAACACGGTGCCGTAAATGACCATCGGATCCAGCGCCATCGGCAGCACGCGGCCGCGCGCATTCAGCAGCGCACCCGCCCAGTCCAGACCCGCAACCGGGTCATCCAGCAGCTGCCAGAGAGTAGCAATCAGCAGGTTACCGAGCGCGTGATAATCCAGCGGGAACTCACCCTCATAACCCTCGGGTGCGCTAAAACGATGCTGCATCACATCACGCCACGTGCGACCCCAATCGGTGTCATCACACAGCGCAGAAAGCGCCATACGCAAATCACCCGGAGGGAGAATACCCATCTCCTCACGCAAACGACCCGACGAACCGCCATCGTCAGCAACCGTCACAACAGCCGTCAAATCAGGCGTGACGTGGCGCAACGCAGACAGGGAACCGTACAGCCCGTGGCCGCCGCCCATCGCCGTAACCTTCGGCGAACGGTGCGTGGTCTTCAACAAGCGCAAAGCCTGAGTCGGCAGAGCCGGCAGGCGCGGAATACCCTGAGTGTCATAACTGGTCGAATGGGTAGACATAGTAATACCTCACATACCCGGAAGGAATGGTATGCCGGCCCCACGGTGTGCGGGGCCGGACGGCGGCTAATGAAACACGACGCGGTGGTTGGGACGCGCCGGGAAAAACTTACTCGCGGCCCTTGTCGCGGTGCTGAACATTCACGTTCAGCTCACCGAAAGCAGAGAGACGACGAGCCAGTTCCTCCGTCACAGCCACGGAACGATGCTTACCACCGGTGCAGCCAATTGCGATGGTGGCGTAGTACTTACCCTCACGGCGGTAGCCCTCAAGCACGGGGCGAAGAGCCGCAAGATAGTTGCTGATGAACTCCTCGGTGCCTGCGTGCTCCAGCACGTAGTCGCGCACCGGGGCGTCCTGACCGGTCAGGGGGCGCAGCTCCGGAACCCAGTGCGGGTTCGGGATGAAACGCATATCAGCCATGTAGTTAGCGTCCGAAGGCGCACCGTACTTGAAGCCGAAGCTCATCACGGTCAGGTTCAGCTTCTTATCCGCACCCTCAGCAAACATTTCACGCACGGTACGAGCCAGCTCGTGAACATTCATGCCGGTGGTGTCAATGGTGCGGTCAGAAGCGAGGCGCAGACCTTCAAAGAGAGTGCGTTCAGCGCGGATACCGTCGAGGACGCGGCCCTCACCCTGCAGCGGGTGCGGGCGGCGCTGAGCCTCGTAGCGGGCAATAATGGTTTCGTCCTTGGCGTCAAGGAAGAGCATGGAGAAGTCAATATCGGACTTGCGCAGAGTCTCAATCGCAACGGGAAGATCGGAGAACAGTGCGCGGGCGCGAACGTCAATGCCGAGCGCCACCTTCGGAACTCGCGCACCGTCACGGGTCACCAGCTCAGCCAGGGAACCGAGCATCTGCGGTGGGATGTTATCGATAACGTACCAGCCCTCATCCTCCAGCACGTTTGCGACAGTGCTGCGGCCGGCACCGGAAATACCGGTAATCACCAGAATCTGAGGGCGCTCCTCACTCTGGGCGGACTGTACCGTGGCGGGCTTGCTCTGATTCTCGGGCATGGTGCTTCTTCCCCTTCAACGCGAAATACTCTCTATGCCATGATACAAGACCTTTATCTGACGGTTCAGGGGTACGGTCAGAAATTTCACCACTATGACAGAAATATGAGACGCTCCCCCGACCGAACCCCAGAAGGAACCCCAGAAGAAAGAAACCCGCATCACAAGTGCTTGCACATAATGCTCTCCGAGGGGTCTACAGAAGGAGGCGGACGGCAGAGCTACGGAGGGTACAGCCCCCGGCTAAGAACCTCGCGCGGTAACACTGCCGCGGGCACAGCAAAGCCCGCACGATACCTCCCACAGGAGGCACCGCACGGGCTCCACACTATAAACGCTCCAAAACTCTACGCGGATACGCCAGGTTGCCTTAGACAGAAAACTCAGGCAGAAAGCTCAGGCAGGAAAGCCGCCACATGCTCCAGCAGACGCACCGACAGCTCCTTCTTCGAACCGGAGAACACCGGCGCCTCATCATTCAGGGTCGACAGCAACGTAATCGTGTTATCGTCCGTGCCGAAACCACGATTCACACCCACCGTATTGACCGCCAAGAAGTCCGTGCCCTTACGCTGCAGCTTCTCACGACCCAGCTCCAACGGAGTCTTCTCCGCCGAACCGGTCTCCGCCGCAAAACCAACAATGAGCTTCGGACCGAGGGTGCTCTCCCCCGCCTCATGAGCCTGCTGGCGGCGCACCACGACCTCACGCAGAATATCCGGGTTGCGCACCAGCTGAATCACCGGCGCATCCTCAGAATCGGCGCTCTTCTTAATCTTGAACTCGGCAAACTCGGCGGGCCTAAAATCAGCCACCGCCGCAGACATGATCAGCACATCCGCCGCCGCGCTCGCCTCAAGGGTCGCCTCACGCAGCTCCAGGGCGCTCACCACGCGGGTCACCTGCACACCCTCCGGCGCGGGAACCTCAAGGTTCGCACCAATCAGGTGCACGGTCGCGCCCAGGTCGCGTGCCGCCTCCGCGAGCGCCACGCCCTGCTTGCCGGTCGAACGGTTGCCGAGGAAGCGTACCGGGTCCAGTGCCTCACGGGTGCCGCCAGCGGTAATGACCACGAGGCGACCGGCCAGAGGACCACGCAGCGATTCGGATGCGCCAGTTGCCTGGCCCGAATCAACCTGACCAGGCTCAACCTGGCTCGAATCACCCTGACCCAGCAACGCCGAAGTCAGCGTCGCCGCACGCGCCGCCGCCATACGCTCCTGCTCCGTGCCCGTGTACAGGGGCTCAGTCGGCGCGTAACCGGGCGTGTACACCGGGTGCACCTGCCCCTTCGGGAAGCGAGCAATCACATCCAGCGCCACCGCGAAAATATCCTCCGGCTCTGGCATACGACCCGGACCAGAATCCGGGCCCGTCAAACGCCCAATCGCAGGCTCAATCACGTGATAACCCCACGAACGCAGCGTCTGCACATTCGCCTGAGTCGCCGGATGCTCCCACATCTGGGTGTGCATCGCCGGCGCCAAAATCACCGGAGCGTGCGTCGTCAACACCGTAGAGGACAGCAGATCATCAGCACGACCAGCCGCCAAACGAGCCAGCAAATCAGCGGTCGCCGGGGCAATCACCACAGCATCAGCCTGCTCAGCCTGACGCACGTGGTTCACCTCCGGCACACGGTCAAACACGTCCGTTGAGACGGGGTTGCCGCTCAGCGCCTCCAGGGTGGGAACACCCACGAACTTCGTCGCGTTCGGGGTGGGCATGGCGATTACCTCGTCGCCATTCTTCGCAAAAAGACGAAGGAGCATCGCCGCCTTATACGCAGCAATGCCCCCTCCAATACCAACGATAATGCGCATGGTACGTCAAAGAATCCTTGTAGAAGCAGATTACTCAGCGGACTCGTCGAGGATAACCTCTTCGATAGCAATAACCTCTTCGCTACCTGCGGGGATGTACTCCTCCTCGATAGCGCCAGAGAACTCAGCCGCGCTGAAATCAATCACAGCGGACAGATCCTCGGGAATCGGGTAGCCGTCCTCGTCGAACTTAGCGTCCGGGCGGTGCTCTGCCACAACACGGTCAGCAATGATTTCACGCATTGCCACCGACAGGGACTTCTCGTTCGACTCAGCGTCAACCAGCGGGCCAACGTGCGCAGCAGTATTGTCCTGCAGGTTAGCGTAGTACGCGTTAATCTGGCGTGCACGGCGGGCACCGAAAATCACCAGGCCGTACTTGGACTCCGCCTTCTCAATCAGCGCGTCAGCGCTGGGGCTCACGATGCCCTCGGGAGCGACACCGTCAACGAAGTTGTAGTCCTCGTGTTCCTTGATTTCGTTTGCCACTAAAAACTCCAAATAGCTTGATGGAATGTACGTACCGAACGCCCCCGTACACCGTTCGCGCTATGGCGCAAACCGGGCAGACTGAGGGCACGGTCAAAACTAAAGAACTATTCTACCCTCTCAACGGCTAAAACGCACGTACCAGCCTGGACAAAAGGTGTCAGCACAGCCAAAAAGGTGGGGGCCCGAAGAAAACTCTTCGAAACCCCCACCTTTCACAACGCCTCACGGCAGAACTACAGGTCGGAAGAAACTCTAGCCCCACCGCAAACGCAAAGCATGCAGATTAGGCGGCGCCAATCAGCTCAGCAATCTCCTTCGCTGCACGCTCAACAGAGTCGTTGACGACCGTGACGTCAAATTCTTTCTCAGCAGCCAACTCAACCTTCGCGGTTTCAAGGCGACGAGCTTGCTCCTGCTCACTCTCGGTACCTCGACCCACCAGACGCGACACCAGCTCATCCCAGCTCGGAGGAGCCAAGAAAATCAGGCGAGCATCCGGCATGGTCTCGCGAATCTGGCGAGCACCCTGCAAGTCAATCTCAAGAATCACCGGGCGGCCAGCATCCAGAGCCTCCTGGACCTTAGCGCGCGGAGTACCGTACTTGTTCTTACCGTGTACCACAGCGTACTCAAGCATCTGACCGTCAGCAATCATCTGGTCAAACTCTTCCATCGAAACGAAATAGTAGTGAGTACCGTCAACCTCACCGGGGCGAGGATCACGAGTAGTAGCGGAAACAGAGAACCACACGTTCGGGTAGTTCTCACGAATGTACTGGCACACCGTACCCTTGCCAACAGCAGTGGGGCCAGCCAGTACGGTGAGAGTCGGCTGAGACATAGCTTCCTTACTGCGCCTTCATCGACTGAAGGCACGATGTGTTAGGACTGAGAAGATTCAGGAGGCAGAGTATTAGTCCTGCGACGTGCACGGTTCAAATACCGCGAATTACGGTTGAAGTACTCCACCATCTTGCGACGCTGGTGTACACCCAGGCCGCCAAGGCGGCGAGTCGGTGCAATATGAAGTTCTTCAATGATGCGTTCAGCTCGAACGGCACCAATGCCCGGAAGTGCGCGCAGCATCTGCCCCACCGGCATTTTAGCCAGTGCAGGGTCGGAATCGACCATATCGAGCACCTGACGCACGGAAAGTTCACGGTCACTCAGTGCACGCTTAATTTCCTGGCGGTGTGCTCGGGCAAGTACTGCCTTCTCGCGGGCGGAGGCGCGCGCATCCTCAGTTAGCGGAGTCAGCGGCATGGTTGGGTCCCCCATTTCTGCGAGTTATAGAATTTTACTTATCAACTAATGTATCACGGATAGCGCGAGAATCCTCGTTCCACCCGCGGCACTCACCCTCGCACCAACAATGCGTCTACGCACGTCAGCACGTAAATATCAGGGAGTACCCCTATAGCATAGCGGAGTATTCGCCCTATCAAAAGTGGAACCACAGAAGCGCCTCATAGAGCGGGCGCACTCCCCCGCTACAGAGGTGAGCAAACTCGCACCGGCGCGGGTGTGCGGCGGCAAAATTATGCATGCCGGTGTACCCAGAAACGGGGGTTAAACCAGTCGAACCCGGCGCTCCCGGGGCGAAAATTGGGCGCGGAAATCGGGTGCCGAAAACCGGGTATCGGAACCCGGAAACGCAAAAGGGGTGCGCACCCCGAGCAGACCCTCAACAGAATCCACCCGGAGCACACGCCCCTCTCACACAACACGCGAACTATGCGCCGCGAGCCGCCAACAGGTCATCACGAGCCGCCTGCGCAGCCTGCGCCAAACCCTCAACCGACGGGCCAGCAGCCAGTACGCCACGGCTAGAATTCACCAACACCTGCGACTCAACGCCCGCAAACACGCGGTACAGATCAGCCGCCGAAGCGCCCTGCGCACCATAACCCGGCGACAGAATCGGGCCGTTGAACACGCTCAGGTCAATACCCAAATCAACCAGCGCCTGACCAACAGTCGCGCCAACCACCAGACCGCACGGGCCCATCTGCTCCCACTGGCGGGAAGCATTCTCAGCGGTAGCCGCAGCGATAATACGCTTAGCCACAGCGCCCCCAGACTCGCCAGAATGACCAGACTCCGACGCGCCCACGTGCTGAACGCTCTTACCCTCAGGGTTCGAGGTCAGCGCCAACACGAAAGTGCCGCGGTCATTCTCATCAGCCAAATCCAGCGCCGGACGCAGCGACTCAAAACCCAGATACGGGCTCAAAGTCACCGAATCGGTACCCAGCGGCGAAGACGAGCCGAGCCACGCATCCGCGTACGCCTTCATAGTCGAACCGATATCGCCGCGCTTAGCGTCAGCAACAATCAGCACACCATCAGCGGCAGCGCGGGCAAACAGCGCCTCCAGCACAGCAAGACCAGCCGAACCGTGACGCTCAAACAGCGCCACCTGAGGCTTCAACGCCGCCGCAAACGGGGCGCAACCCTCATAGACCGCCTCAGTAAAAGCAGCCAGACCGGCAGCAGAATCCTCAAGACCCCACTGCTCCAGCAGGTTCGGATGCGGGTCAATACCCACACACAGCGGGCCGCGCTCCGCCATCGCCTTCGCCAGACGATCACCAAAAGCAGCGGACATTACGCCTCGCCACCCTCAGAACGAGCATCCACAGCGGCAGCCAGCTGAACGCCGTGCTCCTGCAGGCTCATGATGTCCCAGCTGTGCTCACGCAGAGCGTTAATCGCCTGAACAGCCGCAGCGAACTCAGAAATGGTAGTCATGACCGGGCAACCCACCGAAACCGCAGCGGCACGAATCTCGTAACCATCGCTACGAGCAGCACCACCGGCAGGGGTGTTCAGAATCAGGTCAATATCACCGTTGCGGACCATGTCAACAATCGAGTGGTCGCCATTCGCCTCAGCGAACTTCGAAGCCACAATCACCGAGTTCAGGCCGTTACGGCGCAGAATCTCAGCGGTACCACCGGTCGAAACGATCTCAAAGCCCAGCGACTCCAGCATCTTCGCGTAAATAATGACGTTACGCTTATCGTGGTTAGCCACCGAAATGAACACCTTACCGGAAGTCGGCAGCGGCGAACCAGCACCAGCCTGAGCCTTCGCGAACGCGGTGTCATAGTGCTTATCCAGACCCATGACCTCACCGGTCGAACGCATCTCCGGGCTCAGCAGCGAATCCACCACGACACCCTCCGGGGTGCGGAAACGAGCGAACGGCAGAACCGCAGCCTTCACAGCAATCGCGGTCTCCTCCGGCAGGGATGCGCCATCCATGTTCGACGGCAGGTAGCCCTCAGCCTTCAGCTCCGCAATGCTCTTGCCCAGACCAATCAGCACAGCAGCCTTAGCCATCTGCACGCCGGTAGCCTTCGACACGAACGGAACAGTACGAGAGGCACGCGGGTTCGCCTCAATCACGTACAGGTTCTCAGACACGTACGCGAACTGAATGTTAATCAGGCCGCGCACACCGGTGCCGCGAGCAATCTTCTCGGTAGCGTCCTTCACCTTCGCGATGATGTCCGGGCCGAGAGTAATCGGAGGCAGAGTACAGGAAGAGTCACCCGAGTGAATACCGGCTTCCTCAATGTGCTCCATGACGCCGCCCAGGTACAGCTCATCGCCGTCGAACAGGGCGTCAACGTCAATCTCGATAGCGTCCTCAAGGAACTTATCAATCAGAGCGGGCTGCGAAGGCGAAACCTCGGTAGCGTTCTCCAGGTAGCGTGCCAGGTTCGCCTCATCGTAGACGATCTCCATGCCACGGCCACCCAGCACGTACGAAGGACGAACCAGAACCGGGTAACCAATCTCGTCAGCGATGCGCTTAGCACCCTCGAAAGTGAACGCGGTACCGTTCTTGGGCGAAATCAGGCCGCCCTCCTCCAGCACGCGGGAGAACTCGCCGCGGTCCTCAGCCAGGTCAATAGCCTCGGGGGTGGTGCCCAGAATCGGCACGCCCGCATCCTTCAGGGCACGAGCCAGTTTCAGCGGAGTCTGACCGCCCAGCTGCACGAACACGCCCATCAGACCGCCGGTACGACGCTCCGACTCAACAATCTCAAGCACATCCTCAAGGGTCAGCGGCTCAAAGTACAGGCGAGTCGAAATATCGTAGTCAGTCGAAACAGTCTCAGGGTTGCAGTTGACCATGACAGTCTCGTAACCGAGCGAACGCAGCACCAGCGAAGCGTGCACACAGGAGTAGTCGAACTCGATACCCTGACCGATACGGTTCGGGCCCGAACCCAGAATCATAATCGAGGGCTTCTCGTGGTGCGCAACCTCATCCTCCAGGTCGTAGGAGGAGTAGTGGTACGGAGTGAACGCCTCAAACTCGGCTGCACAGGTGTCAACAGTCTTGAAGACCGGGCGGATACCCAGAGCGTGGCGAACACCGCGCACAACATCCTCAGAAGAGCCGATAATCTCAGCAATCTGAGCGTCCGAGAAACCGTGACGCTTAGCCAGCTTCAGGGTCTCCGGGTCAAGGTTGTCACGCTTAGCGTGAACCACACCGGCAACCTCATTCAGCAGCACCAGCTGATCCAGGAACCACGGGTCAATCTTGGTCGCCTCGTGCAGCTGCTCCACGGTAGCGCCAGCCAGCAGAGCCTGCTGAACCTGGTAGATACGCTGAGTGGTCGCAACCTTAGTCTTCTCAACCAGCTCAGCCAGCTCAGCCTCAGACAGGGACAGCGGCTTGAACGAGAAGGACGCACCCTTCTGCTCCAGCGAACGCATCGCCTTCTGCAGAGCCTCAGTGAAGTTACGGCCCAGAGCCATAGCCTCACCAACACTCTTCATGGTGGTGGTCAGGGTCGGGTCAGCAGCCGGGAACTTCTCAAACGCGAAGCGCGGAACCTTCACGACCACGTAGTCGAGGGTCGGCTCGAAGGACGCCGGGGTCTTCTGGGTGATATCGTTCGGAATCTCATCCAGGGTGTAACCCAGGGACAGCTTGGTCGCAATCTTCGCAATCGGGAAGCCGGTAGCCTTCGACGCGAGCGCCGAGGAACGAGACACGCGCGGGTTCATCTCAATGACGATGATGCGGCCGGTCTTCGGGTCAATCGCGAACTGGATGTTACAACCACCGGTGTCCACGCCAACCTCACGAATCACGTTAATCGCGATGTCGCGCAGCTTCTGGAACTCACGGTCGGTCAGGGTCAGTGCGGGTGCCACGGTGATGGAGTCACCGGTGTGCACGCCCACGGGGTCGAAGTTCTCGATGGAGCAGACGACCACGACGTTGTCGTTGGTGTCACGCATCATCTCCAGCTCGTATTCCTTCCAGCCGAGGATGGACTCCTCCAGCAGGACCTCGCTGGTCGGCGAGTACTGAATACCGGCGCCAGCAATACGGTAGAGGTCTTCCTCGTTGTACGCCATACCTGAGCCGAGACCACCCATGGTGAAGGAGGGGCGGACCACCATCGGGTAGCCCAGCTCCTTAGCGGCTTCCAGCGCCTCCGGCATGGAGTGAACAATCACCGAGCGTGCAGACTCGCCGCCGGCGCGATCCACCACGCCCTTGAATGCTTCACGGTCCTCACCGAGGTTAATCGCCTCAATGTTCGCGCCGATCAGCTCAACATTGTACTTGGCGAGCACGCCGCGCTCATCCAGGGAGATAGCCGCGTTCAGCGCGGTCTGACCACCCAGGGTCGGCAGGATTGCGTCCGGCTTTTCCTTCTCGATGATCTTCTCAATCACCTCGGGGGTGATGGGTTCAATGTAGGTGGCGTCCGCGAACTCGGGGTCGGTCATGATGGTTGCCGGGTTCGAGTTCACGAGGATGACGCGCACGCCCTCCTCCTTCAGCACGCGCAGTGCCTGAGTGCCGGAGTAGTCAAATTCCGCTGCCTGACCGATGACGATGGGGCCGGAACCGATGACGAGGACGCTATTAAGGTCAGTACGACGA
This sequence comes from Rothia sp. HMSC066G02, assembly GCF_001813145.1. Classification (NCBI taxonomy): domain Bacteria; kingdom Bacillati; phylum Actinomycetota; class Actinomycetes; order Micrococcales; family Micrococcaceae; genus Rothia; species Rothia sp. HMSC066G02. The sequence goes on along the minus strand of NZ_KV811595.1, from coordinate 105,250 downwards.
GGCATTTATGCTTCCTTTGCAGTCTTGGTTGCGACCATCAGGTCGATGAAACGGTCAAAGAGGTAGGCGGAATCGTGCGGGCCCGCGGCAGCCTCGGGGTGGTACTGCACGGAGAACGCGGGGATGTCCTTACAGGTCAGGCCCTCAACCACGTTGTCGTTCAGACCCACGTGGGAGACCATGACCTGACCGAACTCAGCGTTCGGTGCGGTCACGTAGTCGCCAATCGGCGCGTCCACAGCGAAGCCGTGGTTCTGCGCGGTGATTTCAACCTTGCCGGTGGTCTTGTCCATGACCGGCTGGTTGATGCCGCGGTGGCCGAAGGGCAGCTTGTAGGTGCCGAAGCCCAGGGCGCGGCCGAGCAGCTGGTTACCGAAGCAGATGCCGAAGAACGGGGTGCCCTTACGCAGCACGCCCTGCAGCAGCTCAACCTGCTCGTCAGCGGTTGCCGGGTCACCGGGGCCGTTGGAGAAGAACACGCCGTCGGGGTTGTGGGAGTAGATGTCCTCGAGGGTTGCGCTTGCGGGCAGCACGTGCACGCGCACGCCACGCTCAGCGAAACGCTGCGGGGTCATCGACTTAATGCCCAGGTCCAGGGCGACGATGGTTGCGACCGGGGGTGCGAACCAGTTGAACTGGTGCGGCTCAACGGTGTAGGCGGTGTCAACCGAAACGGAGTCAGCGAGCTTACGGCCAGCCATCGGCTCGGAGGCGCGCACCTCCTCCAGCAGTTCAGCTTCGGGGCGTTCTGCGTGCTCACCGGAGAACACGCCCGCACGCATCGAACCGCTCGAACGCAGGCGGCGGGTCAGGGCGCGAGTGTCAATGCCCTGAATACCGACGATGCCCTGCTCGATGAGCTCTTCGTCGAGGGTGCGCTCAGAACGCCAGTTGGATGCCACACGTGCTGCGTCGCGAACCACGTAGCCGGCAACCCAAATCTTGCGGGACTCAGCGTCGGTGGTGTTCACGCCGGTGTTGCCGATATGGGGAGCGGTCTGAACCACAATCTGACCCGCGTAGGAGGGGTCGGTCAGGGTTTCCTGGTAGCCGGTCATACCGGTCGAGAAAACCGCCTCGCCCAGGGACGCGCCGGTTGCGCCGTAGCCGTAGCCGCGGTAGACGGTGCCGTCCTCCAGGACGAGCAGCGCGCGGTCCGTACGCAGGGCGCCGGATCGTGTCATGTCAGTCATGCTCTTCTTCCTTTTCTCTGGTGTTCTCCCCCGCTTCCTGTACGGCCTCTACCGTGCAGGTTCCGGGGTAGTCTATGGTGCCTTCGGCGGGTGTTCGCCTGACCTCAGGCAAAATCTATGGGTGTGGGTGCGCAGGGATATTACACCGGGATTTAGGCTTCCGGTTCTGCCGTCCACTTCTCGGGCGCATCCACCGCGTTCGGGGCGATGCGGCGCAGCTCCTGCAGTACCGCCTGCTTGTCCTCGGCGTAGCGGGTGCGGAAGCCGGTCTGCACGCGGTGACCGTCCAGGGTCCAACCAATCACGACCAGGCCGTTCTTCTCCACAACCTTGCCCGCCATACCGCGGTCGGTGGTGATGACGGCGAGCTTCTTCGCCGGAATCCACAGGTCCTTCGCTCCGTTACGGGTGAAGATGATGCTGTCCGGGTAAATCAGCAGGGTGGACTTGCTCTTGAAGCCGAGCGAATCGAAACCCACGCGGTCCAGCCAGTTACCGAAGATCGTGGTGCTGACGTACTCGCCCTCAAAAGCGGCGTCAGCGGTCATGCCCTCGTAGCGTTCGGGAACTTCCTTGAGGGAGCCGAACATGTTCGCCTGGCGTGCCAGGCGCGAGCGCCATCCGTGCCACATGCCGTAGATGCACAGGGCGACCAGGGCGATGCAGATGATGGCGGTCAGGAACTTTCCCACGAAGGTTCTCTCTTTCGGTTGGGGTCTCGGTCGATGATCTCGGCCTGGGTTGGTGAGGTTGGGGGCGGTGCTCCCGGCGAGGCGGTGGCAGGCGTGAACCTACCACCGCCAGGCACGGTCACCACGTGCGTTCGCCTCGCGGGTTTAGCGGCGCGGGGTTGCCAGCTCGCCGTTCAGCACGGTCGGGTGGCCAGCGTAGAAGGTTGCACGGATCGAGCCGGGCACCTCCATGTCGCGGTAGGGGTTGTTCTTACCCTTGGTAGCCTGCTCCTCCGGCTTAATCACGCGGGTTGCCTTCGGGTCGACCAGCACAATGTTTGCCGGTTCGCCTTCGGCAAGCGGGCGGCCCTGCTCGTGGTCCAGGCGACCAATCTTCGCGGGCTCCTCGGAGAGGATGCGTGCCACATCGCGCCAGGTAATCATGCCGGTGTCAACCAGGGTCATCTGGATGATGGACAGTGCCTGCTCCAGACCGGTCATACCGTTCGCGGCGCACGCCCACTCGCATTCCTTGGTCTCTGCCGGGTGCGGTGCGTGGTCGGTACCAATCACGTCGATGATGCCGTCAGCAACAGCCTGACGCAGCGCCATGACGTCCTCTTCGGTGCGCAGCGGCGGGTTCACCTTGAAAATCGGGTCGTAGGTGCGTGCAGTCTCGTCGGTGAGCAGCAGGTGGTGCGGGGTTGCCTCCGCGGTCACCTTCACGCCGCGGGACTTAGCCCAGCGCACAACCTCAATGGAGCCCTTGGTGGACAGGTGGCAGATGTGCAGCTTAGAGTCCAGGTGCTCAGCCAGCAGCACGTCGCGGGCAATGATTGCCTCTTCAGCGACAGCGGGCCAACCGGTCAGACCCAGATCAGCGGACACCTTACCTTCGTTCATCTGGGCGCCTTCGGTCAGGCGCGGCTCCTGCGCGTGCTGCGCAATAACGCCGTCGAAGGTCTTGACGTATTCGAGGGCGCGGCGCATCACGGCGGGGTCGTACACGCACATGCCGTCGTCAGAGAACACGCGCACGTTCGCGGTGGAGTTCGCCATGCCGCCAATGTCGGAGAGGCGCTCGCCCTTCAGACCCACGGTTACTGCGCCGATGGGCTGCACGCGGCACCATGCGGATTCCTTGCCGAGGCGGTCAACCTGCTCAACGACTGCGGCGGTGTCTGCCACGGGCATGGAGTTTGCCATGGCGAACACCGCGGTGTAGCCGCCCAGGGCTGCTGCACGGGTGCCGGTCTCAACGGTTTCGGATGCCTCGTAGCCGGGCTGACGCAGGTGGGTGTGGATGTCGACCAGACCGGGCAGTGCCACCTGGCCTGCCGCCTCGACGACCTGTGCGTCTGCGGCGTCGATGTTCTCTGCGATGCGGCTAATCACGCCGTCCTCGATGAGGATGTCGGCGACCTTTTCGCCGTAGAGGCTTGCGCCCTTAATCAGGTACTTGCTCATGGTGTTGGTTCCTCTCGTTAGGAAGGTCGTTTAGGATTCGTCGCCGGCGTAGAGCTTGGCGCTGGAGCCGTCGGTCAGAAGCAGGTAGAGCACCGCCATGCGCAACGCCACGCCGTTGCTGACCTGGCGCAGGACCCAGGAGTTGGTGGCGTCGGCGGCTTCGGTGCAGATTTCCAGGCCGCGGTTCATGGGGCCCGGGTGCAGGATTGCGACCGGCTGCGGCTGCGCCTGCAGGGTTGCGAAGCGTTCGGCGGTCAGGCCCCACAGGTCGGTGTACTCCTCTGCGGAGGGGAAGTACGCGGCGTTCATGCGTTCCTTCTGGATGCGCAGCAGCATGACGGCGTCGGGGTTGGTGGCGATGGCTTCGTCGAAGTCGTGGAAGATTTCCAGGCCGGCTTCTTCAACCCAGGAGGCTGTGTTCAGCGGCAGCAGGGTCGGCGGCGCGACGAAGACGACCTGCGCGCCGAGGGTGTGCAACAGCCAGAGGTTGGAGCGTGCCACACGCGAGTGCAGGATGTCGCCAACGATGAGCACACGCATGCCGGACAGGTCGGTGCCGCGGGGGCTGTCGAGGCCGTCGCGTTCTGCCTTGTACTGGCGCAGGGATACGGCGTCGAGCAGTGCCTGGGTGGGGTGTGCGTGGGTGCCGTCGCCCGCGTTGAGCACGGGAATGTCGGTCCAACCTGCCTCGGCGAGGCGCTGCGGTGCGCCGGATGCCGAGTGGCGGATCACGAACGCATCCGCGGCAATCGCCTTGAGGGTCTGCGCGGTGTCCTTGAGCGACTCGCCCTTAGACAGGGAGGAGCCAGATGCGGAGAAGTTGGTGACGGCGGCGCCCAGGCGCTTCTCTGCGGCTTCGAAGGAGAGGCGGGTTCGGGTGGAGTCCTCGAAGAAGAGGTTGACGACGGTCTTGCCGTTGAGCACGTTGAGGGTGCGGTTTTCGGCTTTGACCTGCGCCATGTAGTCGGCGACGTCAAGGATTTCGATGGCTTCTTCGCGGGTTAGTTCGCGGGTGTCGAGCAGATGCTTCATGAGAGCCCTCCCAGCTGGATAATGTCAACTCGGTCTGTTGCGTTGTCGGTTTCAGTCAGTACGACGCGCACGGTTTCGCTGGCGCTGGTGGGCAGGTTTTTGCCCACGTGGTCGGCGCGGATGGGTAGTTGCCGGTGTCCGCGGTCTACGAGGACTGCCAGGCGTACGAGGGCGGGTCGTCCGTGGGCGTTGAGTGCGTCGAGGGCGGCGCGTACGGTGCGGCCGGAGTAGAGGACGTCGTCAACGAGGACTACGGTTTTGCCTTCAATGCCGATGGTGGGCATGATGCTTTCCCCTGCGGTGTCTGGGGAGGTGGTGCCGCCGGTTCGCTGGTCGTCGCGGTAGGCGGTGATGTCCAGGGCGCCGATTCGTGTTTCTGCGTTGAAGTTCGGCTCGATGGCTTGGATGCGGGCTGCGAGTCGTACGGCAAGGGGCACGCCGCGGGAGCGGATGCCGATGAGTACGAGGTTTTCTACGCCTTTATTGGTTTCGATGATTTCGTAGGCGATGCGGGTGAGGGCGCGGCGGATTTCGTCCTCGCTGAGGATGGTGCGGCCGACGGTGGTCGCGTCCTCGGAGGTGCTTTGAGGGGTTGCCGAATGGGGGGCTGCGGTTAGATTTCGCCCCTGATTCGCGCCGGATGTGGGTACAGTTGACCCAGGCATAGCCGTCTCCTTCCCCGCCTCACGGGACGGATTTAAAGGTTTTGTGCTTCTAGTAGGGTACCACAGTTCACAGGCTACGTTCAGGTTCGGCGAGAGACCGCTCACGGTGAGGGGGCTGCGGGGATATCAGAAGCACCTATTGAAGAAGCACGTCTATAGCATGAGGCCAAAAATAGAAGTGGGAAGGTAGTTGAAGCACACTCAGATGTACTTCAAGTACCTTCCCATTTCTGAAAGCGTTAGTGCTGCGAGGGCTTGCAGTCACCCTGAACTTTGCGGCCACTCTGAATCACAAACACACCGTCAGGTCGACGAATCATAATGTTCTCGCGCATTTCCTCTGTTGCGAGAGAATCATCAAGAACAATAGGTTCGCCGGTTGGCCAGCGAAGGCTTCCCCAGTCTTCGCAATACTGCACACGAACAACGGCGTTAGGGGTGCTCTGCCCGTTTTGGTCCGTTGAGGCAGATACTTCGACTACTTCTACATCGCGGATTTCAATCTGCCCACTGAACGGCCCTTCCTGAAGTGTTTCACGTAAGTCCGCAAAACCATCCAGGGTGCTTTTAACGCCCTTCGGTTCCATATACTTAGCGAGATCCTTTTCACTGGTATGTTCCAGGTTCCCCTGCATCCAGGCATTCCGAAGGCGCACGTCCTGTTCCAGCACTTGCTTAGCAGCTTCTCCTGCAGCTTTTCGTGCTTCTTCTGAGTCAACGGTGGTGTCAACGGCGGCACGGATTTCGACAACCTCAGAACCGGTCGGGGTAGGCGAAGGAGTGGGAGTTGCGGAAGCTTCGGCGCTTGCCGATTCAGCGCTCGCGGAAGTGGATGCGCTCGATTCTGCGTTGACCTGCGAGCCGCCAGAACATGCGGACAGGGTGAGCATCATTGCCGCCGAGAGCGCGGCAATAGAACTACGGTTAAACATCATTGTTGGTTCTTTTCTGGTGTGTGGTTGTGCCGCCAAAAGACGGCTATGAAACGGTGACTGCTGGAGGCGCATATCGAGCAACACAGGCGGGGGTAGCCTCCCCGTGTGCCCGATATGCGTCCCATTAGATTAAGGGCGGAGGTTAGACAACCTCGTCTACCTCATAGTCACAACCTTCATGCTCAATATCGGTACTGCCGAGAACATATGCCCCGTCATCACGTCGAACGATAAAAATCCTCCGTGTTTGGCTGGCGTTCAGCCTACGCCCGTCAGACATACGAATATTGCTGGTATCTTCACAGTAGGTGATGGCTATACCAGCGTTAGGCTGCGACGGCTTAGAACCGTCAGAGTGCTCCAAACTGTAGATAGAGGGAAAGCGAACATCACGGAAAACAATATCGCCTTCCACAGGAGCGGATACAGCGAGCTTACGCATAGACTCTACCTGCTTTTTAACGCTTTCAAGAATGCGCTTATCTACATACTGCAATAGTTCCTCATCGCTGGTATGCTCCAGATCTCCATGCACCCATGCGTTCTTAACACGTAGATGCTGGTCCAATACGGCGTACGCTGCGACAAGCGCCGCGTTTTCAGCTTCCTTCGAATCATTATTGGTGTCCACGCTCGGGCGAACCAGTACAATCTCGGAGCCAGACGGGCCGGTCGGGGTAGGTGAAGGAGTGGGGGTTGCGGAAGCTTCGGCGCTTGCGGATTCAGTGCTCGCGGAAGTGGAAGCGCTCGATTCTGCGTTGACCTGCGCGCCGCCGGAACAAGCGGACAGGGTGAGCATCATCGCCGCAGAGAGCGCGGCAATAGAAGTACGGTTGAACATCATTGTTGGTTCTTTTCTGGTGTGTGGTTGTGTAAACCGCAGAATTATCCACGCAACAACGTGTGGAATTCAGCGGAATGTTATCGGTTGATGCCATTACCCTAACATATATCCACAGAGCACACACCCCGGCTCACTATTTGTCCACTTTGGCAATGTTCCGTTCATATCGGTGCAGACAAGGGCATATCTGAGGTATGCATAGAGGCGCATACCGGGCACGCGGGGCGACCGCATCCGCTCAAAGCGAGTAGTGATACTAAACGAGGCGCATACCGGACACGCAGGGCGGGGGCTCCGTCCTCAAGGCGCTCAGCGCCGCAGAGGGGGCACTCCCCCGCCTGCGTTGTCCGGTGAAGCCTCGACTGTTGCCGCCTACCCTACCCACGGGCTCCGATGAAACCTCAACTGTTGCTAACAAACCCTGCGAGCGCATCCGCACCCAATACGGAACCCCACGCAGAACTGCACCAACCAAGCGCAACCTAGACACAGAAAACCCCCGCCGTCCTGTAGCGAACTACAGCACGGCGGGGGTTTCACGTACGCTCCCCTGCGGACGCATCCTCAACGGCAGCAAACCAACCAGCCATAAAAGCTGGCGGGCAGGCCGCGGCGGGACGTCTTACGCGAGCAGGGTCGGCTTCACCTGACGGAGCTTATCCAGCAGACCGTTCACGAACTTCGGAGATTCATTCGTGGACAGCACACGCGCCAGACCGACAGCCTCAGAAATTGCGACAGCATCCGGAACTTCATCATTGTACAGAAGCTCCCAAGTGCCAATACGCAGCACGGCACGGTCCACGGCGGGCATACGCTCGAAGGACCAGTCACGGGCGTAAGTCTCCACAAACTCGCGGATCTCTTCGTCGTGGTCACGGACGCCACGAATGATTTCCTCAGAGTAAGCAGAGATCTGCGCTACCGTGTACAGTCGGCGGCGGCGGAGTACCTCAATATAATCTTCGTTGCGCTGATCCGCCTCGAAGAGCACTTCGAGGGCGCGCAATCGGGCTTTTGTACGCGAATTCATTAGTCGTTCACGCGACCGAGGTACTCACCGGTGCGGGTGTCAACCTTGACCTTGGTGCCGGTCTCCAGGAACAGGGGAACCTGGATCTCGTAGCCGGTCTCAACGGTTGCGGGCTTGGTGCCGCCGGTGGAGCGGTCACCCTGCAGGCCGGGCTCGGTGTAGGTGATTTCGAGGACCACGGATGCGGGCAGCTCGATGTACAGGGGGCTACCCTCGTGCATTGCGATGGTTGCGGTCTGGGATTCGAGCATGTAGTTTGCTGCGTCGCCGACAACGGTTGCGGGAACGTTGATCTGGTCGTAGGTCTTCATGTCCATGAAGACGTAGTCGTCGCCGTCCTGGTACAGGTACTGGTAGTCGGAGCGGTCAACGGTTGCGGTTTCGATCTTAGCGCCAGCGTTGAAGGTGCGGTCGACGACCTTGCCGGAGGTAACGTTGCGCAGCTTGGTGCGGACGAATGCGCCACCCTTGCCGGGCTTAACGTGCTGGAACTCTACGACGGACCAGAGGTTGCCGTCAATCTTCAGGACGGCGCCGTTCTTAATATCGGTAGTGGATGCCATGGGGCTCTCCTTCGTGTCATCGACGCTCACGCCGTAGTGGTACCCGGCGCGGCGCTAAGTTTTCAATGAGCAAAAATATGTCCCGTACATTCTACAGGATGCGCACGATTTTGCCTAGCAGGGGCGCCACAGTTTCTGCGGCGCCCCGCCCGGCTGGCGCGTATTAGCAAACACGCGCCGAGTGCATCCGGTGAATGTACGGGACTTGCACCTACTCGGAGATGATTTCCTGGTAGGTCATGTACAGGATCGAGTCGTCCGGCACCTCGTAGACGCGCGGGCGAGCCAAACCGTCAAGAATGATGAAGCGTAGCAGGTTGCCGCGTGCCTTCTTGTCGCGGCGCATTGCTTCGAGCAGCTGGGGCCATGCGTCTGCCTTGTAGGAGGTGGGCAGGCCCAGGGATTCGAGGATGCGGCGGGTGCGTGCCACGAGTTCTTCGTCGGCGTGGCCGGTTGCCAGCGCCAGTTCGGCGGCGTAGACCATGCCGACGGACACTGCCGCGCCGTGACGCCACTGGTAACGCTCGTTGCGCTCAATCGCGTGGGCGAGGGTGTGGCCGTAGTTCAGGATTTCGCGGCGGCCGGATTCGCGCAGGTCCTCGGAGACGACCTCAGCCTTCACGCGCACGCTGCGTTCAATGAGTTCACGCATCACGGCGGACTGCGAATCGCGTACGGCGTTCGGGTTCGCCTCAATCAGGTCAAGGATTTCGGGGTCTGCGATGAAGCCGCACTTGACGACCTCACCCATGCCGGTCAGCAGCTCATGCTCGGGCAGGGTGCGCAGGGTGCCGATCTCGCAGAGCACTGCGGCGGGCGGCCAGAACGCGCCGACCAGGTTCTTACCTTCGGCGGTGTTGATGCCGGTCTTACCGCCCACGGCAGCGTCCACCATGCCGAGCAGGGTGGTCGGAATGTGAATAACGCGCACGCCGCGCAGCCAGGTTGCCGCGACGAAGCCGGCAACGTCGGTAATGGCACCGCCGCCCACGGAGATGATCGCGTCGGTGCGGGTGAAGTCGTTCTGACCGAGCACCTGCCAGCAGAACGCCGCCACCTGGTAGTGCTTCGCCTCCTCAGCGTCCGGGATTTCGGCGCTGAACGATTCGTAGCCCATGGCGCGCAGGTCTTCCATGACCAGCTCACCGGTGGAACGCAGGGCACGCGGGTGAATCACGAGCACCTTCTTGGCGCGGTTGCCCAGAATTTCGGGGATTTTACCGAGCAGGTTGTGGCCGATAAGAACCTCATAGTTCTCACGCGGGGAGCTGCCGGTCACCGGGATGCGGGTGATATCTTCCGCGCCGGAGGCACCGAAAGTGGGGGTGGGCTGAGTGCTCATCGTGTGTCCTTTCACAGGTGAGGGGTTATGCTTGGGGGCGCTGCGCGCGGGAGGCGCGGGTTGCGGTCACGTACGCCTGGATTTCGGCGGTCATCTCGGTGATGGGGCGGCCGCCTCGTGCGTCCAGAGTGAAGTGCGCCAGCTCTTCGTATCGGCTGCGGCGGCGCTCAAAAATTTCGGTCCACCGCTCGACCGGGTTCGGCTGCAGCAGCGGGCGGGTCTTATTGCCGGTAATGCGCGGGGTGACGGTGTCAGCATCAACGAGGATGTACACCACGCATTCGTCCTTGAGCAGCTCCGCGACCGAGTCGGTCATGGGTGCGCCACCGCCCAGGGAGAACACCGTGTTGCGGTACACGGGCGAGGTGAGGACCTCTTCGATGGTTTTGCGTTCGAGCTCGCGGAAGTACGCCTCACCAAAAATCTCGAAGATTTCGGAGACTTCGCCGTAGCGTTCCACGATGAGCTGGTCGGCGTCGAGGAACTCGTAGCCGTAGAAACGCGCAAGGTGCGTACCAATGTAGGTTTTACCTGCCGCCATGGGGCCGATGAGCACGATGGGTCGGGAGCGTTCCGCGAAGTTCTCGTGCATTTCACGCACCTGCTGCGGGTGGATGCGAGCGCCGGCGGACTCGTCTTCTGCGAGCGCCTCTGCGGGGGCGGCAAGCTCTGTGGGGACGGTGAGCTCTGCGGGTGCCACAGATTCAGCCGGGGTTGCGGGCAGTTCGGAAGCGTCGAGGGGCTTCTCCCCCACCTGGTTCTCTTCTTCCGCGGGGGGCACAGCGGGTACTGCGGGTGCGGCAACCTGAACCTTGCCGAACAGCGCCGGGGTCGGACGGACCGGCTTGGCGGGTTCAGCCGCGGGCACAGCTACGGAAGTTTCGGGCACACCTACGGGGGCTGCGGGCGTGACCTGTACAGTCTTGGGTTCAGCCTTCTGCACGGGAGCAGAAACGCTCTCCCCCACCGCTTCTGCAGGCTGAGCCTGCTTTACAGGTGCCGGCTTGGGCGCGGCAGGTTTAGGCACAGTCGGCTTGGGCGCAGCGACTACTGAGGGCGCGGCAGGCTTCGGCGCAGTCGGCTTGGGTGCTTCCGCCTTCACGGGTTCCTTGCGGGATTCCTCTTCAGCGGTGCCCATGACCTGCAGGGCGCTGAGCAGCTTCAGGCGCAGGTCCTCGTCCAGGCCGAGCGCCGGGTCGGCGTCCTCAGACACCGAGGAGGCGTACAGGCGCACACCCTGCGTGCTCGCCGCAGCGGCGGCGGGCAGGGGACGGGCGCCAGAACGCATCAGATCAGCTGGGGTGGGCACGCGAGAAGCCGGGCGGGAAGAATCCTCACGCGCAACAGCCTCAGCGCCCGCAGCCTCAACAGCCTGCTCAGCCGCAGCAGATACACCGGATTCTGCGCCGGGTTCCGGGCGCGGCGAAGCGCCCCCTCGCGCACGTTGCGTTGCCGCAGCAATACGCGCAAGGGGGCTCGAAGCGACCGGGCGAACACCCTGCTCCACAGAAACCTCCCCGGAACCGCGACCCTTCGCGCCGCGGCCCTCTGACTCCGCCGGAAGGGGCACTACGCGTCCCAACCAGCCACGTTAGACTCCCACGCCAGAGACGCCGGGATAGCGTCCAGGTAGGAATCCATGTTGCGGCGAGTCTCACCAATCGAGTCGCCACCAAACTTCTCCAGTGCAGCCTCAGCGAGCACCAGGGCGACCATAGCCTCCGCCACCACGCCGGCGGCGGGAACAGCACACACGTCCGAACGCTGGTGGTGGGCGCGAGCCTCTTCACCGGTGGAAGTGTCAATGGTCTTCAGAGCCTTCGGCACGGTCGCAATGGGCTTCATTGCCGCGCGCACACGCAGCAGGTCACCAATGCTCATGCCGCCCTCAATACCACCTGCACGGTTGGTATCGCGGGTAACGCCGTGCTCACCGATGGAAATCTCGTCGTGAGCGGCAGTGCCCGGGCGGTCAGCGGTCGCAAAACCGTCGCCAACCTCAACGCCCTTAATAGCCTGAATACCCATCAGCGCTGCGGCAAGGCGCGCGTCCAGGCGGCGGTCCCAGTGCACGTACGAACCCAGTCCGGGAGGCATACCGTACGCGAGCACCTCAACCACACCGCCGAGAGTCTCGCCGTCCTTGTGCGCTTCGTCCACGCGCTGAACCATCGCGTCGGAGGTTGCCTTGTCAAAGCAACGCAGCGGGTCAGCGTCCAGCTGGTCAACGTTGCGGGGCGAAGGCACCGGGGCGCCCTCGGGAGCGTGCACGCCACCCACAGCCACGGTGTGAGAAACCAGCTCAACACCCAGAGCCTTCAAAATCTGGGCGGCAACCACGCCAAGAGCCACGCGGGTCGCAGTCTCACGTGCGGAGGCGCGCTCCAGCACCGGGCGAGCCTCAGAGAAGTTGTACTTCTGCATGCCGGTAAAGTCAGCGTGGCCGGGGCGCGGACGAGTCAGCGCAGCGTTACGCGCACGACCCTCAATCAGCTTCGGATCCACCGGGTCGGAGCTCATCACGTCAGTCCACTTGGGCCACTCGGTGTTCGCAATCTCAATCGCGACCGGGCCACCCTGAGTCAGGCCGTGACGCACACCGCCCAGGATGCGCACGCGGTCCTCCTCGAACTTCATGCGGGCACCGCGGCCGTAGCCAAGGCGGCGACGAGCCAGGGCGTCACGCACCATGTCGCTGGTGAGTTCCACACCGGCGGGTACGCCCTCAATAATGCCGACGAGCGCCTCGCCGTGGGATTCTCCGGCAGTGAGCCAACGCAGGGCCATAGGTTAACCTCTTTTCATCGCACCCGCACCGCAGCGCAGGAGGAAGGAATAATAATTCTTCACGTGTATAAATAGTGTATAAAATGCCCGTTTACTGAGCGAGTGAAAGCACGCTTTTTTCACGAAACGGAAGCACGAGGCGCAAGATCAACCGCCGCGCACATCGCATTCACCAAGCCCAGCAACTCACCCTCAGACAGGGTGCGGTCGGTAAACAGCAGCACCTGCTCCACCGCCTGATACAGCAACATCTCCAGTCCAGAAACCACCGTGCCGCCGTTAGCCTCCCAAGCGCTCGCCAGCACCGAAGGCCACGGGTTATACGCAACATCGAGCAGTACTGGCCGGTGCGTCGCGGAGGCGCCCTTCAACCCGCTCAGCTGGCTCGCCCACTCATCCGCCGCATGGGCAGGAAGAGTAGACACCACCGGGTGATGGCCGCGCTCCACAAGATTCTGCGGCAGCTCAGCCAGGGAAACCTGCTCCAGCTGAACACCCAGGCGGTCCGCCGCCTCCTGCACGCTACCGAGCTTATGCAGGGAACGGGCGTACACGCTCACGCGGCGGTACCCCAACGCGTGCAACGCCGCCAAAGCAGAAATAGCGGTCGCTCCCCCGCCCACAATCGCGGCAGAATCCTTGAGCGGCTGCGGCTCCAAACCGGCGTGGCGCAGCGCGTTCACAATGCCAATCACATCCGTGTTATCGCCCAGCACCTTCTCACCGCGCGGATACACCGTGTTCACCGCACCGGTCACTCGGGCAGTCTCACTCAGCTCATCGCAATACTGAATGACCGCGGTCTTCAACGGCATCGTCACCGACAGACCCGCAATATACGGGGCGTCCTCCGTACCCTTCGGGTGGCGCACCCCGTGCATAATCTCCGGCAAATCATCGGGCAGAGTATCGCGGCGATCATAACCCAAATTCTGCTCACCCAAAAAGTCATACGCGGCACGATGCAGCGCAGGCGACAGCGAATGCGCAATAGGGTGCCCCAGCACGTAGGCGCGGCGAAGATACGGGGCTTCGCGGTACGGTTCAGTCTTCATCGATAGATACTCTTTCGCTCTCAACGCTGGGGAACACTCTCAACACTCAACGCTCGGGGCTTGCGGGCTTGCGGACACGCACGCCACGAACCCGCGTTCATAGGCGCACTCTACCCATTTTAAGGGACAAACCAATATTCAGGTATAGCAAAGGCGGGCACCTCCCCCACTCTCGTGGAGGCGGTACCCGCCTCAGCAAGGAACCTTCAGTCCAAAGCTACCGAATCATAGCTACCGGCTAAACCGATTAGCTACAACGGTTCGGGTGCTTAGAACACCACTGGTTGTACTCTTCAACATAACGCTGGTGCTCAGCGTACGTGCGGGAGTACTTAGTCTCACCGGAATCCAGGTCCACAGTCACCCAGTAGTAGTACGGGTTCTTCTCAGGAGCCGCGGCAGCCTTAATCGAAGCCAGCTGCGGGGAACCAATCGGACCCTTCGGAAGACCCTTATTCGCATAAGTGTTGTACTTATTGCTCTTATCGGCCTTCTGCTCTTCAGTCAGGTGGTACGAACGGACACCCAGACCGTAAGTCACGGTCGCATCCGACTGAATCAGACCCGAGGTCTCACCATCGGGGTTGTTCAGACGGTTCTCAATGATGCCTGCAACCGCCACGTAGTCCTTCGGCTGAGCCTCAAGCTCCACGATGGAGGCGATGGTCAGAACCTCGAAGGTCTTCTGGTCGCCGCTCACGCCGGCTTCCTTCAGGTCAGCCTTGGTCTTATCAACCATGGTCTGAATGACCTTCTTGATGTCGGTGTCCTTCGGGAAGCGGTACTCGCCCGGGTGCAGCCAACCCTCAATCGAGGGGAAGTTGCTCGGCACACCGTACTGGGTGTAGTTGCTGACCGCGTCCTCAACCTGCTTGCGGGTGAACGCACCATCGGAGCCAGAAACAATCAAATCGATGGTCTCGCTCACGCGCTTACCCTGCGGAATCGCCAGGTACAGTACGTTGCTGTTCGCCTCGATAATGGTCGTAATCGCGCTCGAGCTGCTCATGTGCTGCTGCAGTTCGTAGGTGCCAGGCTGCAGGTACTTGCCCTTGCTCTCCTTGGTGTACACCTCAACGAACTTATCAGCATCAGCAATAACGCCCGCCGCCTCAAGCTCCTGCGCCACCTGCGCGGTGGACTGGCCAGAACGAATCGTGAACGTCACGGTCGTACCATTGCCGCCACCCGAGTAGTCACGAGTCTTGAACGGGTCATAGCGAGTAATCAAGGCACCCGAAATGATGACCAGAGCCACCACAAACAAGGAAATAGCGCTCAGCATGATGGCGCGGCGGCGGCGCTTACGCGCACGCAACGTAGCCACCGACACGATTTCCTGTTCCATCGTGATGCCGGTGATGCCCTTACGTTCATCCTCGGCTGTCGGCCTAAAGAGGTCGAGCCCGCTCTCTTCGGGATGTTTATTCTGTTCGGTCACTGAAGGTTCTCCGTTTCGTTGACGGCACCGACCGTGGTCCCTTCTGACTCGGACGGTCGGTTTTCTTCGTGGGCCGGATCGCTCACCTTGTACCCGGCTACGGACTGCCCCGCTTTGAGGGCATCCAGGCTGTACTGCAAAATGTTCACAGCCGCCACCTGGTCAACCATAGTCTTGAAATCTCGGCTGGAAACCCCAGCCTCGTGCAGTGCACGGTGAGCGCTCACGGTGGTGAGTCGCTCATCCACCAGCCAAATGTTAATGTGTGTTTTCTCTTCGGCATCCAGCTCGGAGCGCAGAGCCTGAGCGTACTCCCGAGCCATTTCCGTGGAGGGAGAATCCCCACCACGCATGGTCCTCGGAAGCCCGACGAAAACCTCCACCACCTCGTTCACCTCAATCAGCTTACGCAAAACACGGCGGTCAGAGTTCTTCTTCGCGTCGCGGCGTAGCGTCTTGAGCGGGGTGGCGAGAATGCCGTCGGGGTCGCTGAGGGCGGTGCCGACGCGGGCATTACCCACATCGACACCCATCCGCACTCCGCACTGAAATTCTGCCATGTTTAGGCCTGAGCCTGTGCGATAGCGTCGCGGACAGCGTCCAGTGCAGCACCAATCTTGGATGCGTCCTGGCCACCACCCTGAGCGACGTCGTCCTTACCGCCGCCACCGCCGCCGAGAACACCGGCAGCGACGCGGACCAGAGCGCCAGCCTTCACGCCAGCCTCACGAGCACCCTCGTTGGTTGCCACCAGGACGACGGGGCGGCCATTAGCCACACCCACCACGGCGACAACAGCAGCCTCGGAACCGAAGCGCGAACGCAGATCCAGAGCCAGGTCACGAACACCGTTAGCGTCCAGCTCGCCAGCGTCATGCGCCAGAACGCGAACAGAACCGATGGTCTGTGCGTTCTCCAGCAGCTTGCCAGCCTCAGCCTGCAGCTTCTCGCGGCGCAGCTGAGCCAGCTCCTTCTCAGCAGCCTTCAGCTTAGCCAGAGTCTGGTTAATCTTCTCGGGCAGATCAGCGGAGGACTGAACCTTCATCAGGCCGGTCAGCTGGTTCACCAGGGTACGCTCAGCAGCCAGGTGGTTGAAGGAGTCCAGACCCACCAGAGCCTCAACACGGCGGTTACCGGAGCCAACAGAGCCCTCGGTCAGCAGGGTCAGCGAACCAATCTCAGCGGACGAACCAACGTGGGTACCACCGCACAGTTCGCGGGAGAACTCGCCGCCGATCTCAACAACACGCACCACGTCGCCGTACTTCTCGCCGAAGAGGCTCATCGCGCCCAGAGCCTTAGCCTCAGCCAGCGGCATCTCACGGGTAATCACCTCGTGGTTATCGCGGATCGCGAGGTTAGCAACCTCTTCAACCTCACGCTTAGCGGACTCGGACAGACCCTCGCCCCACGCGAAGTCGAAACGCAGGTAGCCTTCCTTGTTGAAAGAGCCACGCTGAGTAGCCTCGTTGCCGAGCACCTGGTGCAGGGCAGCGTGAATGATGTGGGTACCGGAGTGTGCCTTCTCACCGTCGCGGCGGCGCTGAACGTCAACCTGTGCCACAACATCGGCACCGGTGTGAACCTCACCCTCACGCACAACGGCGCGGTGAACGCTCAGACCCTTCACGGGCTGCTGAACGTCCTGAACGTCAATGATGAAGCCGTTGCCGGTAATGACACCGGTATCAGCAGCCTGGCCACCGGCCTCCGCGTAGAACGGGGTCTCGTCCAGAACAACCTCAATCTTGTCGCCAGCCTTAGCAGCGGGAACAGACACACCATCCACCAGGATTGCGCGCAGCTTAGTCTCGGTACGCAGCTCGGTGTAGCCGGTGAAGATGGAGCCGCGTTCGTCCACGAGCTTACGCAACTCGGACAGGTCAGCAAACGCGCCCTTCTTCGCCTTAGCGTCAGCCTGCGCACGGTGACGCTGCTCAGCCATCAGCTCACGGAAGGCCTTCTCATCCACCTTCACGCCAGCCTCAGCAGCCATCTCCAGGGTCAGGTCAATCGGGAAGCCGTAGGTGTCGTGCAGAGCAAACGCCTCAGCACCAGAAACAGAGTTAGAGCCGTCCTTCTTAGCGGCAGCAACAGCCTCTTCCAGACGCTCAGTACCGGTCTCAATGGTGTGCAGGAACGCCTTCTCCTCAGCGTACGCAATACGCGAAATACGCTCGAAGTCGTCAGCAACGTACGGGAAAGCACCCTTCATCGCATCACGCGAAGCCGGGAACAGCACGGGCAGGCAGGGCTCAGTCACGCCCAGCAGACGCATCGCACGAATCGCACGGCGCATCAGGCGGCGCAGAATGTAACCGCGACCCTCGTTCGAGGGGGTCACGCCGTCGGCAATCAGCATCAGCGAGGAGCGGATGTGGTCAGCCACCACGCGCATACGCACGTCGTCCTCGTAGCCCTCATCCTCAGCGGACTCAGAGCCGTGGTACTTCTTACCGGACAGCTTAGAAGCAGCATCCAGAACAGGGCGGACCTGGTCGGTCTCGTAGAAGTTCTCAACACCCTGCAGCAGCATAGCCAGACGCTCAACGCCCAGACCGGTATCGATGTTCTTCTTCGGCAGGTCGCCCAGAATCTCGAAGTCATCCTTGCCGATGCCCTCGCCACGCTGGTACTGCATGAACACGAGGTTCCAAATCTCGATGTAACGGTCGTCGTCAGCCGCCGGGCCGCCTTCCTTACCGTAAGCGGGGCCACGGTCGTAGAAGATCTCCGAGTCGGGGCCTGCAGGGCCGGGCTGACCGGTCGACCAGTAGTTTTCCTTCATGCCCATGCGCTGAATACGCTCAGACGGGAAACCAACAGTCTTAGTCCAAATCTCGTATGCCTCTTCGTCACCCTCGTAAATGGTGACCCACAGGCGCTCCGGATCCAGACCGAAACCACCCTTATCCTGAGGGGTGGTCAACAGTTCGTAAGCGAAAGGAATAGCCTTCTCCTTGAAGTAATCACCAAAGGAGAAGTTACCAGCCATCTGGAAGAAAGTACCGTGACGCGCAGTCTTACCGACCTCTTCAATATCCAGGGTGCGGATGCACTTCTGCACGCTGGTCGCGCGGGAGAACGGAGGGGTCTCACGGCCCAGGAAGTAGGGAATGAACGGCACCATACCGGCGATGGTGAACATAGCGCCGGGCTCGTTCGAAATCAGCGATGCCGAAGGCACCACAGTATGGCCGCGGGAAGCGAAGAAATCGATCCAGCGCTTAGAAATCTCCTGTGAGAGCATCTCGTTCCTTAGAGTAATCTGTGCGAAATTCTAAATTAGTCTACTGACCTATGGTGCCTGTCCGAGAGCAAAATGGCTAATCGAGCCAGTCTCGTACCGTGGTTAACGGACAAAAGCACCACCTTTAAAAACCTAGTTGAAGAAGCCGTCGCCGAGCTGACGGTCACGCGCAATACGCTGCTCACGCGCTCGCTTCTGAGCCTCTTCCAAGGAGGCAATCTCAGCCTCCACCTCAATGAGTTCACGCTCAGCCAGGCGGCGGTTCGTGGATTCAATCTCAGCCGAGCTCATCTGGCGGTCCCAGGTGTCCAGGGAGCCAGGACGCAGATCCTGCTTCTGGCGCTCCACCTTAGCGTTGAGCTCCATCTCCTTCTCCTGCATGCCTTCACGCACGCGGGCGGCGAACTCAACAGCACGCAACGCATACGGCTGCAGGGGCTTGCCAATCGGCGAATCGAAGAACTTTCCCATCTGAGACTCCGGGTTGAGGGCAAGCTCACCGTGCTCACGCATGAGCAGGGCGCTGCCGGGGGTACGCTGAGCAGGTTCGGAGGCGGCACGCCTGGAAGCGAAGTAACCAACCGCCGCGCCGGCGCCGAGCAGAAGAGCTGAACGAAGCAGACCCATTAGTTCTCACCGCCTGCAGAGTAAGAGGACTGTGCCGAACCGTACTGACCGCCAGTGCTACCAGTGTTGGCGGTGCCGTGTGCATCGCCGGACTTACCGCCGCGGAACGCCTGACGCACACCGTACGAGAAGGACGCAACCTTAATCAGCGGCTGACCCACAGTCGAAGTCACCAGCGAGGACAGCGCAGAAACGTTCGCGGACGCATCCGAAACATTCGAAGTGATGTCGTCAACCTTCTCCAGCTGCTCATTGGTGGTCACCACAGTACGGGTCACCTCTTCAATGAGGGGGCCGGTGCTCTGGTTCAGCGAACGAATCGTCACGATAAGCTCATCAAACACCTTGGTCAGGCGAATAATGGGTAGCGCAAGAAGTGCCACCAGAATCGCAAAAACTCCTGCTGCAATCAGGCCCGCAATATCTCCGCCGGTCATCTATAACCCCATTCCGCTCAATGCATGATGCTTATCAATAGTCGTACAAGGCTGGACGCCACCGTGGCGCGCAGCCGGATCGTGCATACAGTTCAGGACTATATACACAGCTCAATCCCCTATTTTAGTCGAAAAATCCTTCAAACGCCCCCTAAACTCTCATGAAACTCCCAGCGACGGAAGATTCACAGGTTCAGCAGCGCCACAGCCCTGTAGTGTATAAGCCCCAAAAACCCACGCGTTAAACGGGAACAACCCGCCCCCACCGAACGGTGCAGGACGGGTTGCTTCTCGAAAAATCGAGATTATGCCAGACGCGAGTAGTACTCAACGACCAGCTGCTCGTCGCAGATCACGGGGATCTCTTCGCGCTTGGGCTTGCGCTCAAGCTTTGCGTGCAGCTTCTCGATCTCAACGTTCAGGTATGCGGGAACCTCGGGCAGAACTGCCTGGTTCTCACCTGCAGCCGCAGCCTGGAAGGGGGTGGTCTTCTCAGCCTTGGGGTGAACGTGGATCAGCTGGCCGGGCTTGACGTGGAACGAGGGGCGGTCCACGCGAACGCCGTCAACCATGATGTGACGGTGAACAACCATCTGACGTGCCTGTGCAATGGTGCGGGCGAAGCCTGCACGCAGAACCAGAGCGTCGAGGCGGGTCTCGAGCAGCTCGACCATGTTCTTACCGGTCTGGCCCTCGGTACGCTTTGCCTCGAGGTATGCGCGGCGCATCTGTGCCTCGCGGATGTTGTACTGAGCGCGCAGACGCTGCTTTTCCTTCAGCTGGGTAGCGTAGTTGGAGTCAGCCTTCTTGCGGGCACGGCCGTGCTGGCCGGGGCCGTAAGGACGACGCTCGAGGTACTTTTCTGCCTTCGGGGTCAGTGCAATGCCCAGGGCACGGGACTGACGCACGGTACGGCGGGTGCGGTTGTGCTTAGCCACAATCTACCTTTCTATGTGAGGCTCCTGCACCCTTGCGGGTGGGGCCTCGGTCTGTTGAATACTGGCCTCCTCGGTTGACCCCGCCGGGATCCGTACGCGACCGGTTCGGTCGTTGCTGTACGGCGGTGGGGCGGAGAGCTCGGGGCAGAGTACCCCGCAGCTACATTACTGACGCTCGCACGAATGCGGGCATAGTAATTGCCAGACCCGTCAAGCTTACCGGATGCGTCCGGGCTTTACCAGCCTTTTGGGAAATCTTTGGTTCAAATCACTGTGCGTGTGGGTTTTTGATACTTACCCACACGACCCCGCAAGAATTATTTATGCCCGTCAGAGCTATTTAGGTGCGACTTCCCGAAAAAATCACGGCGCCGGGATGTTGGATTGTAATCATTTCGTTATTTTTAACCTGTGTCTTTATGGGAATAGCTTGAATCAGACCCCCATATCGCCTAGACTAGAGAACATAACAAGCTTGGCGTCCGCCCTTCCGGGAAGGCCGACAGTCAAGACGTCTATCACAACTCAAAACTCTGACGCGGTGCGCAGTACTACCGAGGTACTACGCACCGCTTTCTGTTTGCGCTCAGCCCTATACGGCTGCTTGCTCTATACGGCTACCTGCCTGCCGAGGCACGCCACTCCCCCGGTGGTCAGCACTCAAAGTAGTAGACGGCTCGATGGGAGCCACGTAAGCTAACGGGTCGTATCCTGCACCGGTGCCGCATCCAAAATACGGCGAATACGCTCACGACGCTCCGTCAACGTACGCTCAAAACCATGCTGAGTCGGCTCGTAGTAGACCGTGCCGCGCAGAGTATCCGGTAGGTACTGCTGCGCCGCCACATGCCCCGGCTCATCATGCGCATACACATACCCCACGCCGTGACCAAACTGCTTAGCCCCCGCATAATGACCATCACGCAAATGCACCGGAACCTGACCCGAAGCACCCGCACGCACATCCGCAATCGCGCGGTTAATCGCGTTATACGCCGCGTTCGACTTCGGCGCGAGCGCACAATAAATCACCGCCTGCGACAGGATAATACGCGCCTCCGGCATGCCCACCAGCGCCACCGACTGCGCCGTAGCCGTCGCCACCTGCAACGCCTGCGGATCAGCCAGGCCAATATCTTCACTCGCCAAAATCATGATGCGACGCGCCACAAAACGCGGATCCTCGCCGCCCTCCAACATGCGCGCCAGATAGTGCACCGCGGCATCCGCATCAGAGCCGCGCATGGACTTAATGAACGCACTCACCACGTCATAATGCTGATCGCCCGAACGGTCGTAGCGGATCGCGGCGCGGTCCACCGCCTCCGTAGCATGCGCCAGGGTGATGCGCACGGGCGCGGCAGGTTTCGTAGACTTCTCCCCCGACTCCCCCGCCGGGTCTGCCAAATCTGCCAAATCCTCGGCGGAGCGGGCAGATTCTGCCGAAGCCTGTTCGGCCTCGCTAAACGCAATCGCAGCCGCCGCCTCCAGCGAGGTCAGGGAGCGGCGAGCGTCGCCTCCCGAAACCGCCGCGAGGTGGGCGCGCGCATCCTCATCAATGACCGCCGCACCGTCAAAACCGCGCGGGTCAGCCAACGCACGGTCAATCAGCTGCTCAATATCGGACTGCTCCAGCGAATGAACCCGCAGCAGCAGCGAGCGCGAAAGCAGCGGCGAAATAATGCTGAACGACGGGTTCTCCGTCGTAGCCGCCACCAGAATCACCCAGCGGTTCTCCACGCCGGGCAGGAGCGCATCCTGCTGAGCCTTCGTGAAACGGTGAATCTCGTCGAGGAAGAGCACTGTGGTCGTACCGTACATGTCGCGGTCGAGCAACGCCTGATCCATGACTGCGCGCACATCCTTCACGCCCGCGGTAATCGCCGAAAGCTCCACGAACTTACGACCCGGCGCGCGCGCAATCACATGCGCCAGAGTGGTCTTACCCGTACCCGGAGGGCCGTACAAAATCACCGAGGACGGGCCAGCCGGGCCGGCGTTCTCCCCCGCCAACACGCGCAGAGGCGCACCCGGAGTCAGCAGGTGCTCCTGGCCGAGAACCTCGTCAATAGTGCGCGGACGCATACGCACCGCCAACGGCGCACGAGACGCCGAACGCGCAGAATACGTACGCGAGGCAGAGGCACGCGAGGAGGGCTCCTCAGCAGGCGCACCAATCAGGCTCACGCGGTCCCCGTCATCGGGCAACTCAAGATCAAAGAGGGAATCAGCCATAGTCTTACTCTATCGTTTCACAATCTGGAGGCGGGTACGGGGTGTGGGTATACAGCTGCGGATTTAGCTCGCGGCGTGACACCACACGGGTTAGCGCCGGCCTAGAGGGTCTCACTATCGAGAATCAGGGTCACCGGGCCGTCATTGACCAGCTCCACCTGCATGTCCGCACCGAACACGCCGGTCTCCACGTGCAGGCCACGCTCACGCAGCGCCTGAACATAGTCGTTGAACAGCGGCTCACTCACCGCGCCGGGCGCAGCGGCAGACCAGGAGGGGCGGCGGCCCTTCTTCGCATCCCCATACAGGGTGAACTGGCTGACCGCCAGCACGGGTGCGCCCTCATCGAGCAGGGACTTCTCCCCCTCCATCAGGCGCAGGTTCGCGGTCTTATCGGCAAGCTTCGCAATCTGCGCCGCACCGTCACCGTGCGTAATACCGACCAGCACCAGGTAGCCGGGCTGGTCAATCGCGCCGACCGTCTCACCCGCCACGCGCACCGCCGCGCGGGTCACACGCTGAATAACTACTCGCATCGTTCACCTTTCATCATGGAGCCGGCCCTCGCCGGGCTCATACATCTCTTTCGACACCACTCTCGGCGGCTGGTTTAGGAGAGCCGCAGTTCTAGAGGCAACAGCCTCAGAGCACGCCGCGCAACTGCACGGCACGCAAAAACTGGTTCGCCGCCCGCGGGGTACGAAACTCAATAAAACGCTTCTGCAGATGCTGCCCGCGAGCCTCCGCCAGCAACTCCCCGACGTGCGGGTAGCTCCTCCACGTGTACCGAATCATGTTGTCCGGGTCGCGCAGAATATTCTTCAGCGGCGGCTCCACATTATCAGCCCACAGCCTCTGACCCGTCACCGCACGACGCACCGTCCGGCGAACCACACGCCACATGACCACCGCACGGCTATAGCGTAGGTAAATCACCACATCCGCACGCTCCAGCAGGCGGCCACGCACCTGCGGATACTGCCACTCCGTAATCCACGCAGGCCGCTCAATGAGTGTCTGAACATCCGCCTCAAAACTAGGGCGCGGAGTCCAGTTCGGACCCCAATGCAACGAGTCCATCTCCGTATGCGGAATGTCCAGGAGGCGCCCTAACCGCGCCGCGAACGTCGTCTTACCGCTACCGCTCGGGCCAGCAATCAGAATACGCATCCTCCCCTCCCCCTTTGGTTAGTACACAAATCGGCACGCACGCCAGTTGATACAAAAGGTGGGCTGCGACCCTGCACCAGCAGAATACACAGCCCACCCTCAACGGCGACCCCGGCACAACTCAACGCCCGCCGGGCCCACGCCGCACAGCCCGCACCCCCTACGGGGCGCACGACCAAAGACTAGAGAAGATTACTCCTCGTCCTTCTTCTTCGGCTTGAAATCAACGCCAGCTTCCTTACGCTGCTCCGGAGTAATCGGTGCAGGAGCCGCAGTCAGCGGATCGAAACCATTACCGGTCTTCGGGAACGCAATAACTTCGCGGATCGAATCAACGCCAGCCAGCAGAGACACAATACGGTCCCAACCGAACGCAATACCACCCATGGGCGGTGCGCCGTACTTGAACGCATCCAGCAGGAAGCCGAACTTCTCCTGAGCCTCTTCCTCACCAATGCCCATCACAGCGAACACGCGTTCCTGCACGTCACGGCGGTGAATACGGATCGAACCGCCACCAATCTCGTTACCGTTGCAAACAATGTCGTAAGCGTACGCCAGAGCCGAACCCGGGTCAGTGTCGAAAGTATCCATGAACTCGGGCTTCGGGGAGGTGAACGCGTGGTGCACAGCAGTCCACGCGGAGTGACCCAGAGCCACGTCACCGGACTCAGTAGCCTCAGCAGAAGACTCGAACATGGGAGCGTCAACAACCCACACGAAGGACCACTCGCCGTCCTTAATCAGGCCGGTACGGTGACCAATCTCAACACGAGCAGCACCCAGCAGCGCACGGGAAGCCTTAGCCTCACCAGCAGCGAAGAAGATGCAGTCGCCGGGCTTCGCACCGGTAGCCTCAGCCAGGCCAGCACGCTCAGCGTCAGTAATGTTCTTAGCCACCGGACCGGTCAGCTCGCCATCCTCCTGAATGAGGACATAAGCCAGACCCTTAGCGCCGCGCTGCTTCGCCCACTCCTGCCAAGCGTCCAGGGTACGGCGAGGCTGAGAAGCACCGCCGGGCATCACAACAGCACCCACGTAAGGAGCCTTGAAAACGCGGAAAGTGGTGTCCTTGAAGTACTCGGTCAGCTCAGTCAGCTCCAGACCAAAACGCAGGTCAGGCTTGTCCGTACCGTACTTCTCCATCGCATCCTTGTAGGTCATGCGCTGAATCGGGCGGGGAACCTTCACATCAATCAGGTTCCACACAGCCTCAACGATGCGCTCGCCCAGCTCAATGATGTCTTCCTGATCAACGAAGGAAGCCTCGATGTCCAGCTGAGTGAACTCAGGCTGACGGTCCGCACGGAAATCCTCATCACGGTAGCAACGAGCAATCTGGTAGTACTTCTCAATACCGCCCACCTGCAGTAGCTGCTTGAACAGCTGCGGGGACTGCGGCAGAGCATACCAAGAACCCGGAGCCAGACGAGCCGGCACCAGGAAGTCACGCGCACCCTCAGGGGTCGAACGGGTCAGGGTCGGGGTCTCAACCTCAATGTAGCCGTCCTCGGCCAGCAGGTTGCGTGCCGCACGGTTCGCGTCCGAACGCAGGCGCATGATGCGAGCCGGCTCCGGGCGGCGAAGATCCAGGTAGCGGTAGCGCAGGCGCGCCTCCTCACCCACCTCAACGTGCTCGTCAATCTGGAAAGGCAGCGGAGCGGCAGTGTTCAGCACCTCAACGGCGGACACCTCAACCTCAATCTCGCCGGTCGCCAGGTTCGGGTTCTCGTTACCCTCCGGGCGCTTAGTCACCAGACCGGTCACACGCAGCACATACTCGTTGCGCAGGTGCTCAAAATCAGCCTCATTGTGGAAAACACACTGGGTGACACCCTCACGGTCACGCAGGTCAACGAAAGCGACACCACCGTGGTCGCGGCGGCGAGCCACCCAACCGGTCAGGGTAACAGTCTCTCCAATATTTGCGGCGGTCAGCTCGCCGTTGGTGTGAGTGCGAAGCACAGACATTCCTTTCATAGCGGGCACCTCACGACTATAGACAGTAGCCGGGTACACGCGGTTGATGATATGCGCACACTGCGTGCGCCTCATATATTGTATCCCCTCCGGGCAGGTCGATGGCGGGTCGGGGCAAGTCAGGCACCAGAAAATGGGGTGCGGAGGCGGGATGCGGGTAGGGCGGCAGGTTCGTGGGTGTCTGCGGTCGATAGGTTAGTGTCTTCGCCATGGGTCTTTAACCCGGGGTGAAGGCATTAACCTATCGAAAAGCCACTACCCTATCGAAGTATTACCGGGGAATCCACTCCGCATGCCTGTGGACAAACACTTTTTCGGTAGAATCCGCGAAGTTATCCACAGATTTCACAAACAAGCCCCACAACCTCACACAGCCTGCCAGGATAAAGCCTATGAACACCGTAACTATTCCGTGGCAACGCGTCCCAAACGTACTACCGGCTACACCAGAAATTACCCGCGCCGCAGATCTGCACCCATTCGTGCTGAACTCCCAGATGCTCAACCTGCGAGGAATCGGGCCAAAACGCATTCGCAAGCTAGTGGCGGAAGGGTCTCTGCAACGTATCCAGCGAGGAGCCTATATTTACACCCGCGATGCCCAAGCGCTCACCCCCGAAGAGCGGCTCACGGTACGGTGCATCGCTGCTCAGATGATGGGTCTTCAAGGAATCTTCTCCCACACATCAGCCGCGGCGCTATGGGGACTTGATGTACTCTCTGTTCCCCAAATGATAAGCGTGTATAGCTGTAGTCATAGCACCTCTGACAAGGGAAGAATCACCCGGCATTACAGCGCCCCTGGCCCCGAGGAAGTCACCAGGTTGCCGGGCACATCCATCATGGTTACGACGGTGGCTCGCACGCTGCAGGATTGTGCTCGCAGCATGCCCTTTCGGGAGGCGGTGGTCCTCGCTGACTCCATCATGCGGCGGAAACTCTTGGAACCCCACGAGGTGACTGAGATTCTACTGAACCTCACCGGGTACGGCGGCTCCGCCGGGCCTCTCCTGGCGCAGGCGGTGGATGCATCCAGCGAGTCGGCTGGTGAAAGCCTCACCCGGTGCCTACTCATGGAGCACAGGCTGCCCCTCCCCGTAACGCAGTACCCGATTTCATGCGAAGGCCGTAACTATCGAGTGGACTTCACCTGGCCCGAGGCGCGCGTCATTCTCGAGTTCGACGGCGAACAGAAATACGTGGACCACCCCGGCAGGGACCGCTACGAAGCCACCCGCGACCGTGCTCTAACCCGCGCCGGCTGGACGGTCGTACACCTCACATGGGCTGACATCTTTCAAAAAGAGCGGGAAGTCATCACCCACTTGCGGAAACTACTCTTGAGATAAAGCGAGGAAACGCCTCAGTCGATAGGTTAGCGCCTTCACCCCGGGTTAAAGACCCACGGCGAAGACACTAACCTATCGAAAATCTGGGCTCACACAAAAGACCCGCCCGGCAGGGAGGTCAGTCCTCCCCACCAGGCGGGTACACATCCATATGCAGGCTACAGTAACCAAATTATTACAGCAGCCAGATACTACAGCGGCAAAACACCGCAGGCATTACAGGCCCTAAGATGACAGGCCCCTAATGTTTACAGGCCCTCAGCACGCACAATCTGAACGTGCAGGTCCTCAGCCGGCGGCATCCACGAAGCCGGATCAGCAGCAACCTGCTCACCCGAACGGATATCCTTCACCTCGTGAACCGGGGCACCCGACTCATCCGACGAAATGAACCACACGAACGGAATGCCGCGCTTCTCAGCGTACTTAATCTGCTTACCGAACTTCGCCGCATTCGCAGACACCTCGCAGGCAATGCCGCGGGCACGCAGCGCATCTGCAACATCATTCGCGGCCGACCAGCCCTCATCATTCGTCAGGGCAACAAACACAGCCGAAGGCACCTTACGGCTCGCCTGCGCAAAACCCTGCGACAGAATACGAGCCACCACACGAGTCACACCAATCGACAGGCCAACACCCGGGTACGTCTTCTTACCGTTCGACGCCAGCGACTCATAACGGCCGCCCGAGCAAATCGAACCCAGCGACTCGTGACCAACCAGAACAGTCTCATACACGGTGCCGGTGTAGTAGTCCAGGCCGCGAGCAATCGACAGGTCAGCCAGCACCTTACCCGGCGCACGGCGAGCCGCCTCCTCAATGACCTCAGCCAGCTCAGCAAGACCCTGATCCAGCAGCTCATGCTCCACCGAATACTTAGCCGCAAGCGCACGCACCTGCTCCACAAAAGAAGCATCCTCAGTGCGGATCTGCGCCAGCTCCAAGGCGGCAGCGGCAGCATCCGCGCTCGCACCAGCCTCAGCCTGCAGCTCCTCAGCCACACGCTCAGCACCGATCTTCTCCAGCTTGTCAATAGAACGCAGAACAGCCGCAGTATCAGTCAAACCCAAGCCCAGATAGAAACCCTCAGCCAGCTTGCGGTTATTCACACGCAGCTTGAACTCAGGAATCGGCAGCTTCGACAGCGCATCAACAACAACCAGCGCCAAGGTCACGTCGTAACGGAACGGCAGCTCACCGTCGCCAACCACGTCAATATCAGCCTGAGTGAACTCGCGGGCACGGCCCTCCTGCGGACGCTCACCACGCCACACCTTCTGAATCTGGTAACGCGAGAACGGGAAATTCAGGTAACCGGCGTTCTCCACCACGTAACGGGCAAACGGCACGGTCAGGTCAAAGTGCAGAGCCAGCTTTTCCTTAGCCTTCGCAGCCTCGTCCTCCTGCAGGCGAGAAATTGCGTAAACTTCTTTGTCAATCTCACCCTTGCGCAGCAGCTGCTCAATAGTCTCTACCGAACGAGTCTCAATCGGGGAGAAACCGTGCAACTCAAAAGTCTCACGCAAAGTGTCCAGAACATGATTCTCAACCAACCGCTCAGCCGGAAGATACTCGGGAAAACCAGACAGCGAAGCCTTGCGAGCCATACGCGATACTCCTTGACAAAGAACTCGACAACAAAACCCCGGAACACCTCCGGGCATATCTACCCATCATACCAACACCCGCCCCAGCACAGCACCCACTCCCCCAGCTCACCCGACACAAACCCGCGCAAACCCGCAGCCGGCAGGTTCGCCCACAACACAACACGACCAGACACTACTCACACACACCCCACAGAGGCTATGCTTAGGAGGTGCACACGCACACCCAAACGGGTGCCCACCACGGGGAACAGCGCAAAGGCGCCCCACCCCCAGCACCCCCGAGTGAAAGAGTTATAGCGGTGACTACCAAACCCGACGACACTGTAAACCTCGAAAAGGCACGCCAGTACGGCCGCGTCTCCGAGGACGGCCACGTCTTCGTCATTGTCGACGGCGAAGAATACGCCGTAGGCCAGCTGCCCGGCGCCTCCGAAGAAGAAGCGCTCAGCTACTTCGCCCGCAAGTTTGAAAACGTCGAGGCGCAGGTTGCCCTGCTCGAATCCCGCCTCGCCAACAACGCCCCTGCCGCAGACCTGCAGAAGGGCATCACCTCCATCGGTGCACAGATTGGTGTGCGCAACATGGTCGGTGACTACTCCGGCCTGCAGAAGCGCCTCATCTCCCTCGCAGAGCAGATCGCTGAACTCGGCGAAAAGCAGCAGCAGGCACGCACCGAAAACCGTGAACGCGCCCTCGCCGTCCGCGAAGAAATCGTCGCGGAAGCCGAGCAGATCGCCGGCCAGGACCCCGACCAGATCCACTGGAAGAACTCCCACTCCCGCATGAACGAACTGTTCGAAGCGTGGAAGAAGGCACAGCGCGAAATTCACCTGGCAAAGAGCGTAGAGGACGAGCTGTGGAAGCGTTTCCGTGCAGCCCGCACCACCTTCGACCGCAACCGCCGCGCACACTTCTCTCAGCTCGACGACCGCAACGCACGCATCAAGCGCGCCAAGGAAGAGCTGATTGCACGTGCGGAAGAGCTGTCCACCTCGACTGACTGGTCTGAGACTTCCCGCGTATACGGCGACCTGATGCGCGCCTGGAAGCAGGTACCCCGCGGCCACCGTCGCGAAGACGACAAGCTGTGGGCACGCTTCCGCGCGGCACAGGACGTGTTCTTCAACGCCCGCAACGAAGCCGAAGCAGCGCAGGACGCAGTCTACGCCGAAAACCTCAAGGTCAAGGAAGCACTGCTCGAAGAAGCACGCGCACTCCTGCCCGTCGAAGACATCGAGGCAGCAAAGGCATCCTTCGAGAAGATCCTGGACCGCTGGGATGCGGCAGGCCGCGTGCCCCGCAACGACCTGCGCCGCGTCGACGGCGAACTGCGCCGTATTCAGGACGAAATCAACGGCGCCGAAGAGGCAAAGTGGAAGCGCAACGACCCCGCCAAGGCGGCACGCGCGAACTCCCTGCTCGCACAGATCGAGGACTCCCTCGCCGAGCTGGAAGCAGAGCTCGCAGCAGCTGAAAAGGGCGGCGACTCCAAGAAGATCGCCAAGGCTAAGGAAGCTCTGGAGGCGCGCCGCGCCTGGGCAGCAACTCTGCAGGGCTTCGGCAACTAAGGTCTAGCCGACGGTCTAAATAACGGTCTAATTAACGCCGAGAAGCCACATGTGTTTCGAAAAGCCACTTTTTGGTGGCTTCTCGAAACACATGTGGCTTCTGCGTGTCTGCGGAATGTCTGCTGGGTGTCTGTGGGATGCGGGATATCTGCGGGGTGCGGACTTTTAGGATCGGCTGGAGGGACTAGTCATCAACGGGCTCATAATTCATGATTTCCCATTTCTGCCCGTTGTGCTTCAGCTCAAATCTAAAGGTGTCATCGGTTTTATCGTCATTACTCCATTTGCGCCAGCTACCGTCAGATTCAACATAAGTCTCGTAATCCCATTCGCGGTACGCCTTCCAGAAATAGGTTTCACCGTCTTCTGACCAGGGGTTACCGTCAGCAAGATAATGGTTTATACCGCCAATGACCCATCCGCCGCTTTTGTAAAGTTCCTCGACGCCTGTATAGGCCTTACGTTCGTCTTCAAAAGTAGGGGACATGAACTTGAAAGCCATCGAGTAATCGCCAGTTTGAGTACCGTAATTACCCCACAAAATCCAGGCATCCATCGTCTTACGCATGCCCTCTAGAGACTTTTCGTTGTAGCCGTCTTCCGGAGCATTGGGTTTCGGTACATTCTGTGCTGGACCGTATTTATCAGCAGGGCGGTACTCGCCATCGGGTGCTTTTGATCCGCCCGAGTAGCCTCGGACAGTAGACGGGGTAGCGCTTGCCGAAGGCGACTCCGACACCGCTACAGACGCCGAAGCCGTTTCGCTCGGCGCTGCGGAGGCGGTGGCTGCCGCCTCGTTATTAGCCTGCTGACTGCAGGCTCCAAGAAGGGTACTGAGACCCATGAGTGCGCCGCCGTTCAACAACGCTCGACGAGTAAGAAAAACGGAAGTCATGGAAGTAGATTCCTTCTATCGGTGTGGTGTGAATGGGGGATGCTGATTAGAAAGCGGAAGATAGAGAAATTCTCGAAGCAAGAATAAGAATTCTTGCGATACTAATAAGTGCTTTATATTTCCTATTTAGTCATCTACTTGTTCAAAATCGATAATCTTCCAGCCCTCAGAGGTGTACTTGAACGAGAACTTCCACGTGTCGTCATCCTTTCTGTCATTCTCGTAAGACTTCCAATCACCGTTAGGTTCAATGTACATAACGTAACCCCACTCCCGGTACGCCTTCCAGAAGTAAGTCTCCCCCTCGATCCAGGGGTTCCCGTCAGCAATGTAGTGATCAAGTCCCGCGATAATCCAGCCGCCTCGCTTGTAGAGGGCTTCAAGACCTTCGTAGGAGTCTAGTAGTTCGGTAAAGCTGCTATCAACGAATTTGCGTGCTTGGCTGTAATCTCCGGTTTGGGCGCCGTAGTTGTTCCATTCAATCCACGCGTTGAGTGTTTTGCGTAGACCTTCATTGGATTTTTCTCGGTATCCGTCCTCAGGTGATGCAGGTTTCGGAACGTTTTGTGCCGGACCGTTAGGGTCAGCTCCGCGGTACTCCCCGTCAGGTGCCTTTGAGCCGCCGGAGTAGCCGCGGGTAATGACCGGGCTCGGAGTAGCTGATGCAGAAGAGGCATCGGAAGCCGCCGTAGAAGCTGAAGCGGAAGTCATTTCGCTCGGCGTGGCGGAGGCGGTCTCGCTCGGTGCTGCCGAGGCGCTCGCCTCATTAGCCGCCTGCTGGCCGCATGCCGCAAGCAGGGCACCAAGACCCAGAAGGGTACCGCCGCTCAACAGTGTGCGGCGGTTCAAAATAACGGAAGTCATGGAAATACATTCCTCGTATCGGTGTGAAGTGTGAATAGGGGGGCTGGTTAGAAACCGGAAGACTAACCAGCTGAAGGGGAGAACCCCGATAGCTGAGAAGCCACATGTGTTTCGAAAAGCCACGAGAATGGTGGCTTCTCGGCGAACATGTGGCTTCTCAACGTAAGACCCACAGTGGACTTTACATGTCGGGCCAGTCACGGTGCAGTGAATACTCCGTGTCCCCGTCACCGTTATCATTCAGGTGCCAACGCTGACCGGTACGGATATCAGCCTTGCGCAGACGCGGGTTCGGATTATCCTTCTTACCCATCGTCGGATCGTTCTTGCAGCCCCAACGAGTGTCGTCATAGCTGCAGTCACCGGCTACGCGTCCCACATCAACCCACCAGACACGCACCAGCAACGGATCACTGGTCGCCTGCGGAGTCACCATCATCATCTGCCACGGGCCACCATCCACACGGA
>NZ_KV811595.1:72177-72728 GCF_001813145.1 Rothia sp. HMSC066G02 | reverse complement strand
AAACGAGCCGTGTAGTGCACGGTCGCATACGCATGGAAGTTACCCGAACGCTGGTAGGCGTAGCTGGTATCCGTCTGCCTCGGACGCTCACGAGGGTAGGTGGTCACGGGCTGACCAGCCGTGTAGTTGGTATCTGTATCGCCGTTACCGTACTCGATGACATAGGAGGAGGGCATGAGCTCAATTTCGACGTGCCCGGCGAGCATGTCTGCTTCAAGGCGGTAGGGGCCACCGTCATCGACGTAGAAGTTGACCTGGTCGCCCTTGTAGACGTTCGGGTCGCCTTCTGCTCGGCCAGTGCCTGCGGGGTTGTTGTAGGACTGGTGCAGGGTCGGCTTGCCCGGCTCTAGCGACTCTGCAGCGTGGCGGATTTCCTCCATGACTTCTTCGTAAGTCGGACCGGTGGGACCCGGGCTGTCGGCACTGGTGAGGGTGCGGGTATCGTTGGGAATGCAACTAGCAGAGGAAGGGCTTCGAGGACTTCCATGGTCTACAGGAATGCCAGATTCAAGTGACATGTTTGTGAACTTGAATGTTCCTATTCTTCCGTC
>NZ_KV811595.1:69986-72077 GCF_001813145.1 Rothia sp. HMSC066G02 | reverse complement strand
GGAATAAGTATATTGTTGCTGAATTTCCTGGTCAGCGACACCAGAATTTCCGTGTCCATCGTGATGTCCATCGGTTCCTCGTCGCGTAGTCGATTTTTTGACTTCGACTTGACATACCTTAGCGGAAGTTTCAGAGCAGGAGGTAGTAACAACATATGCGTTAGCTCCCGATACGCATTCTAAAACGGGTAAGAGAGCAATAGCAGCAGTGTAAGTGACTTTTCGTAAAGTACGCATATTAGTCATCTACCTGTTCGCAGCCAACAATCTTCCAGGAAGAATCGGAGTACTTAAACTCAAACTTCCACGTATCGTTATCCTTCTGGATATTGACGTCTCTGTGCCACTCGCCAGTAGGCTCCACAAGAGTTATATAATTCCACTCGCGATATGCCTTCCAAAAATAGGTTTCCCCATCCTCAGACCACGGATTTCCATCAGCAACATAGTTGTCAATGCCATCAATAATCCAACCACCGCGCTTATACAAATCCTCAAAGCTCTTATACCCTTCCAGTTCCTCCGTAAAATCGCTGGAAATATACTTTCGAGATTCCGTAAAATCGCCTACCTGAATTCCATAATTAGTCCATTTAACCCAAGCGTCCATCGTCTTACGGATACCTTCAATAGACTTCTCACGATAGCCCTCTTCAGGAGCATTAGGTTTAGGGACGTTCTGGGCAGGACCGTAGCCGTCAGCTTTACGGTATTCGCCGTCGGGGGCTTTGGAGCCCCCGGAGTAGCCGCGGACAGTAGACGGGGTAGCACTCGCCAAGGGCGACTCAGATGCCGCCGCAGAAGCCGAAGCGGTATCACTCGGCGCGGCGGAGGCGGCGGCGGCCGCCTCGTTATTAGCCTGCTGGCCGCACGCCGCAAGCAGGGCACCAATGCCCACAAGTGCGCCGCTACCCAACAGGGTACGGCGGTTGAAAATGGTCGAATCCATAGAAGATACGCTCCTAGCATCGGTGACGGTGTGTTATTTAGTTGCTAGTCAGACCGTTATTCACAGGTCAAACTGACTGCCGGAAGAAAAACAGCCCCGTAGCGCACCCAACAAACGCATCAATGCGTTATGGAACACTACAGTTACCACCCTACCGCATCTTTGTGTCTATTTGTGTTGCTTTGAGTGCAATACTA
Organism: Rothia sp. HMSC066G02; assembly: GCF_001813145.1. Taxonomy (NCBI): domain Bacteria; kingdom Bacillati; phylum Actinomycetota; class Actinomycetes; order Micrococcales; family Micrococcaceae; genus Rothia; species Rothia sp. HMSC066G02. The sequence goes on along the minus strand of NZ_KV811595.1, from coordinate 70,931 downwards.
TCTGAACACCATTATTCGGACACATCAATGCTTTATGCATCAAATAAATCTACACTCGCGGAGGCCCCGCCCCTGCAGAATTTGTGCCATGGTTTAGTGTCTTCGACCATGGCTTTTAACTACGACCAAAGACGCTAACCTATGGCATAAATCCGCAACTCATGACCGGATCCCCATCTGTGACAGGTGGGCGGGCAGGCTACACGGCGAGCGCATACATGTCGCGGAGGGCCTCTTCTGCCTCGTCGAGGGCGTATCCGCTCTGGCAGAGCGCGTCGCAGCCGTTACCATAGCGGAGGCCGGCGAGGAACTCGCGGTCAGTCACCTCCGGCAGGTACACCATGAGGTATTCGCCGTTGTCAGTGAAGAAGTCGTCAATGTTGGCGGCGTCCTGGCCGGAGTAGAAGGCGCGGAAGTCTTCGTCATTGTAGTAACCAACCGTGTACATGAGGGGCTCCTTTGGTCGCTCGGCGGAGTGGGTGAGAACGCGTCGTTGTTCTCTACCACCAAAGGTACGGGGCGCCCCTGACAAGATAAGGGGTTGCACCGCCCCGCGCCGGAGAAAACACACAAAAAATATTGCGTGACGAGGGGGTTTTCTGGAGGCGCGCTCCCCCGCCGCACGGAAGATTAGGTGCGGATGGGCCTGCCTCCCGTGCGCCGTTGTCCCGTCTCCCACACACCGCACGGGAAATTCGGTCATGGGTTACGGACTTCGACCATGGGTTAGTGACTCTGGGCTGGGGTTTTAACCCCCACCAAAGTCACTAACTCATTACCAGAAATCTGCGCCGAGTGGATTACACGGCGGGTAGCTGGCTGTTTCGATAGGTTAGTGTCTTCACTGCGGGTTAAAGACCCACGCCGGAGACACTAACCTATCGAAGGAGTCCCCGACCCTCCCCGCTTAACGGCGAGAAGCCACATGTGTTTCGAGAAGCCACC
>NZ_KV811595.1:0-69886 GCF_001813145.1 Rothia sp. HMSC066G02 | reverse complement strand
AGAAGTGGCTTTTCGAAACACATGTGGCTTCTGGACGGATTACCTCTGGGCGAATAACGGCGGATTACCACGCTACATTCGGGCCTACTCGCCCCTCAGGAATGACGCGACCTTACCCCAGAAACCCTTCTGGTTTCCAGTGTTGCGGGTGCCCGTGGGGGTCGGCTGGAAAACCGGACGCTGCTGGCTCGGCGCTTCCTGCTGATACGCGGGGTTCTGCTGATACGCCGGGTTCTGCTGGTACTGGGGAGGCGCCGGCTGGTACGGGTAGTTCGCCTGCGGGTGCTGCGGGTTCGGCTGGTAGCCCTGCGCCTGGTACGCGCCTGCCTGAGGCTGAGCACCCGGGTGGTAGTGGGCATCGGGTCGGTACGGGGATTCTGCGCGGTACGGGGCGTCCGCGTAGCCCTGGTTCTGGTATCCCTGCGGGTTCGGGCGGTACTCAGGGGCCGGCTGAGGAGCCTGCTGATACGCGGGTTCTGCCTGATTTGCCGTCGCCTGGTTCGCTGCGGGGCGCGGCGGGTTAGAGTACGCGGGGCGCGGGTTCGGCTGCTGCGGCTGGGCAGGTGCCTGACGCTGTGCGGGAGCCGGGCGCGCCTCCTGAGCGGGTTTCGCGGTAGAAGCGGGTGCCGCCGCGGGTGCGGGCTGAGCGGGAGCCGGGCGCTTCGGGCTGGTGTGCGGTGTACGCTGTCGCGGCTGGCCACTAGGAACCTGCAAGTGCGACCCCTCAGGAACGCCACTCTGCTCGGTAAGATCCTGAACAACGAACGCCGAACTGAAAAGCATGTCTTCCATGGTCCACTCAAGCGGCGGCTGCGCGTTCGGTGCCAGCTGCAGCTTGTCCAGTTCGCGCAGGTGCTGGGCGAGTACCTCCACCATGTAGTTGATGACGGCGAGGTTCGGCTGCTCCCCCAGGTTCTTCGGGTAGGCGAAGTGGTAGATGTAGGTGTTGATGTTCTGCCGCTTTTCCAGGGCTTTTGCCGTCTTCTCAACGGGGACGCCACCGCAGGTAAGATCCGAGATACTCTCGAAGATTTTGGGGCCTTCAGAGGCACGCACGGTCAGCGGACGCGAGGGGTCCACGGCGGACTGCTTCGGCCAGAAGATGCCGGGTCGGAATGCCATCTGCAGGCTGTTGTTGACGACGATTTCCTTCTCGGGTCGCCAGGGCTTCTCATGGTCCACGATGTACTTGCGCGGCATGGCGAAGGTGGTGAAGGAGCACGCGAAGCTCTGCAGCTCCTCCCCTGCCGGTGAGGTGCTCAGAATGTATGCTTTGGCGCGGTTCCAGGTTTCGCTGTTACGCATCTTGTTGACGAACATGGACAGCTTCGTCATGAACCCGTCGACTTTGACGGTGGGTGCGTCGGCGGTAATCAGGTAGATCCGCGCCGTGCCGTAGAGCGAGGAAAGCGCATACTTCTTGTTCGATTCGCCGAAGTTGGTGCCCATGATGAGGTGGCAGGTGGGCGGGTTGACCGGTTCGCCGTCGTAGTAGGGCATGTAGTCGAAGCCCATGTCGATGACCTGGCAGGCTTCTGCGGCGGCGTGGATGCTGTCGAGGGTGAGCGTCTCGTTGGTGGGCGTGCCGTCCGCGTTGCTGAACGCGATGAAGGCGGCCGTGTAGCCATAGGCTGCGCTCTTGGGCTTGTCCAGGGCGAAGGTGTTGCATCGCGGGTGGTGTGCGGCGTACTGCTGCTGGATGTGTGATACGGCGTTGTGCGGCATGTTCACTCCTTGGGGTGTGGTTGTTTATCGGATTCGATTGTGTGGGTGTGTGATGTGTTTTACTGTACGCTACTCCCCTGACAGGCTAAGCGGGCAGGGGTGCTTTTTTCGCGATAAATCGCGATGCGGAGGCGGCTGTACTCTCACCGGCGAGCGCGCGCTCAGCGGCGAGTTTGGCGGGCAGCGAGCATGGTGGCGGGTGGAGGGGCGGCGCATCCAACGCTGCGGGTGCGCCGCGCCCTGTGTTTTACCGGCGCTTGTTTTACCGGCACTTTAGCCTGGCGGGTTACTTGCCGCGGCGGCGCTTAATTTCCCGGCCCCAGACCATCACGATGTCGATGCCGAGAACCCCGTACTCGTACTCGTCGAGAGCGGCCTGAACTGCCTTGGTGTTCACCGCGAACCAGTCGTCGGGCAGCGAGTCGATCCACGATTCCCAGTCTGCGATGCGCCAGTTGTAGGTTCGTTCCATGAGGTCCACGAAATCGTCGCCTCCAAGTTCTTCGGGGAACTGGGAGTACCACAAGGAGTCCGACTCACTGTTCGGCCGTTCTTCTCGAAAATTAACGAACTGACGCCAGTTCTTCTTCGTGATGATAAAGGATTCTTCCCCGTCAGGACCGAACTTTTCCACGGTGCCCACGTACGAATTGGTTTTAACGCGCTCCCAGAAGGTCGGCACGTCAATTTCGCCGCGCTTGACCAGGTCAGCCAGGTACTCGATACGGTCATGCGGAGGGGCGATGGCGCCATCCGGGAGAGCATCGCCGAAGGTCAGCAGGCGGCCGGCGCGGTAGTCCTCCATGTTGATGGTCTCCCAGGAGAAGCCGTTGATTTCTTCGTACTGGTCGTCGTCAAGGCAGGGGTACCGTTCGTTGTCATACACGAGTCGTAGAAGTTCGATGGAACCGCGTTCGCCTTCGTAAGCGAAGTTATCCAGCTGCACCTCACGCACGTATTCTTCCTGCGCTTCGTTCAGATAGTACTGACCATCCTTGCGGCGGAAGTTGAGCTTCTTGGTTTCGGTTCCGTTCTTCAGGTTCGCCTTGTGGATGTTGACGGCCTGTTCAATCGTCTTCTGGCTCGGGTCCAGTACGTATGCGAGGCGAAGCTGCGTCTCGTACGGGGTGATGATGTTCAGGCTACGCAGCTTCTCTTCGTACCCCTTAGAATCCTTGTAGTACATATCTTCATCGATGAATTCAAGCTTTTCTTCAATGCTCATCGTTGGAATTTCATCATGCAACCTCTGAACCCTGTTGAAGGCCTCTTCATCTTGAGAGTTGACTTCTGCGTGTGCTTCAGCCTCCTTCAACGCCAATGCCATGTAGGTGTCGATGTTGAAACGTTCCGTGTACATCGGCTCCATGGCGTCGCAGCGTTCCTTATTGATCTGGCGGCGCTTCTCTTCCAGGGCCTGGTAGTACTCCAGATCATCCAGGGTCTTCTGCTGAGTGTTAGTCGTGGGGTTGTCCATGGTGGTTGGTCCTTTCTCTCGGATGCGCTGGGAGGGTGCGGTGCTCTCGGGGCGTGGGCTTCGGTGCTTCTGATTACAGATTAGAAAAGACCCCTGACAAGATAAGGGGCTGTGCCGCCCCGTATGGAAATTCGGTCATGGGTTACGGACTTCGACCATGGGTTAGTGACTTTGGGCTGGGGTTTTATCCCCCGCCAAAGTCACTAACTCATGACCGAAAATCGGCACTGTGCAGAGGGGGGGTAGATTACACGGCGGGTAGCTGGCTGTTTCGATAGGTTGCTGTCTTTACTGCGGGGTAAAGACCCACGGCGAAAACACTAACCTATCGAAGGAGTCCCCGATCCTCCCCGCTTAACGGCGAAAAGCCACATGTGTTTCGAGAAGCCACCAAAGAAGTGGCTTCTCGAAACACATGTGGCTTCTGGGCGGATTACCGCAAACTAGCGCGGGTTACAGTACATAACCGTGCGTTAGTTTCCGAGGATTATTCTCCACCAAGGAACGGCATGAAGCGGACGATGTGCTTCTCCAGCTTCTGCTTCACGCGCTTCGCCTTGGTTGCTGCATCCTCGGTCTTCGCGCCGCCGAGCTTGCCGCCGAAGAGCGAAATCTTGCCCTTGACCAGGCGGCTGATCTTGCCGGGGATGGTGCGGCGGTTCTCCTTGAGCGCACGGTTGACGACGCGCTGGGTCTCTGCGGAGTCCAGCTCTTCGTCCTTGACGATGGTGTCCTCTTCGCGGGTGCGGCGGTCGGTCACGTAGTGGTGGAAGTGCTCCTGCACGTCGTGGTCTTCGGACTCGTTCAGGTAGGTGTCGAAGTAGTCCTCGATGATATCGCCGCTTTCGCGCAGGTCGGCGTCGTTACGAATTGCGAGGCGCACGCGGTCGCGGAAGTGCTCCACGCTGTCCTGCGCGGTTTCGGAGGTGCCGCTCTCCCCTGCCGCCTTGCCGTGGCGTGCGGCGCGGGCTGCCTTGACGAGCTCCAGGATGTAGAGCACACCGACTTCCTGCTGCCTGACCAGTTCGGTCAGGAAGGATACGCGATCAAACAGGTCAACTGCGGTCGGCTTTTCTTCACCTTCGCCGGTTTCGCTGTCGGCGCTGTCCTTCGCTTCTTCCTGTTCGCGGCGCAGTTCGCGGGCTTCTTCGTAGATGTCGTTGTAGACACCGGTGTAGCCCTGCATGTCGTAGTCGCTGATGAGTTCGTTGCCGCCGTCGCGGATGAACTCGTCGTGCACGCGCAGTTCCTGCTGCAGTTCAAGCACCTGGTTCATGAGCTCGATGTAGCGGGCCTTGTCCTCGGGAGTGTCCACAGTGATGGAGCCACCCTCGTCAATGGGGAATTCTTCGCGCAGGTCAGAGACGGCCTGATCGTATGCGGCGTAGGCTTCCTTGTAGGGTCGGGTGAACGCGATGCCGAGGGCGGACTGGCCGTCGCTGTTTTCGGTGTCGCCGAAGAGGGTGAAGGCGTCCTTGGTTGCCTGTTCGAGGTCGCGGAAGCACACGATGTTGCCGGAGGGCTTGAGCGAGTTGAGGATTCGGTTGGTACGGCTGTATGCCTGCACCAGGCCGTGCATCTTCAGGTTCTTGTCGACCCAGAGGGTGTTGACGGTCTTGGAGTCGAAGCCGGTGAGGAACATGTTGACGACGATGAGCAGGTCCAGTTCACGCATCTTCATCTTGCGGGAGACGTCCTTGTAGTAGTTGTCGAAGGAGTCGCCGTCGGTGCTGAAGTTGGTGCCGAACATGGTGTTGTAGTCTTCGAGGAAGCCGTCCATGCGGCTGCCGGTGCTTTCGGTGTCGAAGGCGTAGTTTTCTTCTTCGCCGAAGGTGTCGAAGAGCTGCCCGCCGTTGCCCTGCGAGTAGATGATGGCGACCTTGAGCTTCTGTTCGGGGCGCAGGGTGCCGTCTGCGATGCGTTCTTCTTGCAGGGTGTTGAGGGTGTCGTAGTAGGTGCAGGCGGCGTCGATGGATGAGGTTGCCAGGATTGAGTTGAAGCCGCGCACGCGTTCTACGAAGTGTTTGGTGACGCCGTTGATGGTGCGGGTCTTCTTGACCTCGTAGCTGGTGGCTGCGCTCTGGTTGGTTTTGCGGTCGTAGTTGTCCAGGATGTAGGTGGCTACGGCTTCGATACGTTCGGGGCTTTCGAGTACTTCCTTGCTCTTTGCGAACTTTTCGAGTTCCTTCGCGTCGGGGGTTTCGGCATGTTCGGCGGCGATTTCTTCGGCGTAGGAGGTTTCTTCGAGTTCGGCGAAGTGGGGGCTGGTGTTGGTGTATTCCAGGTGGAATTTCAGCACGTTCTTGTCGTTGATGGCGTCGACGACGGTGTATGTGTGCAGGCAGTCGCCGAAGACTTCGACGGTGGTGGTGCCGGGGCCGCCTGCGGAGTTCTTTTCGAAGATGGGGGTGCCGGTGAACCCGAACATGCTGTACTTCTTGAAGTGCTTCTTGATGGCGGTGTTCATGCGGCCGAACTGGGAGCGGTGGCATTCGTCGAAGATGATGGCTACGCGCTGGCCGTAGACGGGGTGCTTGGGTTCGGCGGTGATGAGGTTGGACAGCTTGTGGATGGTGGTGACTACGATGTTGGTTCCGCGGTCGGCGAGGCGTTCGCTGAGTTCGCGGGTGCTGCCGGTGGAGCTGACGGAGTCTGCCTGGAAGTTGTTGTATTCGAGCATGGTCTGGTAGTCGAGGTCCTTGCGGTCCACGACGAAGATGACCTTGTCGACGAGCCCGGTTTCTGCCAGGCGGCGTGCGGTTTTGAAGCTGGTGAGGGTCTTGCCGCTGCCGGTGGTGTGCCAGATGTAGCCGCCGGCTTCTTTGGTGCCGAGAATCTTAGGGTTGTTGTTGGCGATTTCGACGCGCTTAATGATTTTCTCGGTTGCCGCGATCTGGTAGGGGCGCATGACGAGCAGGTCCTGGCCTACGGTGAAGATGCAGTAGCGGGTCAGGACGTTTGCGAGGGTGTGGCGGGTGAGGAAGGGGCGCGCGAAGAGAATCAGGTCGTTGATTCGGTTGTTCTGTTCGTCTGACCAGTAGCTGGTGAATTCGAAGCTCTTGCCTGCGGAGCCGCCGGAGTCGGTCTTACGGCTGGCGGTCTGCTGGTCTTCGACGTGCTTGTGGCGCACGGTGTTGGAGTAGTACTTGGTTTCGAAGCCGTTGCTGATGACGAAGATCTGGACGTATTCGAAGAGGCGGTGCTGGTCCTGCTGGAAGCCTTCGTTCTGGTAGCGTTCGATCTGGTTGAAGGCTTCGCGGATGCTCACGTTGCGCTTTTTGAGTTCGATGTGCACGAGGGGCAGGCCGTTGACGAGGATGGTCACGTCGTAGCGGTTGAGTACTTTGCCGTTGGGGGCGGGTACGCGGTACTGGTTGATGACCTGCATGTGGTTGCGTGCGGGGTAGGCGGCGTCGATGAGCATGATGTTGCGCAGGGTGCCGTCTTCGAGGCGGAAGTCGATGAAGCGTTCTTCCTGGATGAGCTTTGCTTTTTCGAGGATGCCGTCGTTGGAGCGGGCGATGTGTTCGGTGAGTAGGCGGTTGAATTCTTCGTCGGTGAAGTGGAAGCCGCTGTTGGGGCCGTAGGCGCCTTCTTCGGGGCGGGTGTTGAGGCGTTCGAGCTGTTCGCGCAGGTTGCGGATGAGTGCGGCTTCGTCGGTGAGGCGCGGCAGGTAGTCGTAGCCTTGGGTTTTGAGGGTTTCGATGAGTTCGGCTTCGAGCTGCGCTTCGCTCTGGTGCTCGCGCTTCTTCTGGTGCTGGGCCTTCCAGTCCTCGTAGAGGTCAGTTCCCTTGAGCTTGGCGATGACGGTGAAGTCGTCTGAGCTGAGGATGCTTTCGGTGCGTCCTTCGGTGGGGCGGGGGTGGTTGGGTACGGTTTCCACGGGGTGCTCCTTTGCGTAGGGGTTGAGTGTGTGGATGGTTGGGCTCAGAGTTAGCGGGCTCTGGGTTGGTGAGCCCGGCTAGTTGAGTGTTGGTTGTTGAGTGTGGTTGAGGTATGTGGTTGAGGTCTAGCGGCCCGTGCAGGGGTGGCGGGTGCCGCCCCTGCACGGGGTGTGCGCGTGATGCGCAGGTATCTACTAGTTTCCGCCCTTGCGGGGGAAAGTGAGTAGCTGGTCGCGGTAGTACTCGTACTGGCTGCGACGCGCTGCGAGCTCTGCGGGTAGACCCTCGGAGAGGCTGCTGGTTAGGGCGTCGAAGCGGTCGAGAATATCGACAATGCGCTGCTGAATCTCCATAGGAGGAACCGGGATTTTGGTTTCCATCAAGTGCTTATTAGTAATTGACTTTACGATTGTTCCATGACCAGCAAACATGAGGGTCCTGAAGTAATAAGTCAAAAACCTTGCATTCATTGAATCATTCAGAACCAGCCCACGAATATCCTGATTAATTGCTAGATTCATTCCAGCAATTTTCATCCTGCCAGGATTAATTTTAATTGCGACAATAACTGCCCCTGCGGGAACTATATTCGTAGAGCTTCCTTTTACTCCCTCTTCTGTAATTTTTGACCTAGTATCTGTAACTTCCAAAACATCATCAGAAAGGTCACCTACAGAAGCCCAAGGAATATTGCCTTCCCAGTACTCTGCTTTAGATTTGCTGGGAGTTCCGCCACCGTAATTCTTGGCTACAACGTCTTTCAGAGAGCGATATTCTACTCCGTCAGGGCAGAGCGTCTTCACCAGACCAGCAATAGCAGGAAGACCGGTTGCGGGGTCTTTGAGAGTTCCAAAGAGAGAGCCACGGTAGTACTCGTATTGCAGAGTACGCGCTTCCAGCTCCGCTTCCAGCTCCGCTTCCAGGTTCGTGAATTTATCAAGAATTTCAACAATCGCTTCCTGAATCTCCAGAGGCGGAACAGGAACCTCAAACTTCACAAGCATTGGCTTACGGATAGATTTGACGGTAGCTTCAACTGCATGCCGGTTAATATATTCCTTAAAGAATGAAGAAATATAGTAATACCCAAACTTGGGGTTCATCTCATCGACCGTAAAAGAAACCCTGTAGGCACGCTGATGCAGGTCATATTTCCCAGATACAAAGTGGAAGATTTCACCAACGCCACCCTCACCAGGAATAACAATTGCAGTCTCATCGTATAGATACTTTGACGACCGAAGAATTGTCTTGGAACGAACATAGAAGGGATACTGCCCAGATTCCTGAGCATCTTTCTTGTCGCTCTTGCCAGTTCCAATATCAGCAATTTCACCCAGCGGGCGGTACTCCACCCCGTCCGGGCAGAGCTCAGCCACCAGGCGGTCAATATAATTCGTCACCTCGACCACGATTACTCGCCGCCTTCCAGGCGCGCCACAATAGCGTCAATCTCCACGCGCAGCTGAGCCTGACGAGCCACAATACCCTCAATACGAGAATTCAGCTCAACAATATCCACGCGCTCACGGGTGTCCTCCGGCTCAACCCAGCTCGACACCGCCAGGTTCGCCTCCTGCTCCAGCAGCTTCTCCACCGGAACCAGCGCCGAGAAATGCTCACGCTCCTCACGAGCCGCCAGCACCTCAAGAATCTTCTCACGGTGCGACTTACCCAGAATATTCTGGTTCGTGCCCTTATCAAAGAGCTGCGAAGCATCCACGAACAGCACCGAATGATCCTTACGGCGACCCTTCTTCAGCACCAGAATGCAGGTCGCAATGCTCGTACCGTAGAACAGGTTGGCGGGCAGCTGAATCACAGCATCCACCACGTTCTGCTTCAGCAGGTACTCACGAATCTTACGCTCCGCACCGCCACGGTACAGCACACCCGGGAACTCAACGATAGCGGCCGTACCAACCTCATCCAGCGACGCCAGCATATGCATCGTAAACGCCAGGTCAGCCTTCGACTTCGGCGCCAACACCGCCGCCGGAGCATAACGGTCATCGTGAATCAGAGTCGGGTCATCATCACCCTTCCACTTCGTCGAATACGGAGGGTTAGACACAATCGCACCAAACGGCTCCTCAAAATCGCCGCCCGCACCACCGCGGTGCTTCGGGTCAATCAGAGTATCACCGTGCGCAATACTGAAATCATCCACCGGCACACCGTGCAGCATCATGTTCATACGGCACAGGTTATAGGTCGTCAGGTTAATCTCCTGACCCACAAAACGCAGACCATCCGAGTTCTTACCCAGCTCACGCTTAAACTTCAACAGCAGCGAACCCGAACCACACGCCGGGTCATACACGGTACGAATCTGCTCAGCATCACGGCCATCCATGGCAATCTTCGCCAGCAGCTCCGAAACCTCCTGCGGAGTGTAGTACTCGCCGCCGCTCTTACCCGCATTCGCCGCGTACATGCCCATCAGGAACTCGTAGGCGTCACCGAAAGCGTCATTCTCGCTATCCTCGTAGCCCTTATCCAAGTTCATGTCCGCCACAGCATCCATGAGCTTGAGCAGGTTCTCGTGACGAGCCGCCGGGCTCACACCCAGCTTATTCGAATCCAACACAAAGTCATCGAAGAGGCCCTTCACGTTCGCTTCGGAGTCGGTACCGCGCGCGGACTCCTCAAACGCCTTGAACACGTTCGCCAGGGTCTCGTTCAGGTTCTGATCCTGACGAGCCTTCGTGTGCACCACAGAGAACAGCTGCGAAGGCAACAAGAAAAAGCCGCGCTCATTGACGAAATACTCTTTAATGTGATCTTTGAACTCGTCGTCTGGGATATTCTCAAAGCGATCAGGCATGTCAATATCCTGGCTCTCCACAAAGCGCACCTGGCTCTCAGAGAGGTAACGGTAGAAGAGCATACCCAGCACGTACTGCTTAAAGTCCCAGCCGTCTACCGAACCGCGCAGGTCATTCGCAATCCGCCAAATCGTAGAGTGCAGCTGCGCACGCTCAGCGTTGCGGTTACGGTGCTCGTCAGTAGTAGCGGAAGAATCCGTAGACTGCGTCGTCATAGGGGCGGTCAACCTCTCATTAGTTATCGTTTCTCGTCGCAGAAACGTCAAAAGTTCGGGACCCGTGCGGTCCCTGTCGTACACATGCGCCGGCGCGGGTTCAGAAGCCCTGCTCGGTGGGAGCGTTCATAGCTTCCACAAGCCGTTTCGTACCCGGCAGCGCGAACTCTTTCAGTATACGGCTTCCCCAGACCCCGCACGCGCCCGTTCGTCATCGCGGAGCCTCCACCACCCCTCCCCATAGACAGCGAAAAGCCACATGTGTTTCGAGAAGCCACCAAAGAAGTGGCTTTTCGAAACACATGTGGCTTCTCAACGTAAAGACCAGAAAATAGAAATCCGGCCCGTCTACTCCATCAAGAGTAGCGGGCCGAACGGTTAACTCAAGAGTACAAAAACCAGCACCCAAAAATCAACACATGAAGGATATTTCTAAAGAGCCTACGCTTCCGAGGGCTTCGCGCCGGTCAGGCGGTACGCCTTGTACACGCCCGTCACGTTACGGACCACGTTCAGCACGTGCTCCAGCATGAAGCGGTCACCCAGCTCCAGGGCGAAGCGGTCCACCACGGTACGATCCTCCGAAGTGTGCACGCGCGCATCCAGAATGTTCACGCCCGATTCAGAAATCGCACGAATCAGGTCGCTCAGCAGGCCCTTACGGTCCAGCGCCTCCACCTGAATCTGCACACGGTACGTCGCGGTCGGCGAAGACGCCCACTCGACCGTGGTCACGCGCGGCTCCTCGTCAGCGTTACGCATGTTCGGGCAGTCGCGGCGATGCACCGAAATGCCGTTATAACGGGTCACAATACCGATAATGTCATCCGGCGGGACCGGGGTGCAGCAGCGCGCAATCTTCGTCAGCACACCCTCAGCACCCGGCACAATCACGCCGTTATCGCCAATTGCCTTGCGGGTCGACTTCAGCAGCGTCTCATCAAAATCGCTGACCTCAACCTCGGGTGCCGGCTCGTCGCCACGGTGCACCTCAACGAGGGTGTCAATGACCTGCTTCGGCGCAATCTCGTGCTCACCAATCGCACGGTACAGCGACGCCACATCGTTCTTGTGCAGCAGCTGAGCCACCTGAGTCATAATCTCCGGGCTCATCATCTTCTGCAGCGGCAGCTCACTGTTACGCATGCTCTTGGTGAGCATTTCGCGGCCTGCGAGTAGCGCCTCCAGGCGGCGTTCCTTCGCGAAGTACTGGCGGATCTTCGTGCGAGCGCGTGAGGAGCGAACGAACTTCAGCCAGTCCTCGCTGGGTCCGGCGTCTTCGTTCTTCGTGGTCATAATCTCCACGGTCGCGCCGGTAGGCAGGACCGTGTGCAGCGGCACCAGGCGGCCGTTGACCTTCGCGCCGACGGTGCGGTCGCCGACCTCACTGTGGATGGCGTAGGCGAAGTCCACGGGGGTGGAGCCGTTGGGCAGGGCGATTGCCTCGCCGTTGGGGGTGAGCACCACGATTTCGTCGGTGTCGAGGGTGTCAGCGAGCGACTCGTAGAACTTCTCCGACTCCGGGTTGGAGTTCGAAATCTCGGCAATGGACTGCAGGATGCCGACGTTCATCATCGCCGAGGTCTGGGTGCCCGGCTCCTTCGGGTCCTTCGCGGGCGCGCCGCCACGAGCTGCGACCTTCTCGCCGCGCGATGCCGCCTTGTAGCGCCAGTGCGCCGCCACACCGTACTCGGCTTCTTCGTGCATCTTGTAGGTGCGAATCTGAATCTCAAGCGGCAGGTTGCCCGGGCCGTACACGGTCAGGTGCAGCGACTGGTAGTTGTTGTTCTTCGGGTTCTTAATGTAGTCCTTGAAACGGCCAGTCATCGACGGCCACAGGGACAGCACGTGGCCGAGCACGGTGTAGCATTCCGCCTCTTCCTCAACCATGATGCGCACGGCGAGGATGTCGTTAATCTCGTCGAAGCTGCGGCCCTTCGTCTTCATCTTCTGATGAATCGAGTAGTAGTGCTTCGGGCGGCCCGTCACGGTCGCGTCGATGCCCACCTCTTTCAGGCGGTCCGTAATCTTGGTGCGCGCCTCATTCAGGAACTTTTCGAGCGCGGGGGTGCGTTCGCCGACCATGCGCACCATTTCGGCGTAAATTTCCGGGCTCATGGCGGCGAAGGACAGGTCCTCCAGCTCCCACTTGATCGTGTTCAGGCCCAGGCGGTGCGCGAGCGGCGCGTAAATCTTCAGGGTCTCCTCCGCCTTCTTCGCGGCGGAAGCCTGCGGCACAAAACGCCAGGTGCGCGCGTTGTGCAGGCGGTCGGCAAGCTTGATGAGCAGCACGCGGATGTCCTTGCTCATGGACAGCACGAGCTTGCGGATCGTCTCAATGGAGGCGTTCTCGCCGTAGGTCATCTTGTCCAGCTTGGTCACGCCGTCGACCAGGTAGGCGACCTCTTCACCGAACTCTTCGGTGAGCTGCTCCATCGTGTAGTCGGTGTCTTCCACGGTGTCGTGCAGCAGGCCGGCGGCGAGCACGGGGCCGGTCGCGCCCATCTCCGCAAGAATCGCGGTCACAGCGACAGGGTGCGTGATGTACGGGTCACCGCTCTTACGCTTCTGACCCTCGTGGCAGCGGTTCGCCACCTCGTAGGCGCGCTGCAGCACCTGGATGTCTTCGTCCGGGTGGTAGCGGCGCACGGCACGTACAACCGGCGCAATCATCGGGGAGAAACGGATGGTGCCGCCGTTCGAGTCGGAGGCTTCCATCTTGCTGCTGCGGCTGCCGAAGACGAGGCGGTTCGGCACACGTCCGCCAGCAGCCATGACGCGGTGCGAGCCGCGTTTCTTCTTCGCATCAGACGAATCAGTTTCAGGCAGAGGAATCGGGCCAGCGGGCCGAACCGCGGGCTTCTCGGCGGTCCCTGCAGGGTTCTCAGCGTTGGTGTTCACGGCAGGTTCTGCACTCATTCCGGGCTCCTTCGGACTCAAGATAATCAGCCGCACACTCAGGTTCCTCATCGTTGAGGGCTATACCGGCCAAACCAGCCATCAGCAGGCTCAAACGCGAGCGCACAGTATCTTCACTTCTTATCCTACCCAGCGGTCTGGAACGCGCCAAACTATGCGACGTTTTAACACACCAGAGCGCGTTGTGTGGGAAATATTTGGGCACGCTAAAGGGGAGCCGACACCTTTCGGTATCGACTCCCCTATCGTTAGCAACGCCAGTAGCGCTGGCGGAACGCTGGCTAACCGTTCAGGTTCACGCGGTGAATCTCAATGGTTGCACGTGCCGGCTTCTTAGCGGGCTTCTCGGGTGCCTTCTCGTCCTCGGTCGCCTTGTCAGCAGATTCCTCAGACTTTGCGGACTTCTCAGACTTCGCAGCCTTCTCAGCCTCGGCGGGTTCCTCCGAAGAGTCGCCCTCAGCCTCGTCAGCATCCTCAGCGTCCTTGAAGCTGCCGCTCTCCACCTTCGCGGTGTGCTCACGAATCTGAGGCTCACCCAAACGCAGCGAAGCATACAGCGGAGCAGACACGAACAGCGTACCGAACATGCCCACCAGAATACCCACGAATAGCGACAGGGACAGGTCCTGCAGAGTACCCGCACCCAGGATGAACGCACCAATGAACAGGATCGCGCCCACCGGCAGAACACCCACAATAGCGGTGTTAATCGAACGGACCAGGGTCTGGTTCACCGCCAGGTTAATCTGCTCGGCAAAGGTCGTGTCGCGGCGTTCCAGCACATCCTCGGTATTCTCGCGGATCTTATCGAACACCACCACCGAGTCGTACAGCGAGTAGCTCAGAATCGTCAAGAAACCAATAATTGCACTCGGAGTGATCTCGAAGCCGAACGCGGCGTACAGGCCAACCGTCACCACCACGGTGAAGAACAGGCCCGCAATAGACGCCAACGACATCTTCCAGGTACGGAAGTAGAACGCCATACCAATCAGCGCAAGCACCACAAACGCGACCAGACCCCAGAACGCCTGACGGGTCACATCCGCACCCCAGGTCGGGCCCACAAACGAAGAGGTCACGTCATTCTCAGAGACGCCGTAACCCTCCTGCAGAGCCGCCTTCACCTGCAGAGTCTCATCATCGCTGAGCTTGCTCATCTGGGCACGAATCGTACCCGGCGCAATATTGGTCACGCGAACATCCGAAGCGTCCTTCGCCTTCTCGTGAATAATGCGCTCACCCGTAGCAGTATCAACGTGCGCAGTCTTCGAGACCACGAACTCCGAACCGCCACGGAAATCAATACCCAGGTTGAAGCCGCCACCAACAGCCGGAATCAGAACCGAAACCGCCATCAGCACAGCCGCAAGCAGCAGCCACAGGCGGCGCTTACCCACGAAGGGGTACGAGCGGGCACCCGAATGCAGGTCATTACCGAAGCGGGCAAAAGCATTAGGTTTCACATCGGTAGCCATGCTTAGCTCTCCTTCTTCTCATCAGAAGCAGACTCGTCAGCCTCAGCGGCAGCACGCTCTGCACGGCGACGCTCAGCGATGCTCAGCTGCTTCTCCTCCGGGCTGCGGAGGCGACCGGCACCACGGTACAGCGGCGTAGCGCCCAGCGACTCAGGCGACAAGCCCGAGTGGCGGTGACCCTCACCGAAGTAGCGGGTATTCGCCAGCAGAGTCAGCATCGGGTGGGTGAACAGGTACACGACCACAAGGTCAGCAATCGCAGTCAAACCAAGGGTGAACGCGAAGCCCTTCACCGAACCGACCGACACCACGTACAGCACCACAGCAGCCAGCAGGTTCACAGCCTTCGACGCCAGGATAGTGCGGGATGCACGCTGCCAACCGTGGTTCACCGCCGACGGGATCGTGCGGCCCGCACGGATCTCATCACGGATACGCTCAAAGTAGACGATGAACGAGTCAGCCGTAGCACCAATCGCCACAATCAGACCCGCCACACCAGCCAGGGACAGGCGGTAGTTCAACGCCCAACCCAGCAGCACAATCGCCTCATACGAAATGATGCCAGCCACAACCAGCGACATCATCGTGACAAAGCCCAGCAGACGGTACTGGAACAGCGAGTACACGAACACCAGCAGCAGACCAATCAGACCGGTCAGCAGACCCACACGCAGCTGCTCCGAACCCAGGGTCGCAGAAATCTGCTGCTCCGACTGGATCGTGAAGCTAATCGGCAGAGCACCGTACTTGAGCTGATCGGCGAGAGCCTTCGCCTCCTGCTCGGTGAAGTTACCGGTAATCTGCGGCTTACCGTCAGAGATCACTGCCTGCGACACCGGGGAGGACAGCACCTTGCCGTCCAGCAGAATCGCGAAGCGGGCACGCGGATCGTTTGCGTTCTGTGCACGAATCGCGTTCAGGCGAGAAGTAATATTCTGGAACTTCTCACGAGCAGCATCGTTGAACTGAATGTTCACAGCCCAACGGCCCGTAGTCACGCCCTGACCGGTCGTCTCCTGCGAGTGGCTTGCGGTAGAAATATCGCTACCGCTCAGCTCCACAGGACCCAGAATGTACTTCTCCTGACCGTCAGTGGAACACGCCACCATCGGCTTAGTCGGGTCCGCACTATCGGCGTCCTCATTACGTGCCGCGGTGCAGTCCTTCGCCTCGTACTGCTTGTACAGGTCCGCAGTAATCCAGTTACGGTCCGAACCATCAGTCGGCTCCGCGGAGGGCTTGGGCAGCTTATCGTCCGCAGTGCGGGCATCCTCAGCCACCGCAGTACCGGCACCAGCTACAAGAACCGGGCGGAACGTCATATTTGCAGACGCCTGAATCAGCTGACGAGTCTCAGCGCTAATCGTTCCGGGAACCGAAACAACCACATTATTACCCGAACCGAAAGAGGTCGTAACCTCCGCCTCCGAAACGCCAGCACCATCAACGCGCTGACGAATAATCTCAACCGCCTGGTTCAACTGCTCCTGGGAGACGTTCTCATCCGAAGAGCCGTTAACCTTCGGAGAAAGAATCATCTGAGTACCACCCGAAAGGTCCAGGGCGAGCTTCGGTGCCCAAGAACCTCCCGAATAGGTGCTACCGAAAATACCGGCAGCCATAACAACCATGAGCAGGACCATCGAGAGGAGCGCCCCTCGCGCGGCTGCAAGCGGTGAACGCTTAGCCATAATGTTCCTTCTTCGTGTGAATAGAATTGAGTGTTCTACAGATTCCGTAACGCGAAAACCCGACGCCGCTCATGGGGCGCCGGGCTCATACGCGCTGAATTACTTAGCAGTATCAGAAGAGGTATCGGAAGCGGGAGCTTCGGATGCGGTAGCCTCGTACACGTCCTCGGTCAGGGGTGCCGCGGGGGCTTCCTCCTCAACGACAGTCATAATCGCGTTCAGTGCCAGGGTGATAACAACACCGTCCGCAATCTGAAGCTGCAGCTTGTTGTTCTCAAGGTCAGTGCTGACAACGGTGCCGTAGATGCCGGAACCAGTCATCACCTGGGTGCCGGGGACGAGAGACTGCTGCATTGCGCGCAGTTCCTCCATCTGCTTACGCTGACGCTTCTGGGCGGAGAACATCATCCATGCCAGCAGCGCCATCATGGCAATCATAATCAGGAGGTTAAAATCCATGGTCTCACTTTCACATCCGCACCCGTGCCGCTCACCGCGAGGGTTGAGCGTACCAGAAGGTGTGGAATCGTAGATACAGTACGTATCCATCCTACGCGAGAGCATGAGCTTTAGCGCCCCGAACCAGCGTTTTTGTGAGGTTAACCTGAGTTTTGGACTCTCTCGGCGTAATTTTCTGTTCCCAGAAGAAGCTACAGAGAAGCCCGCGGGAGACTGATACCTCCCACGGGCTACTACAGTGTTATCAGCTGGTGCCGACCTAAAGCTGATACGGATCTAGAGCTGAATCTCCGGGGCTTCCAAGCCGAGGTGCTCCCACGCCGCGGGCAGAGCCACACGACCGCGCGGGGTGCGACCAATCAGGCCCTCACGCACCAGGTACGGCTCGGCAACCGTCTCCACGGTCTCCGTCTCTTCACCCACCGCAATGGCGAGGGTGGACAGACCCACCGGGCCACCGCCGAACTTGTGAATCAGCGCCTCCAGCACGGCGCGGTCCAGACGGTCCAGGCCGCGCGAATCTACCTCGTACATGTCCAGCGCGGTTGCGGCATCGGTCGCATTGATGCGGTCCACACCGTTGACCAGTGCCCAGTCACGCACACGACGCAGCAGGCGGTTCGCAATACGCGGCGTGCCGCGGGAACGACCGGCAATCTCGGTGAAACCCTCGGAGGTAATCTGCATATCCATCAGACCCGCACTGCGGCGAAGCACCAGCTCAAGCTCCTCCACCGAGTAGAACTCCAAGTGACCGGTAAAGCCGAAACGGTCACGCAGAGGACCCGGCAGCAGACCCGCACGGGTCGTCGCACCCACCAGAGTGAACTGCGGCAGCTCCAGCGGAATGGAAGTCGCACCCGCACCCTTACCGACCACAATGTCCACACGGAAATCTTCCATCGCCATGTAGAGCATTTCCTCAGCAGGGCGGCTCATACGGTGAATCTCATCCAGGAACAACACCTCACCGGGAGTCAGCGAAGACAGAATCGCCGCCAAATCACCCGAATGCTGAATCGCCGGACCGGAGGTAATGCGCAGCGGCGCCTCCATCTCTGCCGCAATAATCATCGCGAGAGTGGTCTTACCCAGACCGGGAGGGCCAGACAGCAGCACATGGTCGGCGCTACGACCACGCATCTTCGAAGCCTCCAGCACCAGGGACAGCTGCTGACGCACACGGCGCTGACCCACAAAGTCATCCAGGGACTTAGGGCGCAGTGCCGCCTCAATCATCTTCTCTTCAGGCTCTTCTTCCATCGCCACCAGGCGCTGGGCGGGAGCTGAAGACGCCTGAGTGCCGGGCACCTGACCGGGAAAATACCCGCCGGAAACCAGGGACGCCGCGGCCTGGGGATCGTAGGGATTCTGGGTCATAAAATTCTTCTTTCGTGGAGTGAGTGAGGCGCGAGGTAACGGGCGCGCCAAAATCGGCCGGGGTCAGCCAAGGGCTCGGCGAGCGGCCCTAGTGGCGACCTACCGTGTTCTGCGTACCCAGGGATGCGAGCACACCGCGCAGAGCCACGCCCACCGGCTCGCTCTCGGCGGCGGGATTGTGCTTCACGTACGCGTCGATGGCGGCGGAGGCGTCCTTCTCGCTCCAGCCTAGGGAGGTCAACGCATCCAGCACCTGCGGCTTCCACACGATGCCCTGGCTCAGCGGTAGCTCGTCGGTCTGGCCGTCGCTCAGAATCAGCTTGCCGGCAAGCTCCAGCACGATGCGGCGGGCACCCTTCGGGCCGATGCCCGGAACCTTCGTGAAGGCCTTGTCGTCACCGGTGGCCACGGCTCGCTCCACCTCAGCGGCAGTGTGAACACTCAACACCGCCAGAGCAATACGCGGACCAATACCAGAAACCGAAAGCATCATATCGAACACTTCACGCTCGGCAGGCTCCGAAAAACCGTACAGAGTCATCGACTCTTCACGCACAATCATGGTGGTCAGCACGGTAGCTTCCTCGCCGGTGCGCAGCTTGGAGAGAGTACGCGCAGTAGCGTACACGAGCATGCCGAAACCGTTCACGTTAATCACCGCATGATCAAGGCCCACCTGAGCCACACGACCGGTCAGGGATGCAATCATTTCTCTCCACCTTTCAACACCGCGCCCCGAATCAGGCTCGCGGCAGTGTGAGGGCACCGGGCACTCCGGCACCCACAGAACGCACTCCCCCAGTTCAACGGGGAGACACTACAAGTATATTAGAATATTTCTTCTGAAATCAAGCATATATTCGAACTTCTTAGCGAATATACGAGAGTCAGCGCGAGGGGCACCGGAGCCCACGACGGCACCTCTAGCGGCGAGCGCGCGCCTCCGCCTCCATCCAGGCGCGCTGCGCGGGGGTCAGCGAACCCGCACGGCGAGCCTTCGCGGGCCGCGATCCCTGGTGCGTCTGCGTCTGGGCCGACATGTTAATACCCGAACCGATGCCGCCGCCGCGCCAGCCGTGACAGATGGCGATGGCCAGCGCATCGGCCGCGTCCGCGGGCTTCGGCATGGCGTTCAAGCCCAGAATGCGGGTCACCATACGGCCCACCGACGCCTTATCGGCGCGGCCGCTACCGGTCACCGCCGCCTTCACCTCCGAGGGGGTGTGGAAGAACACCGGCACGCCACGCATCGCCGCAGCAGAAATCACCGCGCCCGAAGCATGCGCCGTACCAATCACCGTGTTCACCTGCTCCTGCGCAAAGATACGCTCAATCGCCAGGGCATCCGGCTTATAGGTATCCAGCCAGTGGGAGGCGGCGTTGAAAATCCAGAGAATACGCTGGTCCAGGGACTCCGCCGGGATTGTGCCGGCAACACCCACGTTCACGAAGTGCGCCTTACGGTCGGCGGTCATATCGAGCATGGAGAAGCCGCAGCGGGTCAGACCCGGGTCAACACCCATGATGCGGGTCGCACCCGGCACACGTTCCACAGCGGCGGCGGTACGGTTCTCGCGCATGCTATCGCGTGCGGCAGGTTGAGCGGCGGCCATCATCTCCCCTTTCGACAAACTCCCTATAGAATCTCTAGATTCTAGCCCTTCAGAATCCTAGCACCCGGCACTGGGGTGTGCCACGAGCACGGTCGCTACAAGAGCAGTCACTACAAGCACGGTCACCGCGAGAACAGTCACCGCGTGCCCCGCGAAAAGTACCCAGCGCCTCCCCCAAATAGCCCCAAGACGCTAAGAAGCCACTCCCCCAACCAGCCACCCTACGGCGGCTCGGTTAAAGGAGCGGCTTCTTCAAGCATCAGATATCAGAATCCGAGTGATTACTCAGCTTCCAGCTCTGCCATAACCTCGTCAGAGACGTTAGCGTTCGAGTAGACGTTCTGAACGTCGTCGAGCTCTTCAATAGCGTCTGCCAGCTTCAGGAACTTCTTGGCGCCCTCGGCGTCCAGGTCGACCTGCATGGTCGGGCGGAAGACCGGGTCGTCGTTGTTGTACTCCAGGCCAGCCTCGTCCAGTGCCTTACGGATCTCGGGCAGGTCGGTCGCTGCGGAAACAACGGTGAAAATATCGCCCTCGTCCAGAACCTCTTCGGCACCTGCATCCAGAACAGCCATCAGAACGTCGTCCTCGGTCAGACCGTCGGTCTTGGTGACCTCAGCAACGCCCTTACGCTCGAACAGGAACGCAACCGAACCCTGGTCAGCCATGGTGCCGCCGTTACGGGTCACAGCCAGGCGAACCTCAGACGCTGCACGGTTACGGTTATCGGTCAGACACTCGATGTACAGGGCGGTACCCTGCGGGCCGCGTGCCTCGTACATAATCTCGGTGTAGTCGATGGTCTCACCGGTCAGGCCGGCGCCACGCTTGATAGCGCGGTCGATGTTGTCGTTGGGGACGGAGTTCTTCTTCGCCTTCGACACAGCAAGGTCAAGAGCGGGGTTACCGGCGATATCGGCGCCACCCATACGTGCCGCAACCTCAATAGCCTTAATGAACTTCGCGAAAGCCTTCGCGCGCTTAGCGTCGATAGCAGCCTTCTTGTGCTTAGTAGTCGCCCATTTAGAGTGACCCGACATTCGTATCTCCCTTAGTCAAAACCTCCGTGCGGGCACGGCGAAACGTCCCACGCACCGTACTGTACTCACATAACTATACCGTAGCGGAGGCGCACACCACCTCAGAAAGTGCACGCCACCGCCAGGAATAGGCTAGCGGGGGCGGGACGCAGCCGAAGCGCGCGCCTTCTCCACCAGCGAGTCGTCAATCGTGTTCGGCGTGAACTCGCCAAACTTACGCTTAGCCGCCTGCTCAATCAGGTAGTCCGAAATCTTCGGGTTCTTCGGCAGCAGCGAACCGTGCAGGTAGGTGCCAATCACGTTGTGCACGCGCGCACCCTCATACGCATCGGTCACGTTGTTACCCTCACCCTTGGTGACGGTAGCCAGCGGGGTGCAGCCGGGGCCCAGGTAGGTCAGGCCCGAGTGGTTCTCAAAACCAATCACGGTGCCGAACTCCTCAGACTCCTCAACAATGTTGCCAATCAGGCGGTCATCGCCGCCGACCGTATGCGCATCAAAAATGCCGATACCCTTCAGCACCTCACCCTCACGGGTGCGAAACTCCTTGCCGAACAGCTGGTACAGGCCACAAATGACGAGCATCGGTACGCCAGCCTCAGCCAGCGAGCGCAGCGTGTCACCGTTAGCGTGCAGGTCGTCCTGAATCACGGACTGGCCGGAGTCCTGGCCGCCGCCACCCAGAATAATGTCAACATCTTCCGGGAAGGGCTGGCCGGGGTTGTGGTCCAGAATCTGCACGTCGAAGCCGTGTGCCTGCGCGCGGCGGGCCAGCGCCAGGGTGTTGCCCCAGTCGCCGTAGATGTTCATGTCCAGCGGGTAGAGCTGCACGATGCGCAGCGTCTTGCCGTTGTTCGGGCCGGGCGCCGGGGTGCCCTCAAAAGTGTGAGTTGCCGTCATTAGGAAACCCTCTCAACGTCAGTGATCTTTGCGAGCTCTTCACGCAGAGCCAGCATTGCGGTGTAGGTGCAGAAAATACGCATGGGCGCGTTACCGCTGGAGGCGATGAAGCCCTTGAGCGCATCGGCGAGATTCTCGTTGACATCGTCAACCTTCACGCCGTCATGCTCCAGACGCAGCGCCATATCCCAGGCGCGCACACCCGAAACCATCTGCACGCCGGTCTTCTTCAAGCTGTCGAAGTCAACATCCCACAGCCAGGACACGTCACGACCGTCAGCGTACTGGTCGTTAATCGTGATCATGGTGGCGTAGTCGTCAGCGTTCGCGCTCGCCAGGGACAGGCGGAAACCGCTCGGGTTCTTCACGAGCAGCAGCTGCAGCGGGCGGCCGTTCACGTTCAGGGTCTCACCGCGACCGAAGGCGGGGGTAATCTTCGCCAGCTCCGCGATGAGCTTATCTT
Organism: Rothia sp. HMSC066G02; assembly: GCF_001813145.1. Taxonomy (NCBI): domain Bacteria; kingdom Bacillati; phylum Actinomycetota; class Actinomycetes; order Micrococcales; family Micrococcaceae; genus Rothia; species Rothia sp. HMSC066G02. Next base: position 47,811 of record NZ_KV811595.1, on the reverse strand, counting down.
CGTTGAGCTTTTCGCCCATGACGGCGCGGGTCAGCGCCATAGCGCCAGCCGCGTTGAAGATGTTGTAGATGCCGTAGAGGTTGATTTCGCCGACTCGCTCTACGCCCGCCAGGTCGAAGGTTGCGGAGGTGCCGGAGAAAGCGGTCAGGGTGACGTCTGCGTCGGGCAGGGTTGCCTTCGCGACGGTGCCGCCGCGCATCTCATCGTCCGAGGGGAAGTACGAACGCAGGGACTCATCCAGGCCGTAGTACTTGACGGTCACGCCAGGCTGCACGTTCTCAGCGAGGGAGCGGATGCGCGGGTCCTCACGGTTGAGCACCACGGTGCCGGTCGTTGCGGAGGCGACGGTCGCCAGCATGCGGCGGGTCGTGTCAATCTCACCGAAGCGGTCCAGCTGGTCACGCAGAACGTTCAGCAGCAGAGCGTAATCGGGCTTGACTGCCTTCACGAAGTGCACGGCGTGCGCCTCGTCCAGCTCAAGCACAGCAATATCAGCATCAAGCTTGCCGCCGAGGGTCATCTCGCCCAGCAGTGCCGCAGCGACACCGCGCACAAAGTTCGAACCGGTGCGGTTAGTGAAAACCTTCAGACCCTGAGCTTCAAGCAGCTGCACAGCCATCTTCGTGGTGGTGGTCTTACCGTTCGTGCCGGAGACAACAACCACGCCGTAGGGCAGCTTCGCGAGCTCTTCAGCGACGAAGTCGGGGTGCAATTTTTCCATGACAAGGCCGGGGAAGGCGGAGCCGCCGCCGCGAAGCTTAGTCGCGGCGCGTACGCCCTGGCCGAGAAGACGAATGAGGGGTTTGGACATGCTTACCATTTTAGTACACGCACGCCAGCGGCTGAATGGCCCGCCGGGCTCGTTCGCTCATGCCGGACGGGGCGGGGTTACTGGGGTTTTGGTGCGGGGTTTGGTTCGGGCGGGGTGGGGTTTGGTGCGGGGCTCCGGCTAGGGCGAAGCGCCGGGGGTATTAGAACAGCGAGCCCGCTTAGAAGAGCAAGCCCGCTTAGAACAGAGAACCCTGCACCCTCACCCGCGTGAACTCCTGCGCCGGCTCCACCAGCACATTCCGCCACGCGGCAGTATTCACCAGGAACGCCGCGTCAGCATCGCCGGTGTGGGCGCTCAAAAACTGACCCGCCGCGCCCGTGCAGAAGAAGCCAGCCGCCCCGCTCTCAGTACCGGAACCACCCAGACCAGATTCACAGGGCGCCAGCGGTTCGGGCGATTGCGCGCGCAGAGCCGCATACGGGCGGTTCATGGCAAGCGACGGAATCCACGGCTCATCCAGGGCGGTGAGCGGCACCTCCGGCTCGGTGCGCGCCAGTTCGGCGAGCGCTTCGCGGGCGCGGGCAACCGCCTCCTGGTGGGCAGAGCGAAGCTGCGCGCCAGGCAACGGGTTCGTCCAGGCGCGGTACTTGCTCGCTACCTGCTTGACCTGCGGAATCTTCGCGAGGGCGGTCACGGCGTCTTCGGCGCGGCGAATGGCAAGGCCGTCGGGTGCGAGCGCAATGTAGGTGGCGGTGGCGACCGCCTGCTCGTCCAGGCGGCGCGGGGTCGAATGCAGGGAGCTCGTGCCGACCTTGTGCGTGCCGTCGGGGAAGGTCGCGATGTAGAGGCGATGCTCCAGCATGGCGTAGGCGCGCATGGATTCGGTGAGCGTTCCGGGGTACAGGTGCGCACTGTGCAGGGCGGTAAATTCGTCGCGGGCGGTGCAGCGCGGGCACTGCTGGCCACGCTGGATGCGGGCACCTTCGGGACAGGGTACGCGGCGGATTCCCGCGGATTCGGGGGCGGCGTCATTGCTCGTACCGGTGGTGTAGCCGGCGCAGTAGCGGTAGAGTTCCCCCTCGCTATCGCGCGGAATGCGCAGCCCCAGGTAGGCGCCGGGGGTCAGCGGAATCTGGATGCGAACCCCGCTCGGAACGCCACGCTGCGCAGGGTTGCTTTCCTGGTTAGGGGCGCTCTCCCCCGCCGCTTGAGACGCCCGGTTATGAGTTCCTTCCGCGACCCCGCCGGGCACGACCGGTTCCACTTCAATGAGCGGGCGGCGGTTGGACCAGCGGATCTGCCTCCAGATGAGCAGCTGCGGCGCGCCTGCTGAATCCCCGACAGCGGCATTATTACCGGCGGCGGGCGCAGCACTAAACTCGTCGAAAGCAGTCTCAAGCAGGTTGGGGTAGTCCATAGCATTCCACTCTAACGGGTCTGGTACATCTAGTGCTGGCAAATCTAGCGGGTCTGGCGGGTTCGTGGCACGACCGGCGGGCTCACCCTAGACGTTCCGCACATTCCCCGCGCGCTCGCCCCCACACGCATCTGCCACGCGCATCCGCAGAACACAAAAAGAGGCCAGCGTCCTTCACGCTGATCCGCACCCCCGCAGTGTTGCCGTGCGTTCACGCACGGCGGGGTGGGTTCTCAGCTGAGGCGCTGACCTCTGTGGTTGAGGCAGGGCGCTTACCCTGCCAAGCCCGAAAACGATCGGTGACCGCTATTTTTCGGTGAGCTATGCGGTGTTCATGGAAGCCGGAAGCTTCCCCGCAGCGTCGCTGCATTTAAAACTTTGCCATACATAGCAGACGTAACATCATTCAAATACGCGTCGACTGCCTAATCTGCGCATTTATGAAGCAGAATTTCTATGCACTAGCTGGCAAATTGAAGCAATTAGTGCAAAATTTCAAAATCACCAAGCCGCTCAGCCGGACTATCTGACGGATGATCCACGCCATCTAGCCGAGGCGAGCAAACCCCTCCGCAATAGCCACGCGCATATCATCCAGCGTGCGGGACATTGTCTTGGTGTGAGCGATAATCGGCAGGAAATTTGTATCCCCACTCCAGCGCGGCAGAATGTGCTGATGCAGGTGATCAGCAATGCCCGCTCCGCCCACCTTGCCCTGATTAATGCCAATGTTGAAGCCGTCATTATGCGACACCTCGCGCAGAACCTTCATGGCGAGCTGCGTCAGCTGCGCAATCTCCATGGTTTCTGCCTCGGTCGCATCATCGTAAAACGGGATGTGGCGATACGGGCAGACCAGCAGGTGCCCGGGGTTGTACGGGTAGAGGTTGAGAATCACGAAGGCATGCTCGCCGCGGTGCACAATCAGCGACTCTTCGTCACTGCGACTGGGCGCGGTGCAGAAGGGGCAGGTCTTCTCGGTGTAGTCCTTCTGGCCACCGCTCACGTAGGCGGTGCGGTGAGGGGTCCACAGGCGCTGGAACTGGTCCGGTGCGCTGGGTAGCTCGAAGGAATCCTGCACCGAGGCTGCGGTGCCATGCTCGGGGGTCGTGTTCTCGCTCATAGTCCCATTCTATAGCCCGCACGCGGCAACGGGAACGCCCCGTCCGTCGTGCGTGCCAGATATGAGATAACTCCCCCGGCAGCGCGCTTAGCTGTGTTGCTTTTCCAGGTGAATGATGCGGGTGGCACCCTCAAAGGTCATGGGGAAGCTCAGCACGCCGTCCTCCATGACGAATTCCTTGGTTTCCTTATCGGAGGCGTACGGTGCGTGACTCAGCTTCGCGCGGTCCACGCGCGAAATGTAGCTGAAGTTGCCGGTCTTCGCCTCGAAAGTGCCCGTCCAGAAGGGGGTTGCCAGCTCTTCGTGGTTCAGGTGGTAGGTGACCTCGATAATGCCGTCGTGAATGACGGCGTCCATGTAGTTCTCAAGGTTGGTGGAGTCCTGCTGAACCCAGGTGCCGTCCATGATTTTCTGCGAGCGCGCAACGGCTGCAGAGGAAGGCATGGGCGCCGCGGTGTATGCGGCAGGCTCCTGGTTGCTCGTGTTGTCCGGCGCGGGGGTCTCAGTGGGCTGAGTCGCGGTCGGGTGAATCGACGGGTCCTGCGAGGTATTGACCGCCGCCTTAATTCCGGTGCTGTCGTCGCCGGGGGCGGGAACGGCGCTGGGCTCGACGGTTTCAAAAGCTGCGGGGTCAACAACCGCACTTGCGGAGGCGTTATTCGGTGCGGGTGCGCACGCGGTGAGGGAGAGCGCGCTGACGAGTAGAGCGAGCGCGCCCAGAGTGGACTTAGGTGCCACGAACGTGTCCTAACAGAGTATGTGTTTGAGTGAGTTTGTGAGTTGAGTGGTGCCTCCCCGTGAGTGAGGTGGGGATACGACAACACCCCGTAGCGCATTGAGGCTACAGGGCGTTCGATAACCGGCACGGTAGATAGTTTATAGGCTCTGGCTAGGAGTTTCACCAGTAGCGATCATTTTTAAATGATAGTTTGGTCACATTAGACCTTAAGTTGAGGAGTTTTTCGCGCACACGAGCCCCAATTTGCACTCTCCACGGGCTAATTTTGCCTCGACAAGGCGAAATATCCCGCACGGTGGCGTGGGCGGCAATTTTCTTGCCTTCGTCTTGCCTTCGCGTGGGCTCGGCACCCAAACCCACCGCTTCAATAAGTATGCGGTGTGGGTTTGAGCGCCAAGCCTCAACTGAACTGTTATATCTGCGCTGCTATCTGCGCTACCGCAACCGAGCCGCTACAGCCCGGTTACTGTCCGCAGGGTATTTGCGAGCGGACTACTGCTTGCGGGAACGTAGCGAGGACTTCTCACGAATAATCGTGAACGTCTGGCGGGTCTCCTCCAGCAGGGCGACCGGCTCCTGCTCGCGCACCGCAACCTCATGAGATGCCGAGGAGTCGGCAGGTTCACCAGCCCGCGCGGCGCCGGGCGCGGTGTTCGGGGTAGCCTCCGCAGAAGCTGCCGCAGCAGCACCCGGAGCGCCAGGAGTACCAGGGGCAGTAAAGCCCGCGGCGGCGCTGAAACCGGCGCGGCGTGCCGCCTCCGCATCCGAAGGAACCGGGTGCACACCGTCTTCATCCACGACCTCACGCAACGTGTAGTCGCGGGCTTCACGGCGCGCATACTCACGAGCCAGCAGGGCACGCAACTCAGAAATCTCCTGGCGAAGATCGTCCACGTCAGCCTTGGTTGCGGGGTACTCCTGCTCCTCCCTGCCACCAAACTTTTCGATAATCCAGCTGGCGAGCGCACCGGTCGCAACCGCGACCAAGCCCCCGCCGTACAGCATGACGATCACGGCGATGACCCTGCCGATACCGGTGACCGGGTAAACGTCTCCGTAGCCGACCGTGGAGAGGGTCGTGAACATCCACCAGTAGGCGGTGGGCAGGTCACGAATCATCGCGCCCGGCTCGGAGGACTCCACCGAATAGATCGACAGGGCAAACATGATGATGAAGATCGCGGTGTATCCGAAGAGCTTCACCGCCAGCTCTGAGAGCCTCTTATATTGGCGGTTGGCGGTCATATAAATCATGGAGAGGAAGCTGACAATACGCCACGCGGGCAGCAGCACAATCGCCAGGTTCATCAGGTTATGCGTGATGAAGTAGAGTCGCCGCGGCGCCAAGTACAGGCGAATGCAGTAGTCGGCGGCGAATAGGCCCCACAGGATCATCTGAATGATGTTGAGGTACGCGTCGTACGGCTCCTGAATGCGTGTGCTCATGATGGGCGCGGCGAACGCGAGCAGGTACAGTACGGACGCCACGAACATGGGCGTGGAGGAGCGTTCCTCCCACGCCGCCAGGTTCTTCTCGCCGCGGTACTTGCTGAGCGTGCGGAACAGGCGGGTGCGCGGGGCGCGACGCGGCGGGTCCGTGACGGTGCGGGTGACCGTGCGGATAGTCGTGGTGTGCGTTTCAGGTTCGCCTACATCAATAATCTCGGCGTCACCATCGGGGTTACCCTGGGTGCCCGCTTTCTGGTCGCCCTTGCCGTGCGGGTGATGCGTGGTGCGGGTGATGCGACGCTCCTCGCGGTGCGTACCGTCCGGCGCGTCGGTGGTGGCGTATTCTTCGACGACCTCTTCGTAGTCGTCGGGGTCCAGGTCGGTGGAGTAGACGGAGTGGGTGCTGTCCAGGCGGGCGCTATCAATCTGCACGGCATCAACCTGTACTGCCTCCATGCCGGGGGCGGTAGCCTCTGCGGGGCTACTTGCTGCAGCACTAGTTTTGGCGGCACTGGATTCTGCCGGTGCCGACTGGGTATAACCAGCCTTCGTGGTATTCTCAGCGGCGGCTTCAGATGCGGTAGTTTCAGATGCAACAGTTTCAGGGCGCGCAGACGCACCCACCGGGCTGTTCCCCGGAATATTGCCCGAGGTATTCCCCGAGGTATTGGGTGCTGTGCCGTTCTTTACCGTGTTGTCTGTCTGGTTCTGTTCTGCCTTATCCATAGTGTGAATGATACTCCACGCCGTTGCGTTTGCGTTTCTATTTCGTTGCACTGTGACCTTGTGCTGTGACCTTTGGGCGGCGGTCTTTACACCGCGGTTTTGTGCACGATACTGTGTCGAAATCGGGCGGCGGTTCGGTTGCGGTGGAGAACCGTTCGGGTGCGAAGATGACGGTGTATTGTGCGGGTGTGGATCGTAAGGAGCGTAGTGTGCCTGCGGGTGGCCGCGTGTTTGTGGAGGATTTGGGGGTGCGTGCTTCGGCGGGTTCTCCCCTGTTTTGTGGTGTGGTGACTTCTGATAGTACTGCTAGCTGGAATGTTACGGCCCTCGGCGGGCGTGCCTAAGAGCAGCTGCGGCGCTAATAAAGCCTGCACAAGGGAAAACAGGCACCTCTGGTAACGATTATCTTTTGTATTAGAGGTATATTAAGAACGGACTACCCGCCGTTATTAACCAGCCGTTATCAATCAATGGAGATACACCGATGACCGCTCAGTCGCCTGATACCACTGAGGTTGAACTTCCCAAGTTCTACGAATTCATTCCCAGCATTCTTGCTTACCTATCTGACGGCAACTCCCGCACCAATAAAGAGATTTATAGCGCTGTAGCAGAGCGCTACCCGCTTTCTGACGAGCAGCTACTACCCTACCTGCCGAACGGCAAGCGTCCCGTCTATGTGGACCGCATTAGTTGGGGCTTGACCTATCTCAAGATGTTCGGTGCGGTTGATTCCCCTCGCCGCGGTCAGCAGGTTATTTCTGACGAAGGCTTGAAGCTGATTGAGGCTCATCCTGGGAGCATCCCCGATGATGTCGTCGCGCATATCGTTCGTTCCGCCCGCAGCACGCGTGAGCGTTCCCAGTCTGATAGTTCCGAGCAGGACCCGCAGGAAACCCCGAAGACCGCTACCAAGACTGTTGCCGTCACGACTGCACCCTCTGAGGTGTCTGATAGCACCCCGCAGGAACTCATTGATGAAAGCATCACTCAGATTGAGTCCGCGCTGACGCACGATATTTTGGAACGCGTCCGCGCAATGTCTCCGACTGCTTTTGAGCATCTGGTGGTGGATGTTCTGTTGGCGATGGGCTACGGCGGCCCGGCAGGACGCGGCACCGTTACTCCGGCTTCCAATGACGGCGGCGTGGACGGAATCATTGACCAGGATGCGTTGGGTCTTTCAAAGATTTATGTCCAGGCTAAGCGTTACGCCAAGGACAATGTGGTGGGACGCCCTGCCCTTCAGAGCTTTGTGGGCGCACTGCATGGCAAGGCAACGCAGGGAGTGTTCATCACGTCGAGCTCCTATACGTCTGACGCACGCGGCTATGCGGAGGAACTTGGTGGCGGAGTTTCCCTCGTTCTGATTGATGGTGAGCACCTGGCGCGCCTCATGATTAAGTACGGTGTTGGCGTACAGGTGGCACGCACGTACACCATCATGAAGCTTGATGAGGACTTCTTCGACGAAGCCTAAACGTTACACAAGCGTGGGGTGGAAAGCATGTAGCTTTCTGCCCCACGCTTTCTTTTGGGTTAGCCGCCTTTTGGGTTAGCCGCTGGAATGTTACAACCCTCGGCAGCCGCGCCTAAGAGCAACCGCGGCGTTCAGAGTGTGGTGGGTGCGCCTCCGCAGGCCCGGGCGTATTCCCCCGGAAAGCCAGCAAATACGCGGCAAACCACCGCATCAGCACGGTGTATAACCCACCCCCTTTATGGTGACAAGTAGTCGCCAAGCTTAGCCATAGCTAAGCGGAAAAGACGGTGTTCAAGAGCACATACTGAAAGGTAAGACAGTCTCACTAAGGAGATTCATCATGACCACCGTTGTGTCAAACACTTCCAAAGCACTCAAGTCCCCCTACGAGGACACCCTCAAGCGTCTACTCTCCGATGCGCGCGCAGAAGCCGTCGAATCCAGCGTCTCCGAACTCGAGCGCCTGGCAATCTCCCACGACGCATCCCACTACCTGCTCGTGCCCGCCGGCCTGGTCCGCCCCGACTCCGCCGAAGACGTCGCCAACATCTTCCGCGCAGCCGGCGACCTCGGTCTGCCGCTGACCTTCCGCTCCGGCGGCACCTCCCTCTCCGGCCAGTCCAGCGGCGACGGCCTCATGGTCGACACCCGCCGCCACTTCAAGAAAATTGAGGTCCTTGAAGACGGCAAGAAGGTGCGCGTGCAGCCCGGCGCGACCATCATGATGGTCAACAACTACCTGGCACCCTACGGCTACAAGCTCGGCCCCGACCCGGCATCTTGGTCCGCCTGCACCATCGGTGGCGTGGTCGCGAACAACTCCTCCGGCATGTCTTCGGGCACCAAGTACAACACGTACAACACCCTCGACTCCATGGTGTTAGTGCTGCCCAGCGGCACCATCATCGACACCGCCGAGCCGGACGCCGACCAGAAGCTGCGCTCCCTCGAACCTGAACTCCACGAGGGCCTGCTGCGCCTGCGCAAGCGCGTGCTTGAGAACCCCGAATCCATGGCGAAGATTCGCCAGCAGTACTCCATGAAGAACACCATGGGTTACGGCCTGAACTCCCTGGTCGACTTTGAAACCCCCGTGGACATTCTGCAGCACCTGCTGATTGGTTCGGAAGGCACCCTCGGTTTTGTTGCTTCGGCTACCTACCACACCCTGCCGATTCTGAAGAACATTTCCACCGGCCTGCTCGTGTTCGACAACCTGATTGATGCTGCACGCTCCGTACCCGAGCTGGTTGCCAACAAGCTGGCCACCGTCGAGCTGATGGACGCCACCAGCATCCGCGTGGCTCAGCGTACCGGCCAGGCTGCGGAGGCGCTCGCCGCCATTGACGTGAAGGACCACGCCGCCCTGCTGGTTGAGTTCCAGGGCAACTCCGAGCAGGAGCTGAACGACCTGGCTGCCGCTGCGGCACCCATGTTTAAGAGCCTGCCCGTGGCGTCGCCGGTGTCGATGACCAGCAAGCTGTCTGAGCGTAACGCACTGTGGGCTGCCCGCCGTGGCCTGTACACCACCGTGGCGGGTAACCGCCGTTCCGGCACCAACGCACTGCTCGAAGACGTGGTTGTGCCCGTCGAGGTTCTGGGTAACACCTGTAGCGACCTGACCAAGCTGTTCGATTCGCACGGCTACAAGGATTCCGTGATCTTCGGCCACGCGAAGGACGGTAACATCCACTTCATGCTGAACGAGCAGTTCCGCGACCCGAAGCAGCTGGACCGCTACCGCGAGTTCACCGAAGAAATGGTTCAGCTGATTCTTGCCGCTGACGGCTCGCTGAAGGCTGAGCACGGTACCGGCCGCATCATGGCGCCGTTCGTGAGCCGCCAGTTCGGTGAGGAACTCTTCGACGTGATGCGCCAGATTAAGCGCCTCATTGACCCGAAGGGCTTCATGAACCCCGGCGTTCTGCTTGCCGAGCCGGACACCGACTACGTGACCGACCTGAAGGTCGCCGAAACCGTCGAGGAAGAAGTCGACCGCTGTGTGGAGTGCGGCTACTGTGAGCCGGTCTGCCCCTCCCGCAACCTGACTTTGACCCCCCGTAAGCGTATTGTGCTGCGCCGTGAGATTGCTGCCGCTGAGGTGAACGGCGATCACGAGCTCGCTGAGCGCCTGCGTAAGGAGTACGAGTACTACGGCATTGAGACCTGTGCTGTGGACGGCATGTGCCAGACCCGCTGCCCCGTGAACATCAACACCGGTGACCTGATTCGCCGCCTGCGTTCTGAGAACCAGGACAAGCTGGCCGCTACCGGCTGGAAGATCGCCGCACAGCAGTGGGGCATCATGGATAAGGTTGCCGGTAAGTCCCTGACTGTGGCTAAGAAGCTGCCGTTCCCCGTGGTGCACGGCACCACCAACATTGCCCGTAAGGTCATGGGCGACGACACGGTTCCTTCCTACAAGAAGGACCTGCCGGTCGGTGGCCCGGCACGTAAGCCGCACAAGGACGCAACCGCTGAGATTGTGTTCTTCCCCGCCTGCGTGAACTCCATGTTCGGCGGTGTGGATGGCGACGGCAAGCACGACCCGGTCAACGCAACCCAGGCGTTCATCCGCCTGTGCGAGCGTGCGGGCGTGAAGTACCGCATCCCCGACAATATTGGTGAGATGTGCTGCTCCACCCCGTGGAAGTCGAAGGGCTTCACCGACGGCTACTCGATTATGAGCGACCGCGTGCTGAAGTCCCTGTGGGAGGCTACTGACGGTGGCCGCCTGCCGGTCGTGTGTGACGCTTCGTCCTGTACTGAGGGCCTTGAAGTGATGCGCGAGAAGGTTATTAAGGCGCTTGAGCACAAGATCGTGAACGGCCTGAAGCCGGGTGAGCCGGACTACTCGCGTCTGCGCATGTACGATGCGGTTCAGTTCGCCGCCGATAACATGCTGGACAAGCTGACCGTGTCTGCTCCCCTGCCGTCGATTGCTCTGCACCCGACCTGCTCCATGACTCACTTGGGTACTCAGCCTGCGTTTGAGAAGATTGCGAACGCGATGAGTGACGACGTGTACGTGCCGAAGCACTGGGGTTGCTGTGGTTATGCGGGTGACCGCGGTATGCTGCACCCCGAGCTGACTGCGAGCGCTACGGAGGCTGAGGCTGCGGAGCTGAGCGAGCAGAAGCAGTTCGCCGCATACATTTCGGCTAACCGCACCTGTGAGCAGGGCATGACGGAGGCAACCGGCCACACCTACCAGAACGTGCTGCAGCTGCTCGAACGCACCACCCGTTAATTAGGGTTGAGCGCATAGCGGTATAAAGAAGGGACCCGGCGGGCTATCTGATGGATAGTCCGCCGGGTCCCTCTTTATATTTATTGTTTCATCGCATTATAATGAACCTTATCTGTATCTTGTATATACTTCATCAGCGTTTTTGCATATTGTATAATCTTTGATTTTCCATCAACACTTGCTATGCGATGTGACCCAACATTGATATCACTCAAAAAAGTACTCAATTTAGAACGATAATTGTTACTAATTAAACCCTTTTTAGCATCACCCTCAGCTATTGACAATTCATAAATATCCACAATTCTATCAATGTTATTATACTGAGGAAGGAGAACACTCCTACTCTTAAATGATAGATATTCTTCAAATACCCTTCGCATGCTATTTAATGAGTGGTTTTCTTGACACTCAGTGATATCCGACAAATCTTTTAACTTGCTAATTTCATAGATTTCCTTAAATAATCTTGCATACGAACCTGTTGTTTCTTTCTCACCCATGATTCGAATAGTTGTACAGAGCTGACCCAAATCGTTCATCTGCTTGTAAACTTCAAACTGCTCCGAGATATCTTGATTCCTATGGTAACTCAGCACAGTATAATCCTCCCAAGAATGACTTAGAATAAAAATTTGTTTTTTCAACCCCAATTTTTCTTTACATCCTTCTTTATATTCTCTCCCAACCATATTAGCTAAACCAATGACCATATTTAAAATATACAACTTATTCCCCTCATCCAAACTAGATACAGGGTCATCGATAACAATGACTTCAATATCATCCTTTATAACTTCAAGATGTTCATCATCAAACAAGGTATAGTAAAAATACATGAGAGACAATACGTGCTTCTCCCCCTCACTAACATCGTGAATCGAAATATTTTCACCTTGATTATTTTTAATTAAATATTTTCCACTATTAATGTCTTCCTCATGCAAGCGAAATGGCATTCCAATGTTTTTAAGTTCACTATTGAGGTATTCCATAAATTTCCTATACCGCGACACCTTCCTTTTTATAGCGTCCCTCTCCTCGATCTTCTCGGATATCAAGATTTCATATTCTTTATTGTTTTCCACACAATTCTCTATTTTCTCAACATTAAGTTTCAAACTACCCTCATTTAATTCGTTTAGAACTCCTTGGGCGACACTCTTCTTTTCATACTCTTCGATATTATTAACATATTTATGATATTTTTTCTTCTCGTCTGCCATGGTTGTACGCATTGCATCTAGAGCAGAACGCATATCCCGATATCCATCGCTATATTTTTTAGAGATTTCTGCCAGCTTTTGACAGTTGATTGACGCCTCAGGAGAATTTAATTTCCTACCCAATAATTCACCCAACACACCGCACATATCATCAGTATCTAGATTAATTGATACATTTAGTTCAATGCCGCTTTTTTGAGCCAGCTCCAAGAGGCGAGTATAAGCAGATTCATAACTTTTTATGTTATCCTTAAACTCTTTTTCCAAACGATTCAAGGCAGACTGGTCTCTCGACCATTCCTGATTTCTATAGGAATTATATTTTTCCTCTATTTCTGCAATATTAATTTCATTACTACTACAGAATTTACATTCATCACCTTCATTATGGATTCTTAAACCATCGGCTATCCAATCAAGAATATCCCTAGGCATGGATGCACCGATTTTATATTCTTTTTCCAAAATAGAAATAACTTTATCAAAATCAAAAGAATCTCCAGATAAGCCAGGAAGATTTGAGGTCAACCTCTCCAGCAAAGTAATCCTCTTATTCGCCTCGTCAATCCCGCACGACAGAATATTATCTACATCTTCGAGAGTGTCCGTGCTAACACTGTTATTAAGATCTCGACTATATATTTCTTTTAACTTATTAATCCATTCGGAACCATTTTCATAAGCCTCAAGTTTAATGGATTTATTCCTAATTTTAGAGTCTTTCTTATTTTCATCAAAGATGGATTTAATTTTATTTTTAATTACTTCAGAATTGGAAACTATATCTTTGTTATTGATTTCAATTTTACCTTTAATCTCTTCTATCTCACTCTCAATCTTTGCAATTTTATTTTTAGTATCGATATTCTCTGAACCAAATGTTGCCTCGACACCGGAAATTAGATTTGGATTAGATTCAAAAAGGAGATTTTCTCGCGTATAATCTGCATTAAATAGGGCCACCCCCTTGCCTAGACTATTTCCTTTCTCGCTGATCCCTCGCGCCAAGCTACTCTTACCGGCACCATTATTTCCATATATATAATTAACCCCCCAAAAAGGAGTACTTTTATTTGTAAAATTAACAAAAGATTTGGAGGTATAGTTCTCCAAATACTCTACGCAAACCACTGGTTTATTTTTTGCCACTGCAGAATCCTCTCAGTCTAAAAATTTGAATAATAATAAGATATCTACTACTTTTCGATAAAGATCCCTTCCAAATCTGTGGATAATACGCTCGGCAACATAAATGCCTGAAGAGCCCTTATGATGCACCCAGACGTCCTTATCCGAATCGTACAATTACCGGCACCTCCGAACGGCAACGAACGTTAGCGCCATCACTTACATTAGCATGACGATACTCACCCGGACTAGGGAAAACTCCCCTCACAACACAACTTTCTGCGCCCACCCACACTTCCCCACTCTCGCCTCCTCAAAGCGCACAAAGAAACCACCCCCTCCGCAGCCTGTCGCCGCAGAGGGTCTATATATAGGCTCGGTGCCAGTTCACTAGCTTAGCTGGCCACAGTCAACTGCAGTCAGCCCGCACCGGCCACAGCTACCAGAACGTGCTGCAGCTGCTGGAACGCACCACCCGCTAAAAGGCTGAGCGCATAGCGGTATAAAGAAGGGACCCGGCGGGCTATCTGATGGATAGTCCGCCGGGTCTCTTTTTGGTGACTTAAAGTATCTCGTAGAAATCGATAACCCTGTATTATTGCTAGTCAGGAACCCTATGAGGGTCTCATCTGGATTATTCACTCACGACGGCAGCGAAGGAGCACCGTGTCTATCACCCCGACTACTGTTCAGCTATATACAACTCTTTGGGAGGGCGATGTTGTAGAGCGTGTTACTTACCAGCTCTATAACCGAAATATCACGATTGATAAGCTCCCCCGCACTCTGCTTGAGAAATACAAAGACGAAGAGGAACTGCACTTCTCCGGTATCTACTTCCTCACGAATTCCTCAACAAACGGCCCCCGTCTATACATTGGTCAGGCGGCAAAACGCCTGAACGGAAACGGTCTCATCGGCCGTATTCGTGAGCATGACCGTTACAAGGATTTCTGGGATACCGCATTTCTGATTACTTCCACCGACAATTCTTGGGAAGCGACAGAGCTCAACTATCTGGAAAGCGCGTTCTGCCGTGAGGCTCAGAAGGTTGGTAGCTATAGCCTGGAGAATGGCATTATCCCCTTCGCCGGAAATATCGGAAAAGTGAAGAAAGCAATTCTGCGTTCTCTCGTGCTTGAAGTTCTACTGATGCTACGCGCGAGTGGTCACCGCATGTTTGAGCCCACCACCTCTAAGAAGGCTAAGTCGACGGGTACAGAGGTAACGGCGAATGCGCCGGCTGTTGGTTCTTCTACTATTTCTCAATCGGAAGAAGCTCAGCTCCCTGCCATTTTGACTGATGCGGTATTCCGTATTAAGCGCAAGGAGTTGAAGCATCCGGCTCGCGCGCGGATTGTCAATATCTCTGGTACTCGTGTGGGCGTTGAGGTATTTGAGGGTGAGATTCTGCCTGTGCGTGCGCCAAAGAAGGCAGAGACCCGTTACCTGAAGGATTTGGAGGCATTGGAGGCTACCCGCGCCGAGCAGGTTGCCGCCGGCCACCTCGAGGGGTTGAAGATCGTAAAGCCGATTGAGTTTACTAGTCAGTCTGCTGCTTCTCGTTTTGTTCTGGGTGGCGCTTCGAGCGGTAATGCAGATTGGGTTTTGGAAACTGATCCGAACATTTCGCTGGGTGTGTTCCTGCAGAACCTTGAGGGTTCTCAGAGCTAATCCCCTGTTTACTGTGTATGAAAAGACCCGGCGGATACTACTTCTGTAGTACCCGCCGGGTCTTCTAATAGTTTTAGGATTACCCCGCCTAATTGCTCTCACTGTGGAAGAGACGAGCATGAAGCTCCCCGTCAGCCTCGGTCACAATGATGACCGGCTTACCGCCCGCAACCTTGCGTGCGCGGCGGAGCACATCAGCCTCTTCTTCGCCGGGAGCAGCGGGAATAACATGACACTCCCCTCCTGCCTTCTGCGCAGTGAGCGCTACGAGTGCCTGGTGTTCTGGATTGCGGCGGGCAGACAGGTTGAAGCGTCCCGCGATGCGAGCTCGTTCTTTCATCACTTCGATGCTTGCCATTCTTCAATCCTTTCAAAATACACTTCAACAGCAAAGTCTACTACTTCTTCGTGGACGAACTTTGCTTCCCGAAAAACCCGGCGGGCTATCTGATGGATAGCCTGCCGGGTCCTTTTTGTCAGTTGCAGCACCTATTTTCGACTATTAAATAGTCCAATAATCAATACTGCTATCGAGACGCCGTAGAGAATTCCAAGCACTAGGTCGCTGACATTTGACACTACGTTCAAGATAATTGCCAGGATCAAGAACAGCATCCCAACAGGAACATACTTATTCGACTTCATACGCTCGTGCTCCCTCAATAATCAACAGCGATACATTATTTTCAGAACCATCCAGCTACCCATTTTCTGAATGACTATGGACGTTCGCCTTACTACCACGCTAGCACTCTGGAGCTAAAAACTAGCCCGCGACACAACTTTCTGCACCCAACCACACTCCCCTACTCTCGCCTCCTCAATGCATACAAAAACCACCCCCTCCGCAGTTCATTGTCGCCACAAAGGGGGTGGTTTTCTATATGGCTAGGTTAGAAGCCTAAACCGCTACTACTCAGCAGCCTCGGTGCTGGGCTTGGGGTCTTCGTTCACGCGGTTGCGGATATGCTCCACAATACGTGCCACAGCCTCATCCACGGGCACGCCGTTCTCCTGCTTGTTGCCGCGGAAACGGAACGAAACAGCGCCGTGCTCCGCATCCTCACCGCCAGCAATCAGAATGAACGGAACCTTCTCAGTAGACGCAGTACGAATCTTCTTCGTGAAACGATCCGAACCGTAATCCACCTCAACACGCACACCGTGCGCACGCAGCTTGTCCGCAATCTCGGTCATGTAGTCGTTGAACGCCTCAGCCACCGGCACACCAATAACCTGAACCGGCGACAGCCAAGCCGGGAACGCACCCGCATAGTGCTCAGTCAGCACACCCAGGAAGCGCTCAATCGAGCCGAACTTCGCCGAGTGAATCATGACCGGCTCCTGCACGGTACCGTCAGCAGCCTGGTACTCCAGACCGAAACGGCTCGGCTGGTTGAAATCGTACTGAACAGTCGACATCTGCCAGGTACGGCCAATCGCGTCCTTCGCCTGAACCGAAATCTTCGGGCCGTAGAACGCAGCACCACCCGGATCCGGGACGAGCTCCAGGCCGGTCTCCTTCGCAACCTGCTCCAGAACCGCGGTAGCCTCTTCCCACTGCTCATCAGTACCGATGAACTTATCCTTCTTATCACCCTCAGTGTCGCGGGTCGACAGCTCAAGGTAGAAGTCGGTCATGCCGAAGTCCTCAAGCAGGCTCAGCATGAACTTCAGCAGGTGACGCACCTCGTCCGGTGCCTGCTCCTTGGTCACATACGAGTGCGAGTCGTCCTGGGTAATCATGCGCACACGGGTCAGGCCCTGCAACACGCCGGACTTCTCATCACGGTACACGGTGCCGAACTCAAAGAAACGCAACGGCAACTCACGGTACGAGCGGCCACGAGAACGGTAAATCTCGTTGTGCATCGGGCAGTTCATAGCCTTCAGGCGGTAGTTACCGTTATCCAGCTCCATGGGCGGGAACATGCCGTCCGCATAGTACGGAAGGTGACCGGAAGTGTAGAACAGGTCTTCCTTCGAAATGTGCGGGGTGCTGACGTACTGGAAACCCTCCTGAATATGGCGGGTGCGCACGTAATCTTCCATCTCGCGCTTAATCACGCCACCCTTAGGGTGAATCACCGGCAGGCCGGGACCAATGTTCTTCGGGAAGGAGAACAGGTCCAGCTCACGGCCCAGACGGCGGTGGTCGCGGCGCTCCGCCTCAGCGATGCGCTCCTTGTACGCCACCAGCTCTTCCTTAGTCGGCCATGCGGTACCGTAAATACGCTGCAGCATGGGGTTCTTCTCAGAACCGCGCCAGTACGCGCCACCGGCACGCATCAGGGCGTAGCCGTTAGCGATCAGCTTGGTGTTCGGCAGGTGCGGGCCGCGGCAGAGGTCCTTCCAGACGGTCTCGCCGGTCTTCGGGTGCACGTTGTCGTAGATGGTGATTTCACCCTCGCCGACCTCCACGGATGCGCCCTCGGCAGCGTCCGCGCCAGAACCGGGGCCCTGGGTCAGGGAGAGCAGCTCCAGCTTGTACGGCTCGTTCGCCATCTCGGCGACAGCCTCGTCGTGGGTGACCACGCGGCGGCGGAACAGCTGACCGGACTTGATGATCTTAATCATCGACTTCTCGATCTTCTTCAGATCTTCCGGGGTGAACGGCTCAGCCACATCAAAGTCAAAGTAGAAGCCGTCAGTAATGTACGGGCCAATGCCCAGCTTGGCGTCCTTGCGGTACTCCTGCACCGCCTGCGCCATCACGTGCGCGGCAGAGTGGCGCAGAACGTTCAGGCCGTCCGGTTCGTGAATGAAAACCGGCTCAACGGAGTCGCCAGCAGACAGCTCGTGGGAGAGATCAACAAGCACGGCGTTCACGCGTGCCACAACGATCTTCGGGTCGTCAGCGAACAGCTCAGCGGCAGTCTTCGCGGTGACCTCGCGCTCCTCACCAGAAACGCTAATAACAATTGCTGAAGAATCAGCGGCAGACATAAGTCTCCTTAACTCAGGCGCAAGCGTGCCACTCGGGGCGCCGCCGGTGCGCATACTATTCCGCACTGTACTGGTGCACGGACACACACCATCTTACAACGGCTCCCAGGCAACGCTCAGCTTGAGGGCAAACTAGTCCGCATGATGCTCACGCGTATGCTCATACACGTCAACCACAATGTGGCTAATATGGTCGTCCTTCAGGCGGTAAATGGTGGTGCGGCCCTGCTGCTCACGGTCAATCACGTGCGCCTCACGCAGGATGCGCAAGTGGTGCGAGGCGAGCGGCTGCGAAATACCCAGGCAGGTGTGCAGTTCACTCACGCTGTGCGGGCGGTGCATCAGGTGGTGCGCAATCGCCAGGCGCAGCGGGTTCGCGAGCGCCGAGAAAATCGCGACGGATCCGCCGAACTGTTCCTCCCAGTCTTTGGGGCTGTTGCCTTCGAGGAGGGGCGCGTTGGTGGGCGCCTCGTGGGTATGGTCCGATGCATGCTCGTGGGCATGGTCAGTGTGGGTGGTGTTAGTTTCGGTCTGGTCTGTGTGCTGGCTCTGAGTCATAGTATTTTCACCTTATGTACAGGAAAGGGGGCACGTCAAGGAAGTTACGCCTGTGCGGCGTGCTTTCTTGACGTGCCCCTCTCCCCTATGTGCACTAATACTGCAGGTGCGTCCGGCTAGCGGTTAGCGACTGCCACCTGCAGGTAACCTTCAGCGGACTTTACGCCCTTGTCAGTCACTGCGCGGTAGCGGACCAGCGGTGCGAAGCCCTGCTTATTCTTAGCAGATACCGCGATGCCCTGGGTGCCGTCGGGCAGGGTCACCACACGGTAGGTGCCGTATTCGTCGCTGTATGCGCTGACGGCCTGGCCGCGCTGGTTGAGCAGCTCGAGCTTCTTCACGGTTTCGCCGCGGCTGTATGCGCCGAAGGATGCTTCGTCGTTGTTCAGGACAGCCACGTTCTGGGTGGTGCCCGAGTACAGGGAGACGGAGTCCTCACGCGCGATGGGGCTGTTCTTATCGACCACGTGAACCTTCAGCGGGATCGAGTACAGCTGCGCGGCGGAGCCCCTCTTCGCCTTCACATCAGACATGCGTGCGGGTGCCTTGCCGGTGCGGTTCACGGTGATGTTCGTGCCGTTGTCGCGGCGCAGATCCCAGGTGGTGCCGGTAACGTCGTGGGTGTTCAGGTCGATCGAGTAGGTGCCGGTCTTGCCGTTGGAGGCAAAGCGGATGCCGGTCTCCGCGCTGGAGAACTGGCCGCCAGCAGTGTTGACCTTCTCCTTGTTGACCCAGCGGCTGGGGCGGAAGTTCGGGGTCTGCTGGATTTCCTGGAAGTTGTAGTCGCGCGCGTAACGGTAGTTCGGGGAAACCTTGTGCGACTGGTGAACACTCTGCGCGACTGCGGTCTCGCCGGAGTAGACGGTGGCGTGGTGCTCGGCGGGCTGGTAGAACACGCCGGAGCCGGTGCCGGTCTTACCGTAGGAATCCGAGGGGTACTTGAACTTCACGGCGTCCGAAGCCTGGTTCACTGCCGCGTTCTGAGTCTCGGCGTCGCTGATGCGCACGGCCTTGGGGGTGCGCACGGCGGAGCGGCGCACGGTCACGGGGCGTGCAATCTTGTGCGCGTCAGCGTTCGAGTCGGCAGCCTGGTTGTTGCTCTGCGGCAGAACCTGGGTGCCCTCGCGGCGTGCAGTGTTCTCAGCGGACTCGGTGTAGTTCACGGGCATCCACTGCACCTGCTGCCAGGGGAACTGGTTGCCGGTGAAGCCGCTGGGCACGAAGTTCGCGAACATTGCCGCCAGCTGCGGGTCTTCCTTGTACACGTTCTTACCCTGGCGGGCGTAGGGCGCGTAGGAGCTTGCCGCCTCCAGGTTGAATGCGTTGGTGAAGAGGTTGTGGTCCGTGAGGATGAAGCCGTATTCCTTCATTGCGGTCAGGATCATGCGGGTGAGCTGGTCGTCAGCGTGGCCGGTGTTTGCCAGGTGCTCTTCCACATCAAAGCTTGCGGGCAGGAAGCCACGCTGACCTGCGCGGGGTGCGTTCGGGTACTTGCTCGCGTCAATCTTGCCGTCGGTACCCTTCGCGGGGAAGGAGGAGACCAGTGCAGCGTAGTCAGCCGCGGTGATGGACACCATGTGGTTGATCTTGCCGGCCTTGAGCTCGTCCACACCAATCTGGGTGAGCTCATTTGCCAGGCCCACCACGGAGGAGGTGCCGTTCTTGAGGGTCAGCCAGTAGTTGTCTTCGCCCACGCCGCCGAAGTTCGGCTTAGCGAGCATGTAACCGCCGGAGGACACGTGGTAGGTTGCCGGGTAGTCAACCGCCACGGGAATGTCCACGGTGCCGCGGGTGCCTGCGGGAATCTTGTAGGTAATCTCGCCGGTGGTCTCGTTGATGGACGCGCCGGGCACGTTCTTCGCCAGGCGGAACTTCGCACCGCGAGCAATCGGGTAGGAGGTGCGGGCGTTGCCGGACTTCACGTCAATGCTGACGGGCGCCTTGATGGTGACGGTCTGGCCTGCGTTGCCGTGGCCAACGTTGTCGTACTGAATCTTGGCGCTCTTGGGGGTGGACGCGTTGCCGCCGCCGACCTGCACACGGGCGGCGCTGGTGTAGGTCTGTGCGTCTGCATCCTTGACGAACTTGAAGTAGGAGCGCCAGATGCCGGTCGCCTCGTCGTACAGGGCGACGGACTGGTCGCCGGAGAGGCCGTGGTCCTCGGCAAGCCAGTTCGGGATCGGGATGCCGCCGGTGAGGATGCGCTTGTTCTCTGCGTTGGCGTTGACGCGGCCATCGCGGGAGACAACCTCGACGTACTCCTGGTGCGGGTTCGCGGAGTTCACGGCGAGGGTCGGGATATTCTCGTGGCCGCCGACGGTCTGGGTGCGAATCTTCTTGAGGGTACCGCCGTTGATGGCGGTGGTGACGGGGTGGTTGCCCGCATCGCCGCTGTATTCGAGGAAGGTGCGGCTAATTTCGCTGCTGTTGGGCGCGACGGCTTCGGTGCCGGTGAGCTTCTGGGCTGCGAAGGAGTCGCTGGCGAGCTTGCCACTCAGGGGCGAGGTGTTCTCGGTGGTGGTCAGCTGCTCCTTGGTGAGGGAGGAGTTGACGGGTGCGAGAGTGTCGATGGTCTGTGCCTGCTGGTCGGGGTTCCAGTAGCAGGTCGGACCGGGCGCGACGTTGGTGATGTTAGCGAGGGTCGGCACGGTGCGGTAGCCTGCGTCGACGCAGGTGGTACCGGATACGTTACGGGTGGAGGCGGTGGCACCGAAGGTCGCGGGGAGGTTCGCGCCGGTGATGACGGTTGCCAGTGCTGCGGAGGCAGCGATGGTGGCACGGCGGCGGTTTGCCGGGCGCTGTGCCGGGTTTTTGGTTGCAGTTGTGGTCATGTTTTTCTTCCGTTCGTGTCGGCTTGTTTGAGTGAGTGCGTTTGTATGAACAAACACGGACGTGAGTGAAATATGCATCTGAGGGTGTGCCCGGGTGGGTCCCGATCTTCTGGCAGGAATTCTCAGGAAACTCTCAGATAATCCCCATACCCTACATAGTCTTTTGGGCGAACGCAAAACGAGTTTGTGATTTGGGGCACCGATTTTTTGATAAAGGTTCAGGTTTAGACTCATATTTCTTTACACCTGTGTGCATTGATAGATGTTCAGGTTTTCGGAATTTGCACCGCAGTGTTTATGCTTTACCCCTAGTCAAGCGAGTATAGCTTCAGAAAAACGAAAAATGCGCACGGGAAACTAAACCCTCAACCTCAAAGTTCCCGGAATGACGCGCCAAAACGGTCTGTTGAATTTCTCACACCTGACCACAATTTGGGATTCCGCACCAAAGGTAGATATGGTCTCAGTCACTGAAACAGGGGCTTCTGTGAGCCCCGTCAACCATTTTTGAGTCGCAATCACCACCGGGAGCACCCCCTTGTTTCACCCCTATAGACCCACAAAACCCACCCAAAACCCTAAAATTCACGTAAAAGTTCAAAGTTTCTATGTGTTTGTCAGTGTGTAACCATGCATGCACCACACTCCCCCACGCAGGACGCCCTTCATTGTACATTCCAAGAATTCCAAGCCGCCCACCGGGAGCTTTAGAAAGCATAGAAACACCCCGCATGCGCCTCAAAAACACATGCGGGGTGCATAGATATTCATTTGTGGGTGCCTTGCGGTGCACCCAATAGCAGGTGCCGCACCCGCCTCCGTGGGTTCAGGTGGGTTCAATAGCGATTACTCACAGAGCTACCGGATAGCTACAGGGCGCCCGCCTCCGAGCAGACATTCACCAGCTCACCAATGCCCTCAATACGGGTGCGCACCGTCTGACCCGGCTTCAACCACTGACGCGGATGTAGCGACAAACCAACCCCAGCCGGGGTACCCGTCGCCACCAGGTCACCCGGCTCCAGGGTCATAAACCGCGAAATATAGGACAGCAGCTGCGCCGGGGTAAACACCATATCCGCCGTCGTGCCGCGCTGACGCACCACGCCGTCCACCTCACAGACCAGCTCCAGACCGGCAACCGGGTCAACCTCATCGGGGCTCACAATCACCGGACCAAACGGAGTCATCGCATCCCAGTTCTTACCCTGGAACCACTCCGAGGAACGGCCCTGCCAGTCACGCACCGACACATCATTCATGACCGTGTACCCCATCAGAGCCTCAAGCGCCTGCTCCTCCGTGGCGTTACGCAGGCGAGCGCCCACGACCAGGCAGAGCTCAACCTCCCAGTCGACCTTCGTGCTGCCGGTGCCGTCGGCGGCGGGCATGCGGATCTGCTCACCGGGCCCAATCAGCGCGTTCGGGAACTTCGCGAACAGCGCCGGATGCTCGGGCACCTCAAGGTTCATTTCCGCGGCGTGGTCGCGGTAGTTCAGGCCGGCGCACACAATCTTGCCGGGCTTATCCAGCGGGCGAATAAAGGGTAGGGAGTTCCACAACTCCTCGCCGTGGCCCATGACGGTCGCGCCGTTCTCCTTCAGGATCGCCACGGCGTTCTTCGGGTCGCCAAAGTTCAGGCGGAACCGGCTGTAGAAATTCAGTAGCGGGCTGAGCTTCGCCGGAAGTTCGTACACGGTCTCTTCAAAGAAGCAGACCGCGCGGCTGCCCTTCGAGTCTTTAATCTGCGCCCAACGCATGGATGCTCCTTCGCTTCAGGTGGGGGTAGTTCGGGGTGGGTTAGGGGTAAAAGTCAGAAATAAAACAACCTAGTGAAAACCGTTTTGGGCGTACACCTCAACGATGGCGTCTTCCAGGTCTTCCATGAGCAGGGCAGGGTTTGCGTCCTGCGCCGCGCCAACCGTGGTGGGGTCCAGGTCCATGCCGAGGGCACGGTACACATCCGCGGTGACCGCCCGCAGGGGTGCAGAATCAGAGACCACGATGCCGGTGCTAAACCACCAGCCGCCGGTCACCACACGCTGGGCGGTGCCGACCAGTTTAATGCGGCCGCCACCTGCGGAGGCGGGAAGCTGCGCGTGCACCGAATACTCGCCGGGGCAGTACTCCCCCGGGATTTCACCCATGCGCGCATCCACGCCGACTTCGCGTAGCGCCTGCGCGTACATGGAACCGAAGAGTTCGTAGCGTAGGGTGTTGCCGCTGCGGGCGTCGGTGGCGGGCTGAAAATGGTCCACGACCAGGCACCCCTGATGGTAGGCGGCGGCGTGCCCACCGACCTTGCGCACCAGCACCTCAAAGCCGTGCTCGGCGCACGCCGCGGAGGCCTCCGCGAAGCCGGGGTTCAGTTCGTCACGGCGGCCGAACGCAACCGTCGGGTTCGGCTGATACATGCGCAAGGTGGCTTCACGCTGCCCGCTTGCCACCTCGCGGAGCATCTGCACCGTCTGGTCGTGGTGAATGAGGATATCGCCGGATTCGGGGCCGGTCTCTCGAATAATCTGCACGTTCCTATTTTACGGTTACGCCCGTCACTACGGTGCATGGTCGGTGGGGCGTCTCAGGAGCGACCTGTAGGCGCCCCAGAGGCAGCCCGGAAGTAGTTCAGGAGGCGGCACTCCCCCGCTACGCCTCACGCCGATTCCCTCTGAATCTGTGCAAAGTCATCGCCGACGCCCCGCGGAATCCCAGCCGCCGATACACCCCGCCATATTCACATTTTTTATGCCGATTTTCTTCACTCCGTGAATCCAAACCATTACGATTAAAAGACTACGTGGCATCCCACACGTTGCCATAAGTACACAACACAGCATGACAACGCAGAAGAAACGCACACACCGTGGCGGAACCACCCACCACGGACCAAACTGTACGTTTCACATAAGGAGTACGGACATGACACAGTCCACCAACACAGCAGCAGCCGCTGCCCCCAGCCAGGAGGTGAGCGCAGCCCGCAAACAGCGAAACAAGCTGATTCTGCACGTTGCCATCATCGTAGCCGTCACCCTCGCCATCTGGTTCGTTCCCGCCCCCGAAGGCGTCGACCCGCGCGGCATGCACATGCTCGCCATCTTCGTCGGCACCATCCTCGGCCTGATCCTGCAGCCGCTGCCGACCCCGTCCGTGGCGCTCGTCGGCCTGGGCGCCGCAATGATTACCGGCACCATGGCGGCAAAGAACGAGGCACTGACCGGCTTCGGTAACTCCTCCATCTGGATTATTGTTGCCGCGTTCTTCATCGCCGACGGCTTCCTCATCACCGGCCTGGGCAAGCGCATCGCACTGCTGTTCGTGCGTGCGCTCGGCAAGTCCTCCCTCGGTCTGTCCTACGGTATGGCAATCACCGACCTGGTTCTCGCCCCCGCCACCCCCTCCAACACTGCGCGTGCTGGTGGCGTGATTTACCCGATTATCCGTTCCCTCTCCGAGGTCAACGGCTCCACCAACGAAACCCCCGAATCACGCCGTAAGCTCGGCTCCTACCTGCTCATGACTGAGGCGCAGGTCAACACCATCACCTCCGCCATGTTCCTGACCGCAATGGCGGGCAACCCGCTAGCGCAGAAGTTCGCGCACGACCGCGGCATCAACCTCGACTGGGGCACGTGGGCGCTCGCCGCTATCGTTCCCGGTCTTGCCGCGCTGATTGTGATGCCGTGGATCATGTCGAAGATTTACCCGCCGACCATCAAGAAGACCCCGGACGCACCCGAGCACGCCCGCCAGGAACTGCACGAAATGGGCCCCATGAGCTCCAAGGAATGGATTATGCTCGGCACTTTCGTGCTGCTGCTGGTCCTGTGGATTACCGGCACCGCCCTGGGTATTGACGCCACCAGCGCCGCATTCTTCGGCATCGCAATTCTGCTGGTGACTAAGGTCCTGACATGGAAGGACATGGCGAAGAACTCCAGCGCATGGTCCACCCTCATCTTCTTCGCCGTGCTCGTCGGCATGGCAGACCACCTGAAGAAGCTCAAGGTCGTCGACTGGATCGGTCAGCAGGCGGCGCACAGCGTCAGCGGCATGGCATGGCCCATGGCGTTCGCGATTCTGGTTCTGGCGTACTTCTTCATCCACTACATGTTCGCTTCGAACACCGCCCAGATTGTTGCACTATACGCAGTATTCCTCGGTGCGGCGGTAGCTGCCGGTGTTCCGCCGATGTTCGCGGCGCTGTTCCTCGGCTTCATGGGCAACCTGATTGGCGGCATCACCCACTACGCCTCCGGCCCGGCGGGCGTGTACTACGGTTCCGGCTACTTCAGCGTGGGCGAATGGTTCAAGATCGGCTTCATGGCGGCTATCGTGAACCTCGTCGTCTGGGGTGCGGTCGGTACCGCGTGGCTGTTCGCGCTCGGCTTCGCCAACTAATAGCGCAGGCCCCGCGGCGGCCTAGCTCAGCGTAAAAGCGCTGTAGAAAGCCCGGTGTTCTCACGTGAATTTTCGTGTAAGAACACCGGGCTTTTGCGCGCCCGCTAACGTCCCAAAACAGCGCATAACCTAGCAATCCCCCACCCCCTCCGCTAGGGTAGAAGAAAGACCTAAAGCACCTTGGAGGATGCCGTGCATCAGGACCAGCACATCCCCGCCCAGACTACCTCTTTGCCCAACTCCAACCCGGCGCTGACCGAGCCGCAGCCGCTCGGCGCGTTCCCTGACGGGTTCCTCTTCGGAGGCGCCACCGCCGCCAACCAGTTCGAAGGCGCCTGGAACGAAGACGGCAAGGGCCCCAGCCTGCAGGATGTGCTGCCCGCCGGCGGCCTGCACCCGCGCACCGCGGAACCCACCGAGGACAACCTCAAGCTGGAAGGCATCGACTTCTACCACCGCTACCGCGAAGACATCGCCCTGCTCGCGGAGATGGGTTTCAAGGTCTTCCGCTTCTCCATCGCCTGGTCGCGTATCTTCCCCCGCGGCGACGAAGAAACCCCGAACGAGGCGGGCCTCGCTTTCTACGACCGCGTGCTTGACGAGCTCGAAAAGCACGGCATGGAACCGCTCATCACCCTCAGCCATTACGAAACCCCGCTACACCTGGTGGAGCAGTACAACGGCTGGACCAGCCGCGAACTCATCGGCTTCTACGAACGCTACGCCCGCACCGTGTTCGCCCGCTACGGCAAGCGCGTGAAGTACTGGCTGACCTTCAACGAAATCAACTCGATGCTGCATCTGCCGTTCATGTCCGGCGGCATTAACACCCCGGCGGATCAGCTCAGCGATGCAGACCTGTACCAGGCGATGCACCACGAGCTGGTCGCCTCCGCACGCGCCACCGCTGCGGCACGCGAACTGGCACCCGGCGCGCAGGTCGGCTGCATGATTCTTGCCATGCCCACCTACCCGCTCACCCCCGACCCCGCCGACGTACTCGCCGCCATGCAGACGGAACAGGCGAACTTCGCATTCGGTGACGTGCACGTGCGCGGCGCATACCCCGGCTACTTCCTGCGTGCCCTGCGTGAGAAGGGCGTGGAGCTGAACATCACCGAGCAGGACCGCGAGGACCTGAAGAACACTGTGGATTTCGTGTCGTTCAGCTACTACATGTCCACCTGCGCGACCGGCGACCCGGCACGAGGCGAGCGCGGCGAGGGCAACATCCTCGGTGGCGTGGCGAACCCGACCCTGCCCTCCAGCGAATGGGGCTGGCAGATCGACCCGACCGGCCTGCGCGTGGTCCTCAACCAGTATTGGGACCGCTGGCAGAAGCCGCTATTCATCGTGGAGAACGGCCTGGGCGCCCGCGACGAACTGGTTGAGGTGAACGGTGAGCTCACCGTGGAGGATGACTACCGCATCGACTACCTGCGCCAGCACCTGCGCGCGGTGCGTGAAGCCATCGAGGACGGCGTGAACGTGCTCGGCTACACCACATGGGGCTGCATCGACATGATTAGCGCCTCGACCGCGCAGATGTCCAAGCGCTACGGGTTCATCTACGTGGACCGCAACGACGATGGCTCCGGCACCCTGGAGCGCTACCGTAAGAAGTCCTTCCACTGGTACCGCGAGGTGATTGCCAGCAACGGCGCGGAGCTGTAACCGGTCAGGTTCTACCCCCGCCCCGCGAAACTAGCACGCGAAATTCACGGCGCGTGAAACTCAGGCCCCCTCGTAAGCCTGAGCCCCGCGAAACCAGCGACAAAAGGCCCCCGAGACTCTGAATCTCGGGGGCTTTTGCGCATGTCCGTTATGCCTAGCGCGGGCAAATCTAGTCTGTAAGCAAACCTAGTCCATGGGCAGGTCATTCAGGCTGGTCGAGACGTACTCCCACCAGGTCGGCACCAGCCCGGCGTTCATCGCGACCCTCTGCGAGAGGATGTGCGAGGGGCTCGTACCGTAGAACGGCAGGTACCCTTCCGCCAGGGTCAGACGTGCGGCATCACGCACCAGCACGCTGGCGATGCCGGCGCCGCGCCAGGCGGGCAGCACATCGATACCGATTTGGCGCATTATCGGCGAATCGTCGCTCACACCCACGAGGGCGATAGGGTCTGCGAGCGCAGGGTCGCTCTCCCCCGCCGCGGGTACATCAGCTGCATCCTCTTCCACCGGGTATGCGGCGAGCACCAGCACATCCGGGCGGGTCACGCTAAAGCCCAGCGCGTTCGAGTAGCGCTTATCCCCGCGGAAACGCTCAATCTGCTCAGCGTCCAGCAGCTCCACGCGCAGGCGGGTTACGCGCGTCTCGGTGTCCTCCGGGTCAACCTCAAGGGCACCGGCGGAGGCATTTGCTTCCCTACGAATAGTGCGCTCGCCGGTGATTTCGGCAAGTAGCGCTGCCTTCAGCTCGGCGGGGTCAACGCGACGCATCATACCCACACCGGGCACGGCACACTTGACCTCCTGCGCCTGCACGCCCTCCGGTACGACCGAGTTCAGCAGGGCGCGGCCGGGCGTGTAGTAGATACTCGTGCCGCTGACCTGCTGGGTGTAGGGGGTGAGCAGTTCGTTGAGCTGGCGAAGCTGCGCGTAGTCGCCCAACCAGTTCGACTGGTCGCCGAGCATGTAGTCAATCGCCTTCTCCAGCACACGCGGATGTTTGGCGCAGAGAATGCCAACGCTCGCGTAGTTGGCGACGCGCAACTCCCAGATGTCGTCGTTGCGGCGGCGTGCGGCACCCATCTTCTCGGAGGGAGGCTGCACGGTGGCGAGCAGCGGCAGGCTCTCGGCATCCGGGTAGTCGCGCAGCTCTTCGAGGGCGCGGCTAATCGACCCGGGCGCCTGGCAGAAGTCCGCCTCAAGCTGGGTGTGCAGGATGTGCCGGGCACGGTCCGCAGTGGTCACAGCGCCACGATTCACAACACCCCGGTTCACAGTGTCTCGGCGCGCGCCAAAGCCCGCAGCACCCGCAGAGCGCTCGGCTCCCGAGTTAGGTTCAGTTCCTTGAGTATCAGTCACGTAGGTTTCCTCTAGTTCAAGCTCTCGGCTAGCTCAGGATCTCAGCAAGGAACGCGCCGGTGTGCGAGCCCTTCACCTGAGCCACCTGTTCCGGGGTGCCTTCGGCGATGACGGTGCCGCCGCCGCTACCGCCTTCGGGGCCCATGTCGATGATCCAGTCGGCGCACTTGACCACGTCTAGGTTGTGCTCGATGGTGATGACGCTATTGCCCTTGTCAACCAGCGATTGCAGCACGGCGAGCAACTTGCGGATGTCCTCAAAGTGCAGGCCGGTGGTCGGCTCGTCCAGCACGTAGATGGAGCGGCCGTTGGAGCGTTTCTGCAGTTCGGTTGCAAGCTTCACGCGCTGCGCTTCACCGCCGGAGAGGGTGGTTGCGGGCTGACCCAGGCGAATGTAGCCCAGGCCCACGTCCACGAGGGTGTTCAGGTGGCGCGCAATCGGGGTGAATGCGGCGAAGAACTCTGCGGCTTCTTCCACGGGCATTTCGAGTACGTCGGCGATGGTCTTGCCCTTGTAGTGCACTTCGAGGGTTTCGCGGTTGTAGCGCTTGCCGTGGCAGGTTTCGCAGGGTACGTACACGTCCGGCAGGAAGTTCATTTCAATCTTCAGGGTGCCGTCGCCGGAGCAGTCCTCGCAGCGGCCACCCTTGACGTTGAAGGAGAATCGGCCGGGGGTGTAGCCGCGCATTTTCGCTTCGCTGGTCTCTGCGAACAGCTTGCGGATGTGGTCGAACACGCCGGTGTAGGTGGCGGGGTTCGAACGCGGGGTGCGGCCGATGGGCGACTGGTCCACGTGAATGACCTTGTCCAGGTGTTCCAGGCCGTCGATGCTCTTGTGGCGGCCGGGTACCTGCTTGGCGCCGTTGAGCTTGTTCGCCAGGGAGGTGTACAGAATGTCGTTGACGAGGGTGGATTTACCCGAGCCGGACACACCGGTCACCGCCGTGAATACGCCCAGCGGGAAGGACACAGTCACGTTCTTGAGGTTGTTTTCGCGGGCGCCGCGCACGGTCAGCTGGCGCTTCTTGTCCACGGGGCGGCGGGATGCGGGCACCTCAATGCTGCGGCGGCCAGCCATGTAGTCGCCGGTAATGGACTTGGTGTTCTTCAGCAGCTCCTCAAAGCTGCCGGAGTGCACGATTTCGCCGCCGTGCTCGCCGGCACCGGGTCCTACGTCCACGATCCAGTCGGCTTCGCGCATGGTGTCTTCGTCGTGCTCAACCACGATAAGCGTGTTGCCCATGTCGCGCAGCTTGGTCAGGGTTTCAATGAGGCGGCGGTTATCGCGCTGGTGCAGGCCGATGGAGGGCTCGTCGAGCACGTAGAGCACGCCGACCAGGCCCGAACCAATCTGGGTTGCGAGGCGGATGCGCTGCGCCTCACCGCCGGAGAGCGTACCGGCGGAGCGTGAGAGGGTCAGATAATCCAGGCCAACGTCCAGCAGGAACTGCAGGCGCGCGTCAATTTCTTTGAGGACCTGCTCGCCAATCTTGGCTTCGCGGGCGCTGAGCTGCAGTCCGCGCACGAAAGCGAGCGCGTCAGCCAGGGACAGGTCGGTGATGTCTGCGATGGACTGGCCTCCGACCTTCACGCCGAGGATGGTCGGGTTCAGGCGCGCGCCGCCGCAGGAGGGGCAGGCGACCTGGCGCATGTACTGTTCGTAGCGGTCGCGGGCAAAGTCCGATTCGGTTTCTTCGTGCTTGCGCTTGATGTACGCCTTCACGCCTTCGAATCCGGAGGTGTAGCGGCGTTCGCGGCCGAATCGGTTGCGGTAGGACACCTCAACCTTGTAGTCCTTGCCGTCCAGGATCGCGGCGCGGGTCTTGGCGGGCAGGTCCTTGAAGGGGGTGTCCAGGTCGAAGCCGAGTTCCTCCCCCAGGCCTGCGAGCAGGCGCAGCCAGTATTCGGTGGTTGCTTTGCCCTGTGACCAGGGGGCGATAGCGCCCTCGCCGAGGGTCAGGTCGGGGTTGGGCACGAGCAGTTCGGTGTCTACTTCCAGGCGCGAGCCGATGCCGTCACAGGCGCTACACGCGCCGAACGGCGAGTTGAAGGAGAAGGCGCGCGGCTCGATGGTGTCGATCTGCAGCGGGTGGTTGTTGGGGCAGGCGAGGTGTTCGCTGAAAGAGCGGGTGCGTTCGGGGTCGTCCTGCTCGCGGTCCACGAAATCGATGAGCACGCGGCCGTCGGCGAGCTTGAGCGCGGTTTCGATGGAGTCGGTCAGGCGCTGGTGAATACCGTCCTTAATGACGATGCGGTCGACGACCACCTCGATGGTGTGCTTGTACTGCTTAGTGAGCTTGGGCGGATCGGAGAGCTGCACGGTTTCACCGTCCACGCGGGCGCGCGAATAGCCCTGGGTCAGCAGGTCCTTGAAGAGGTCAACGAACTCGCCCTTACGTGCGCTGACGACGGGCGCGAGGATCTGCAGGCGGGTGCGTTCGGGGTACTCCTGCAGAATGTCCACGATCTGCTGCGGGGTCTGCTGGGTGATTTCTTCGCCGCATTCGGGGCAGTGCGGGTGGCCGATGCGCGCCCAGAGCAGACGCATGTAGTCGTAGATTTCGGTGATAGTACCGACGGTCGAGCGCGGGTTTTTGGAGGTGGACTTCTGGTCGATGGACACCGCCGGCGAGAGGCCTTCGATGAAGTCTACGTCGGGCTTGTCGACCTGGCCCAGGAACATACGCGCATAGGAGGACAGCGACTCAACGTAGCGGCGCTGACCTTCCGCAAAGATGGTATCGAAGGCGAGGGAGGACTTACCGGAACCGGAGAGGCCGGTGAAGACGACCATCGCATCGCGCGGGATGGTCAGGTCTACGTTCTTGAGGTTGTTTTCGCGGGCACCCTGAACCCGGATGCTGGTCAGGTCGTTCGCTTTGAGTGCGGTGCTTCCGTGTGCCGGGCGGGGTGTCATCGAAAATCCTTTCGTCTTAATCTTCGAACTTAAATTCTACACCCTCATACCTTTCACCGGTGGGATTATGCGGCCGGTGAAGGCATGAGGGTGCAGTACTTATATGAGGCGGACTAGGAGGCGCAATTCGTCAGGCGCGGTTTACCAGCCACGGGTTCCCCACTCTTCCAGGTGGGGGCGCTCGTCGCCGAGGGTGGTGGAGCGGCCATGGCCGGGCAGTACGATGGCGTCGTCTTCAAAGCCGCCGAAGAGCTTTTCGAGCACGTTGGAGAAGAGCTCGCCGAACTGCTGCGGGGAGTCGGTCTTGCCCACGCCGCCGGGGAAGAGAGCGTCGCCGGTGAACAGCAGGGTTGCGGGAGTGCCGTCTTCCCAGGTGGTTTCGAGGGTGTAGACGATGGATCCGGGGGTGTGGCCGGGCACGTGCAGGGCGCGGATGACGGTGTCAGAGAGGTAGAAGTCGAAGCTTTCGCCGCCGGTCAGCTCCTCTTCGACGGTGTAGTCTTCCAGTTCCTTAATCTCAGCAGCGTCAGCTGCACCCGCGGAGGTCACGGCACCGGTGAGGTGATCGAGCTCCTTAATAGCGCGGATGTGGTCCCAGTGGCCGTGGGTAACCAGAATGCCGGTCAGACCGATCGCACGGGGCCTGATGGAGTTGAAGTCCTCTTCCTTCTCCATGACGCGCACGCGGCGTTCTTCACCATCTGCCAGTTCGAGCTGCGGGCAGTCGTTCAGGAGCGCATCGAGAGTGAATGCGTAGAGTTCTTCTGCGTCGTCTGCAGGGTCGATGAGCACCTGCTCTCCGGTGGCGCGCATGGTGATGAGGTAGACGCTATTGTCCATCTCGGAGACGCTGAACGCACGGACGGTCAGTTCGGGGTTCTCAAAGATGAGGGTGGGTTCGGGGTAAGTAGTCATAGTTCCAGTGTAGGGGGTTGTGACCGCACAGCATGCGCCTATGCGGTTCGCTCCCCTATCAGCGCATTCGGCGTTGAACGCGCGGGATACATGTACGGGTTGCATGTGTGCGGGATGCACAGGGAACAGATTCTGGAGCATGCTCGGTACGGATTGGGTTCAGCGCGGATTAGGTTCCGGCTGGATCCCGTCTGGCTGAGGTTCCACTGAAATTCAAAAGTTAAACAGAGAAGCGACTGCGCATCGATACACAGTCGCTTCTCATGACACCCAGGGGTATCTATCACTCACTCAAACACAAGCAACCCGAGGACTTTGGAAATCTCATGATTACTTGATGACTCAATAGTAGCGAACTTTTTGGGGGCTGTTTTACCACCCAATTTGGTACGGAGAGCCGGATTTAGTGACCCGCGCCTCATTGTAATCATTCTGTAATAAAAACGGGTGTTTTTTAGGGTATCCATACGTACCAATTTCATTTTTTTCGAGTTTTAGCGTGACTTATTTCACTCAAAATAATTTTAGAATTTCCCTCTTTTGGCACTTCAGTGCACCTTTAACTTAAGCTCCACACTCGGCAATCCCAAAGGTTCAATACCCAGTTTTAGCCCGGTATTCTGCGGAAGTAGAGGGTTAAGGTGAAAGTATCTTCAAGTACTTGCAACTTCATAAGCGGGAAAAAATGTACTGCTCACCGTTCAAAATCTGCACAATTATTCGCGCGGGGGCAAAATCAATTGGTCTGTTTTACCCCTGTAGGTACCCCCTAAAGTAGAGGTTTTATTACAAAACAATAACATCAGCCCCATCTTCAGGTTCACCGAGTGCACCCATTAAAACCCCTTTCAAAAAGAAAAATACCTAGTCAATGCTGTATTTTCACAAAATGCAAGACAGCGTGTCACTAAAAAATCAACCTCTATAGATTGTTTAATAAAACCTGACCTTCAAGCACAAATAGAGCCCAATTATTAACCAGCAAGTACCAATTCCACCCTCAAAACAGGCGCACTAGAAGCCTCAATGAAAGGTTGAGAGACCCCTCCACTAGGGGTTTCAGGATCCTTCACTCCCCCGTTTTCAGGTACTCTACTTCCCCTTATAATCACTACAGAGAGCACCATAGGGCACAGCAAAGGCGGCGCCTCTCCCCCGCTGTGGGGAAGGAGCGCCGCCTCCACTAGCTATAAATCAGCTGGAACAGCCGCATTAGGGCAAGCCTTAGGACAGGCCGACCATCACGCCATTCTCGTCGAAGCCGATGCGCTCAGCTGCGGGGCTCTTGCTCAGGCCCGGCATGGTGCGCATGGTGCCGCAGATAGCGTAGACGTAGCCAGCACCTGCAGCCAGGCGAACCTCGCGCACGGGCAGGGTCCAGCCGGTCGGCGCGCCCTTCAGAGTTGCATCCGAAGAGATGGACAAGTGGGTCTTCGCGATAACCACGGGCAGGTGCGAGTAGCCCAGCTCAGCAAAACGCTTCAGCTGCTTAGCGGCAGCGGGAGCGATAGAGATGCCGTCCGCGCCGTAGACCTTGGTCGCAACCTTCTCGATCTTGGTCTCGATGGAGTCCTCAAGATCGTAGGTGTACTTCAGGTCCGAAACGTCGTCACATGCCTCAGCAACCACGTCTGCCAGGTCGGTGGTGCCCTTACCGCCCTCAGCCACACCGCGGTGGATAGCGACGCGAGCGCCAGCTTCCTCTGCGATACGGCGGATGGTTTCGTGCTCGGACTCGAAGTCGGTCGGGAAGGCGTTGATTGCCACGACCGGCTGAACACCGAAGTTGCGCACAATCTCGATGTGCTTCTTCAGGTTCTCTGCGCCCTTCTCCACGTCGGAGGGGCTTTCCTGCAGCATGCCCTCGGGCAGGGGCTTGCCCGGAACAATCTTGTACAGGCCGGAGTGGGACTTCAGGGAGCGCACGGTTACGACGAGCACTGCGGCGTCCGGCTTCAGACCGGAGACGCGGCACTTGACGTTGAAGAAACGCTCGGCACCCATGTCGGCGCCGAAGCCAGCCTCGGTAATGACGTAGTCGGAGTACTCCAGACCAACGTAGTCAGCCACAACCGAAGAGTTACCGGTTGCGATGTTGCCGAAGGGGCCCGCATGAATCAGGGCGGGGGTGTGCTCCAGGGTCTGCAGCAGGTTCGGGTTGATTGCGTCCGCCAGGATGACGGACATTGCGCCGTCAGCCTTCAGGTCGGCCGCGGTGACGGGCTCGCCGTCGTAGTTCAGGCCGATAACAATCTTTGCCAGGCGCTCACGCAGGTCCTTGAAGGAGGTTGCCAGCGAGAGAATCACCATGATTTCGGAGGCGCTGGTGATGTCGAAACCGGTCTGGCGGGTCACGCCGTCCATGCGTTCGCCCAGGCCCACGACGATGTTGCGCAGGGAGCGGTCGTTCATGTCGATAACGCGGCGCCACTCGATTGCGCGCGGGTCGATGCGCAGCTCGTTGCCGTGGTGCAGGTGGTTGTCAATCATGGCGGCAAGCAGGTTGTGTGCTGCGGTGACGGCGTGGAAGTCGCCGGTCAGGTGCAGGTTCAGCTTCTCCATGGGAACAATCTGAGAGTAGCCGCCGCCTGCTGCGCCGCCCTTGATGCCGAAGGTCGGGCCCATTGCGGGCTGACGCAGAGCCAGGATTGCCTTGCGGCCGGTCTGCGCGAAGCCCTGTGCGAGGGATACGGAGGTTGCGGTCTTACCTTCACCGAGCGGGGTGGGGGTGACTGCGGTAACCACGATGTACTTGGAGCCGCGCTTGCGGGCGGTCTCTGCGTTGGTGGTTTCGTCGAGGAGGACCTTAGCGACATACTTGCCGTAGGGTTCAAGGCGATCTTCGCTGATGCCGTTGTCTGCTGCGATCTTATTAATAGGCCAAAGATCGGCGGCAAGTGCGATTTCGAGGTCGGAAGGGAAAGGCTTCTTCGTCATTGTCATCCTTCGAGTTGTACGAATCATGCTCTTTTATTCTATGCCTTGGCTCACTCATTTGTCCCTCACCTCGCCGAAAGGTGGCAAATAAACCCAATTTTTAATGCACTAATCCCCGCAACCGGCACCCTACGCTCACGTGGAGCGGCAGGATCGGTGCGGGGATTAGTAGCGCATACACGCCGGGTTGCCGATACAAGAAGGCACAAGAACCGGCGATACGAGCGGCTATTACGGCATGGTCAGCAGCACCTTGGTGGCGGTGCGCTGGTCCATTGCCTCGTAGCCCTTAGCTGCCTCGTCGATGGGCAGGACCAGGTCGAAGACCTTACCGGGCTCAATTTCGCCCTTGTAAATCAGGTCGATGAGGGTCGGCAGGTACTTGCGCACGGGGGCGGGGCCGCCCTCCAGGTGAACCTGCTTGCCGAAGAGCGCATCGGTGCCGATGGAGCTGTCGTGCGGTACGCCCACGAAGCCGATGTAGCCGCCGTGGCGTACGCAGCCGAGTGCCTGGTCGAAGGACTGCTGGGTGCCAACAGCCTCCGCGACGCCGTGTGCGCCCACGCCGTCGGTGAGCTCCATGACCTTGGCGATGACCTCTTCGCCGCGCTCTTCCACGATGTGGGCTGCGCCGAATGCCTTAGCGAGCGCCTGACGTTCGGGGTTGCGGGACATGATGATGATCTTCTCCGCGCCGAGCTGCTTAGCGCCGATGACTGCGCTCAGGCCGACTGCGCCGTCGCCAACAACGACGATGGTCTTGCCGGGGCCTGCCTGCGCTGCGTCTGCTGCGTACCAGCCGGTGCCGAGCACGTCGGATGCCGCCATCAGGTGCGGAATCTGCTCTGCGGTGGGTGCAGCGGGGGTCTTGACGAGGGTGCCATCTGCGAAGGGTACGCGGGCGTATTCTGCCTGGGTGCCGTTGGAGCGCATGCCGATGTAAGTGTCGCCTGCCGCGATTGCCTTGAGGCAGCGGGAGGGGTAGCCTGCGGTGCAGGTTTCGCATTCGCCGCAGGAGATGCAGAAGGAGCCTACGACGAAGTCGCCGGGGGCTACGGTGGTGACCTCGGAGCCGACCTCGACGACCTCGCCGATGTATTCGTGGCCCATTGCGCGGTGGTCGACGGGCTTTGCGTCTGCGCCGCGGTAGGGCCACAGGTCGGAGCCGCAGATGCAGGATGCTGCGAGCTTGATGATGGCGTCGGTGGGTTCGAGCAGGGTCGGCTTCTCAACTTCGTTGACGACGACCTTGCCGGGGGCTTCCATAACAACTGAACGCATGATGTTCCTTTCAAATCTGCGTTGATGGTTAGTCGTATCAGAGTACGCCCCACACCCCGATATATCAATAATTTTTTATGCTACGGGGTGAAGGTAAAAATTCCGACAGTCGGAACCAGAAAGGAACCAGAAAAACTGCTCCCACTCCCCTGCTTCTCCGCGGCCTCTCCCCCGCTTCCGCACCCGGTTAAACGGCGCCCCCCCCCCCGCACCTTCCAGATGGGTATCCATCCAGAAAACACGGGGTCGCAACGTTAAGATGCCTCAACGTTTAGCAACCACAGCAGAGCTAAAGCTGAGTATGCCTCAGACTAGAATCCCCGTTCCATGTAGTTGTTGAAGAGGGTAGTCGTATCGTGCATGTTAAGCTATAAGTCTGCCTGCCAGGGGTAGGACATAAAAGTAATCTCGGCAATAAAATGAGGATTATCGGGTCTCGGTGGTGTAACCTGAGATGACTCAAGGTAAGCCTATGGTAGGTTACAGTTACTAAGAGACAACGGAACTCGAACACTGAAAGTTAGTTCGGAGAGTACAGCATAGTGTGTGGAGTGACGTTGAGATACCAAGAAAGGAGACCGGCTAGATGAC
This sequence comes from Rothia sp. HMSC066G02, assembly GCF_001813145.1. Taxonomy (NCBI): domain Bacteria; kingdom Bacillati; phylum Actinomycetota; class Actinomycetes; order Micrococcales; family Micrococcaceae; genus Rothia; species Rothia sp. HMSC066G02. Next base: position 10,417 of record NZ_KV811595.1, on the reverse strand, counting down.
CGACAAACTCTCGGAATCCGAAGCACTTGTCACTACTCTCGGTGAGCTCTGCGTTGATTATTTCGGTAAGGAAAACCTTCAAAAACTCTTTGTCGAATATACCCCTGCATTGGAGCAGGCTGTCATCTATGTTGCTTTGTGGGAACAATCTAACGAGGCCATGGAAAAGATTTTCCAAAAGTACATCGACGAGATTGTACCCCTCTATATTGGTGAGACTATGCTTGACTTGCGATTTTTCGTAGCTGACTCACCAGTATTTGCTGCTTCAAACCATAGCTCCAAGAGTAAAACCTACGCGATGGCATAAGGCTTACTTATATATGAACAGCCAGCCTAATTTGCAAGAACACCGTCATAAAGCAAATATCTTTCTGCGGAAAGCTAATAAGTACAAGGTTAGCGACCAAGTTGTTGCGCAGATTTGTGCTTTTTATGCTGCATACCATGCGATGCGGTTTGCAATACTAACTGATCCAATCTTAGACAAGAGCAACGAAGAGATTATGCGCCTTGTCCATATGCCTGGTCTTGTTCAAGATTCAAGATATGCTACCCACCACAGTGGACGGCATAATAGCGGTCGCGGTATTGGTCAAAATCAAGTTATCCAAGCTCTATATCCGTCAGAGGCGTTGGCATATAACCAATTACACCGCGCCTCAATCGATGCTAGATATGGTTCTCTTCCTGGAGAAGTTATTATCGATGCTGCTGATGCTTATGATAAGGCTGCGCGAATCGTGGACGTTGCTCTTTCCGAGGAAGGACTTAGGTGGAAGCCAAAGTCTATTAGATAACTAAATACGCTTAAATAAAGGGGGCCCGTTTCTATCATTATTAATAGTGACGGGGCCCCTTTATGCTATACCGTAGTCAGCCATTGAATTATCAACTCGTTATTCAAAGTCTGAATCCAAGATTTAGCATCACATATACTTATTGTCACGCTAAATAGGCTAATTTTCATGGTTTGTCCTCCCCGGAGAGGAGAACCAACAAGGGTGTCAGATAACATCTGAAATGTTCACCTGACACCCTTGTTATAAGAGATTATTAGAAGTCCCAGTCCTCGTCCTCAGTGTTCACGGCCTTACCAATGACGTAGGAAGAGCCGGAACCGGAGAAGAAGTCGTGGTTCTCATCAGCGTTCGGGGACAGCGCCGACAGAATCGCCGGGGACACGTTAGTCACGGACGCCGGGAACATCGGCTCGTAGCCCAGGTTCATCAGAGCCTTGTTAGCGTTGTAGTGCAGGAACTTCTTAACGTCCTCACTCCAACCCACACCGTCGTACAGGGAGTGGGTGTACGCCACCTCGTTCTCGTACAGTTCGTACAGCAGGTTGAAGGTGTACTCCTTCAGCTCTGCCTGACGCTCAGCGGACTCCTTCGCCAGGCCTTGCTGGAACTTGTAGCCAATGTAGTAGCCGTGCACTGCCTCGTCACGAATAATCAGACGAATCAGGTCAGCGGTGTTGGTCAGCTTCGCGTGCGAAGACCAGTACATAGGCAGGTAGAAGCCCGAGTAGAACAGGAAGGACTCCAGTAGGGTGGAGGCAACCTTCTTCTTCAGCGGGTCGTCACCGGTGTAGTAGGACAGAACGATCTTCGCCTTCTTCTGCAGGTGCTCATTCTCAGAAGCCCAGCGGAATGCCTCGTCAATCTCCTTGGTGGAGGCGAGGGTCGAGAAGATCGAGGAGTACGACTTTGCGTGCACGGACTCCATGAACGCAATGTTGGTGTACACTGCCTCTTCGTGCGCGGTCACAGCGTCCGGCAGCAGGGACACTGCACCGACGGTACCCTGGATGGTGTCCAGCAGGGTCAGACCGGTGAAGACGCGCATGGTCAGCTGCTTCTCTTCTTCGGTCAGGGTCTTCCAGGAGGGCACGTCGTTGCTCAGCGGCACCTTTTCCGGCAGCCAAAAGTTACCGGTCAGACGATCCCAAACCTCAAGGTCCTTCTCGTCCTCAATACGGTTCCAGTTGATAGCCTCAACCACGTGGTCGACGAGCTTCACCTTTTCGCTCATTAGTAATTCTCCGATTCTTAAGGGGCGGTTACGGTCCCACGCGCGCCCAGCCAGTCGCGCAGGCGGTTTGCGTGTTCACCGTAACCGCCCCTTCCAGTCTTTAGTTATAGTGTGCCAGCTCAGGCTGAATGCGTCACAGCATTCGGGCTAGAGCATGCAGGATACGCAGCCTTCAACCTCGGTGCCTTCAAGAGCCATCTGACGCAGACGGATGTAGTAGATGGTCTTGATGCCCTTACGCCATGCGTAAATCTGGGCGCGGTTGATATCGCGGGTGGTTGCGGTATCGCGGAAGAAGAGGGTCAGCGACAGGCCCTGGTCCACGTGCTGGGTTGCAACAGCGTAGGTGTCGATGATCTTCTCGTAACCAATTTCGTAGGAGTCCTGGTAGTACTCCAGGTTCTCGTTGGTCATGTACGGTGCCGGGTAGTAGACGCGGCCGAGCTTGCCTTCCTTGCGGATCTCAATCTTCGAAGCGATCGGGTGAATCGAAGAGGTCGAACCGTTGATGTAGGAGATGGAGCCGGTCGGCGGAACAGCCTGCAGGTTCTGGTTGTACATGCCGTACTGTGCCACGTCAGCAGCCAGCTGAATCCACTCTTCACGGGTGGGGATGTGGTGCTTAGCGAACAGTTCGCGGGTACGCTCGGTCTGCGGCGCCCATTCCTTCTCAATGTACTTTGCGAAGAACTCACCGGATGCGTACTTCGAGTTCTCGAAGCCCTCGAAACGCTGGCCGCGTTCCTTAGCAATCTGCATGGAGGCGCGGATTGCGTGGTAGGCAACGGTGTAGAAGTACATGTTGGTGAAGTCTAGTGCTTCTTCGGAACCGTAGTAGACGTGCTCGCGTGCCAGGTAGCCGTGCAGGTTCATCTGGCCCAGACCCACGGCGTGGCTCATGTTGTTGCCGCGCTCGATGGAGGGTACGGAGCGGATGTCGGACTGGTCGGAGACGGAGGTCAGCGAACGAATCGCGGTTTCCACGGTCTTGCCGAAGTCGTCGCCGTCCATGGTCAGTGCAATGTTCAGCGAACCGAGGTTGCAGGAGATGTCCTTACCGACGGTCTCGTAGCCGAGGTCAGCGTGGTAGGTGGACGGCTCAGAAACCTGCAGGATCTCGGAGCACAGGTTGGACATGATGACCTTACCGGCGATGGGGTTCGCGCGGTTGACGGTGTCTTCGAACATCACGTACGGGTAGCCGGACTCGAACTGGATCTCTGCGATGGTCTGGAAGAACTCACGCGCGTTGATCTTGGTCTTGGTGATGCGTGCATCGTCGACCATTTCGTAGTACTTCTCGGAGACGTTGATGTCGGAGAAGGGCACGCCGTAGATGCGTTCCACATCGTACGGGGAGAAGAGGTACATGTCCTCGTTCTTCTTCGCCAGCTCGAAGGTGATGTCGGGGATGACAACGCCCAGGGAGAGGGTCTTGATGCGGATCTTCTCGTCAGCGTTCTCACGCTTGGTGTCCAGGAAGGCGTAGATGTCGGGGTGGTGTGCGTGCAGGTACACGGCACCGGCACCCTGACGTGCGCCGAGCTGGTTTGCGTAGGAGAAGGCGTCTTCCAGCAGCTTCATGACGGGGATAACGCCCGAGGACTGGTTCTCAATCTTCTTAATGGGCGCACCGGACTCGCGCAGGTTGGTCAGGGCGAATGCCACGCCGCCGCCGCGCTTGGAGAGCTGCAGTGCAGAGTTGATGGAGCGGCCGATGGACTCCATGTTGTCTTCCATGCGCAGCAGGAAGCAGGAGACGAGCTCGCCGCGCTGCTTCTTACCTGCGTTGAGGAAGGTCGGGGTTGCCGGCTGGAAACGGCCGGAGATGATCTCGTCGACGATGTCTTCGGCGAGCTTCTCGTTGCCTTCTGCCAGCAGCAGTGCGACCATGCAGACGCGGTCTTCGAAACGCTCCAGGTAGCGCTGACCGTCGAAGGTCTTGAGCGCGTAGGAGGTGTAGAACTTGAAGGCACCCAGGAAGGTCGGGAAGCGGAACTTCACGGCGTAGGCGCGCTTGAACAGGTTCTTGATGAACTGGAAGTTGTACTTGTCGAAGAGTTCCGGCTCGTAGTACTGGTTCTCAATCAGGTACTCAATCTTCTCTTCCAGGTCGTGGAAGAAGACGGTGTTGTTGTTGACGTGCTGCAGGAAGTACTGTCGTGCCGCCTGGCGGTCTGCATCGAACTGAATCTGGCCGTTCTCATCGTAGAGGTTCAGCAGTGCGTTCAGCTCGTGGTAGCTCATACCCTTGAACTTCTCGGGCACGCTCTTGCCGTTGTGGCTCGCACCGAGAGTTTCTAGTGCTGAGGGCAGTTTTGCGTCCAAAATGCTTCCAATCCTTCGTTGACTTTTTCTACATCTGAATCGGTGCCCATGAGCTCAAATTTGAAGAGCACGGGCACATCGCACTTCTTGGCGACAATGTCTGCCGCGATACCGAAGAGCGGACCAAAGTTGGTGTTGCCGGAGCCAATCACACCGAGCATGTGGTGGCGATTCTGCTCCACGTTCAGGAATTTAACCACCTGCGGGGGAACGTTACCGGCGCCTTCAGGCTTGCCGTAGGTGGGGACGATGAGCACGAACGGCTCATCAAGAATGAGGGTGTCTTCGCCGGTGCGCAGCGGCAGGCGGAGGCGGCGGGCACGGATCTTCTCCACGAACTTGTGGGTGTTACCGGAGATAGAGGAGAAGTACACGATGAGTGGCGCCGTATCGTCCAGTCCGACCTCGGTCGCTCGACCCTCGGAGGCGTTGCGTGCATCCAGAAGGATCTTGCGGATTTCTGCGTGCTCGTCGACGGGGTTGGGCGTGAGGGCGGTACTCAATCTGTACTCCTTATTCTCGTGTGCCGGTGTGGTTCCGTGCCGATTTTCCGTTTGTACGGGTTTCGGCAGGGTTGTTACGCTGCCAGAGCGTTGATCTTGTCGGGCTGGAAGCCGGACCAGTGCTCGTCGCCTGCGATGACGACGGGTGCCTGCATGTAGCCGAGGGACTTGACCATTTCGAGGGCCTGAGCGTCTTCGGTGATATCAACCTTGGTGTAGCTGATACCCTTCGCGTCGAGGGCGCGGTAGGTCATGTTGCACTGGACGCACTGGGGCTTGGTGTACACGGTCACTACCATGGGAGTGCCTCTTACTTTCTCCCGCTCGGGCGGGGCTATCTCGTGAATGAATCTGGCGTGTTTCGTCGGTGTTTCACCACGTATTGTTTACGGCGGGCGCTGTGCCGTCCGCTGCCCCCTCCTAGTGGGGGTGTGGCGGTTTCCTGCGCTGGGGCAGGGCGCCTAAAAGTGCCGTAGTGGTGGAACCGAGTATTAATACTACATCTAGTGTCGAGATTTTTCTGCACCACAAGATGATGTGGTGCGAGGGTCGTGTTTCGTTCGATAAACCCACAGTTGAACCCACTTAAGAGGGGGTGCCTACAGCTTATCCACACCCTGCCGCGGGGCTAGTTCGCCGTATTTTCGCGGGGTGTGCCGGGTTATCCACAGGTGGGGTTTAAGTTGGTCAGGATTTTTAAGGGTTCATTCGCCCGCCAAGTTGAGGTTCAGTTAACCTCATGTATGCGTTTGGGGGCATAAAACCCGGCAGATTCGGGCTTGATTTTAAAGAGATCTTAACTCTCGCCCGTTCTTGCGCGGAACGGCGCGGTTTTAAAGCAGAACGGACTTTCTTAAAGGCGGAGGTTAACCCCCTTCGAGCGGCTTTAAGCTATGTGATTAAGGCTGTAGAAAAGATTTTTAACTCTTTTTGGTGAGCCGGTGTGTCGTGGGTTTAAGTTGGTTAATTCCGCTGAAACACCAAAACCCACCGCATATACCGGCATTTCGCGGTATCTGCGGTGGGTTTACTGGGTATCAGCGCTGGTTTTAGCAACCGGCGAGCAGTAACCGCTTAGAAATCAATCAGGCCCAGCTCGCGCAGCTTCTTGCTCAGCGTTACGCCGTCGGTGGCTTCAATCCACAGCGGCGAGCGCATCATCTGTTCGGCACGGTAGTCGCTCCACACTCGGCCGGAGGCGAGCATGGTCTCCCCCACGGTCAGGTTGCGGATGACGATTGCCGCCACGTTGTCCGGGTAGCGTACCGCGAAGCCGTTGTAGATGTACGGGTCGCGCTGCCCGTCGTCACCGACGAGAATCCACTTCATCTGCGGGAATTCCTCGGCGAGGCGGCGCAGGGACTCGACCTTGTGGTTGGTTCCGGAGCGGAACCAGCGGTCGGGGGTGGGGCCCCAGTCGGTGAGCAGGAACGTGCCGCGCGGGTAGCCGTTGCGGCTGAGGAAGCGGCGCAGGGTCGGGGTGATGTTCCAGGCGCCGGTGGATAGGTACATGAACGGCGCATCCGGGTGGCTGCGGCGGATACGGTCGGTCATGACCGCCATGCCGGGGGTGGGGATGCGTGCGTGCTCGTCGAGGATGAAGGAGTTCCAGGCGGCGACGAGGGGACGCGGCAGCATGGTGACCATGACGGTGTCGTCGACGTCCATGATGACGCCGAGCTTCTGGCTTTCGGGAACGATATAGACGCTGGTTGCTACGGCGCGAGAGCCGGGCACGTACATGATGACTTCGTGCATGCCGGGTTCCAGGTCGATGCTGAGTTTGACGTCGAGTACGCCACCGCGGTCGGTGTACGCCTCGTACTTGGTGCCGTCGATGACGATGGTGACGGGCGCGTCGGACATTGCGGTGGCGGTGAAGGAGCGCCAGCCGCGCATGGGGTTGGCGGTGTCTTGGGTGCCTTCTACGACCTGTAGCAGGCGTTCGAGGTTGACCGTCTTGTAGAGTGCGCGGGCGATGACGCGGACCCAGCCGGGGTTTCCTTCGGAGGCGGCGCGTCCGTAGCCTTCGGTGGGCACCAGGATAGGCTCGCGACCGGCGGCGATGGCACGCTTTTCGCGCCACCTGTGCAGCCGGTCTGCAACACGGTAGCCGATGTTGACAGCCTCGTCGGCAGCATCGTTCACAAGGTTGCGCAGTTCGTGAGTGCCCAAATTCTCCATCCCACTAGTGTAGCGGAGCGTTACCGGCTTGCGGCTTTAGGATTTTGTGTTCTTATACCTAGTTTTTATACCTATTAATACTGTGGTGCTGAGCGCGGGGTGTGATGTGCACATTATTTAGGGTGTATTCGCTGTTCAGATTCGTTCCTTGCAGGTGGGGGCGTTATCCTGGAGAGTATGACCCACTCACAGCCTAACCGCCGACTTTTTGTGCTCGGCACTGCTATGCTTCCGCTGATTGCTGCCTGCTCGAAGAAGTCGAATGACTACGACGGCACCAGCGGTAATTTCACTCCGTATCAGGCTGGCGGCGAGACCTCTGCTACTGCTACTCGCCCCGCACCCACGAATTCGCCGACGGTTGCCGCTGCTGGCAACCCGGTTGATAAGCCGCGCGAATGGCCCGGCATCGGCAACTCCCTCATTGGTGACGGCAAGTATGTTGCGTGGACTGTTGATGACGGCGCAAGCCCGGAGGCGATTCGCGGCTACGCTGAGTTCTCGAAGCGTACGAATACTCGCCTGACGTTCTTCATTAACGCTTCTTACACCGGTTTTAAGGAGCATGTGTCGTTGCTGCGCCCGCTGGTTCAGAGCGGCCAGATTCAGGTTGCGAACCACACCTACAGCCACGCTGACCTGACCACCCTGGATGCTGAGGGCGTGAAGGAAGAGCTGCAGCGTAACGAAGACGAGATTATGAGCATGTTCGGTGTCTCGTCGAAGCCGTACTTCCGCCCGCCCTACGGCCGCTACAACGATGCGGTGCTGAAGGCTGCCGGTGAGATTGGTTTTACCCGCCCGGTCATGTGGAACGGCACTACCGGCGACGAGGCGAAGACCAGCTCCCGTGTGATTTACATGCGTTGTATCCGCTACATGTTGCCGCAGCAGATTGTGCTGGGTCACCTGAACTACGAGACGATCATCCCGATTCTGGATAAGGTGAAGGGCCTGCTCGATGACCGCGGCCTGACTGCGGTGACGGTTCGTGACTACTACGGTGACGCATCCGAGGAAGAGATTAAGGCGGCGGCTCCTTCGCCGACCCCCACCCCGGAGGAGAACACCCCCTCCCCCGAGGCGACTACGGAGGCACCGGCCCCTACCCAGGAGCCGACTACTGAGGCTCCGACTCAGGCGCCGACTACCCGCTATGAGGATGAGGCAGCGGCAAGCCAGCAGGCTACAACCGCTCCGGCGGCAACCACTACGGCTCCGCCGGCTCGTGCTACCGCCGCACCTGCGGCTACGACTGCTCCCGCGGCTACTGCCACGACCGCACCGGCGGCTGCCCGCCGATAGGGTCGCGTATTTCGCGTATGCTAAGCCCCCTTGACCCGGTTCCCCTACGGACCGGTACGAGGGGGCTTTGCCGTACCCGGCGAGAATAAACACGCGGGAATAAACGCTGGGGAATAAGCGCGGCAACCGGGGTGTTAGGTGAGCGTACAGTTGCGGCAGTTGCCCCATCCGAGTGTGAGAGGAATAGATAACATGCGTATTGATATTTGGTCCGATATTGTGTGCCCCTTCTGCTACGTGGGCAAGCGTAACCTGGAGCAGGCGCTCGCCGAGTTTGAGCACCGTGACGAGGTTGAGGTGGTGTGGCATAGTTTTGAGCTGGACCCGTCGGCTACGGAGCATCCTGCCGGTTCGTTGCCTGAGATGATTGCCGGTAAGTATCAGATGTCGCTGGAGCAGGCGATTGCGAGCCAGGAGTCGTTGGCGGAGCGTGCCCGCGAGGTGGGTTTGGATTTCAATTGGCGTCAGGCACGCTACGGTAACACGTTTGATGCGCACCGTGTGATTCACTATGCGGCGGAGCAGGGTTTGGCGTCGGCGGCGGAGGAGGCGTTTAAGCTGGCGTACTTTACGCAGGGCCGTTCGGTGCAGGATCACGAGTCGATTCTGGATATTGCTTCTGAGATTGGCCTGGATACTGCCGAGGTTGAGGCGGTGTTGAAGAGTGACCGTTACGCGGCGGATGTGCGTGCTGATGAGCAGTTGGCGCGCCAGCTGGGCATTAATGGTGTGCCGTTCTTTTTGATTGAGTCGAAGTGGGCGGTCAGTGGTGCGCAGCCTGCGAAGATGCTGGTGCAGGCGCTGCGTCAGGTGTGGGAGGAGACTCACCGTGTTGAGTTTTTGAACCCGCTGGCAGGCGCGGCTGGTGACGCGGCAGGTAACAATGCTGCGGAGGCGGGTCCGTCCTGCGATATGAACGGCAACTGCTCCTAGCCTCAGCCCGGCTAGAGCTGTCCCGGAGGGGGTGCTACTCCCCTAGCACCCCTAATTAATTCAGAAACCTTAATAGAGCGAAGCCCCCTTGTGCCGGTTCTTGCGTGAACCGGCACGAGGGGGCTTCGTTATGCCTGCAGGTTGCATCTTCCCTTGTCAGAAATGTTTAGGGGGCTTAATATTACCTGCGAATGGGGCCGTTTTCATTTACACTTGAGTGTGTGTTCTACGGTGAACACGCTTATCCACTCACTTTATAAAGGAATATTGTGTTGAAAATTCACACCGCGACCGCTGGTGTTCTTGCGGGTACTCTGCTGCTGACCGGTTGCTCTTCGTCTGTTCGCACTCCGGAGTCGACGCCTTCTGCCTCGTCGTCGACGTCTGCCTCTGCTAGCCCTTCGGCTACTGCTAGTTCTTCTCCGACGCCGAGTGCGTCTGCGTCTCCTTCGGAGTCTCCTACCCCGACGGTAACCCCGTCTCCGGTTCCGACGACTGAGGCTCCCGTGCAGGCGCCGGCTACTGAGGCACCTTCCGCGGAGGCTCCGGCACCTCCAGTTTCTGAGGCACCCGCGCAACAGGCTGAGCCTGTTCAGCAGGCGCCGGTAGCTACGGAGGCGCCCGTCCAGCAGGCACCCGCGCAGGCTCCGGCGGCTGAGGCTCCCGCTCAGCAAGCTCCCGCGCAGCCGGTGCAGCAGGCTCCGGCGCAGTCGAGTGTTTATTACAAGAATTGTGATGCGGTACGTGCAGCTGGTGCGGCGCCGTTGCATCGTGGCGAGCCGGGTTACCGCCCCGGTCTTGATTCTGATGGTGACGGCGTGGCGTGCGAGCCGAAGAAGAAGCACTAAGTTTCAACCCCAGATATGGCGAAGCCCCCTCGCACTATTTTGAACTGCGCCCCGAAACTTGGACGCTATAAATAGTAACCCCTATACGGCCTCCTGCAGGGCCTGAACCCGGTACTCCACCGGGGTCAGGCCCCTAAGCTTCACCTGACGCCTTACTGTATTCCAATGCGTAATATAGGCGTCAAGGTCAACCTTGAAACTCTCAAAGGTCTGCCAGTCTTGGCCACGAAAAAACTCATCCTTCAGGTGACCGAAAACCTGCTCAGTAGCACCGTTATCGAT
>NZ_KV811594.1:0-2737 GCF_001813145.1 Rothia sp. HMSC066G02 | reverse complement strand
CAATCCGTGAAAATCCGCGATTCCGGACACACTTTTTGACCCTTAACCCAGATTGCACGCGTGGGGATTGAGGGTGTGAATCCCACTGTCGTGGGTTTGATGAGGTAGTCGATGTTGCGGAAGCTTTGGCATCGGCGTGCGTTGTGCTCCGTACGTTGTTTCAAAAACGGGTTTCATCAAACGGAACAAAACCTGGGACACTTCATATCCCACCCCAGGCCTAATGACTTGGGTGCAGCGGCAACGCTCATCCGATTTAGGCAGAGTCGTTGCAGGATCCAGTGGGTCACCTGGTCCGTGGTCTTTGAATTGTCGGGCGCGCAGGCAAGGCCAGCACGGAAGATCTTCTGCAAGCAACGCTTGTTGGTGCACCGGTAGCGTGGAAGGCGCACATGAAGTTGTTGGGTGGCCGACGATGGGCAGATCGACCAGGCTGCGGATGACGTGGTCGCGGAATACTCCAGGCTGCCCGCAGGTAGGGCATTCATTGATCGGCTCGACGGGTTCGGCTTCAATAACAGTGACGTCACCGTTTTCTGTGGCACCGGTGATAGTAGTTCCTAGTTTTGCGGTGCGGCAGATGGTATCGACGATGACATTTCCGTTAGGCTGCACAGTAGGTCCTTAGTTTTGTACGGATGGATTAGATACCTTTTTCCTACAAAGCCAAGGACCCCAATATCTTGTGCCACGCCCGAACCCCCGGCGAACTAATCAATGCACTCTAAAACCGGAAGAGCCCTTTTAGTACTACTGGTGGATTTCGGTTTTGGTGGGGATTAACGCCGCCGGCTTCGGTTTTTCCGTTGAGGAGGTCGTTGACTACTTCCCGATGGTGAAATGGGTCGATGGTGAGGTAGAGAGGAACCAGTCACCTGGAAGAGATCGATCCAGTCGTTGGTGTGCAATCTGGGAGGTAGGGTCGCGGGGTCGATTCCTCGCGAGCGCAACCATGATTGTGTTTCTGAACGTGATGAAAACAACCCTGCCCTTCGGAGAATTTCCCCTATCCCGCGTCCCCGGGCAGTGAAAACGGTGTGCACCATCGCCTGAAAGGCTTTGCGCTGCTCTATCGGAATCTTCGGGTCACCCACCCGGCGGATCACTAAGATCCCCCCGTCAACGTTTGGCTGTGGCCGGAAAGCAGGCCTTGGTACCCGAGAACCCAGGTGAAATGTGAACCATGGGGACCACTGAGCCGTCATCATCGTGCTTGCGCCTACCCCGGCCCGGCGGCGAGCGACTTCCCACTGCATGAGGAGTACAGCGTCAGTCCATGCTGGCGCATGCAGCAACTTTCGAAGAATGGCAGTGGTGAGGTGAAAGGGAATGTTTCCCACAATGACGCAGGGAGTGGCGGGTAACCGGAAGTTAAGGAAATCATCATGGACCACTTCGACCGCCGCCGAGGAGGTTTCTTGTGTGATTTTGGCAGCTAGTTTTGCGTCCACTTCAACTGCCGTTATCGCCCTCCCCAAGTGGGCCATCGGGTGAGTGAGGGCACCGCTTCCTGGTCCGATCTCAATGATGGGGCCGGAGGTTTGTTTCACAAGGTCGATGATGGAGTTGATGATCTTGTGGTTGGTGAGAAAATTTTGGCCATGCTCGTGACGGCCGTGTCCGTATGCAGACATCAGGTGTGCTCCTTGGATTTGAAAGGGAGCCGGGCATGACAAATAGCCGCCCGGCTAAAGGACCGGAGCGGTTTTTAACCTACGGGGTAGGAAACCGCCTTAGCGGTTGGTGCGCAACCGCAAGAACATGGGTCTAATTATATCCATTAAAGGGTTAAGGGTCAAAATGTGTGTCTGGCTCGGCGTGTCGCGGGGGTTAGATTTGGCCTTTTTGAATGCCGATTGAGTGGGTGTAGTCGGTGTCGATAGCGTTGTCGTAGAGGGCTGGGCGTCCTGTTTCGTGGTCGGCTTGGTTCTCGGTTTGGGTCAGGGTGGATACTTTGGCGAGTTGGCCCTGGCCCCAGTCGGACTGCCTGGCGATTCGTACTGGATCGTCAGGCAGTTCCGTTTTTAAGTAGAGCCACCAATCCAGCATGCGGCGTTGTCGTTCGCCTGATCTGCCGCGGTGGGTTCTGGCGAGCAGTTTGAGCTGGGCGTTGATGCCGCCTTCTAAGCTGTTGGTGGTGGATTTGATCCGCTCGGGCGCAAGGACTCCTGCTGGCGGGTTGAGGTAGACAAACAGCATCTCGGACCGCCAAAGATGGTTGAGGCTGTTGTAGGCCTTGCGCACGTTGTGGTGGGTCCACACGCGGGTCCATGCACCTGTTTTGGGGTCTTTGATCATGGTTTTCTCGTTCATCCATTCCCGGTAGATCGTTGAAAACTCGTGCAGTTGCACACCCCACGCGGCGGCTTCATCCAGTGTGGTGATCCGGGTCAGTTTCAGCGCAAGTCGGTAGATGGTGCGCCCGGCATCGGTGCGTGGGTTGGTGGTGGTGTAGCGGCGGACCACGCGTTGGGCGTGGACGAGGCAGCGTTGAATTTTCGTAGTCGGCCAGCACTTTTTGATTGCGCTGTATGCGCCTTGGCCGCCGTCGATGACGGCGATGAGTGGGGCTTCGATGCGTTCAAGCAGCAGTTGGTAGTCGCGGGTGGTTTCGTGTTTGCACCAGTGCCAGGCGATCACGTGGTCGATGGTCGCCGCGACGATCAGGCAGCCACCGGCGGTGTAGGTGCCATCGAGAAATACCTGGTCGTAGATCCGCTTGTGGTGGCCGGCGGTG
>NZ_KV811593.1:250567-357308 GCF_001813145.1 Rothia sp. HMSC066G02 | reverse complement strand
TACTGCACTTTTGTGGGTGTGGGAGAGTAGGTTATTGCCGCTTTATTATTCAATAGCCCCGGCTTCGCCGGGGCTATTTTTGTTTGGGGAGGTCGTTAGGCCTCCCCATTTGTCTTTAACATCCCATCAGTACGGGTGCACGGAAGGTGCTCTCTATACTAGAATGGTATGGCTTATGTTTAGGCATTAGCGGGTGTATCTAAAGCACCCCTCATAGAGTTGATGCCTCAGGCAGCGGTTCGCCCGAATCGACTGCATACCCTACCCGCCCACACTGGCGGATACCTCCCAAGGAGATTCATGTCTGAGACCCCCCGTCACGAGTCTAACGGCTCCGGCCCCCGCCAGCACCGCAAGAACAGCGGAGGAAAGGACTTCCGCTCCAAGAAGGGCGGCAAGAACTTTGGCGGCAAGGGCGGTTTCAAGCGTAACGACCGCGGAGGCAAGAAGTTCGACGGCCGTCGCTCCGACTCCCGTTCCAAGGCACCTCGCTCCAACGGTCCCGAGGCTGAAGCACCTCGTGAAGAAGTACGCAGCATCGGTGGTCGTGCAGGCTACCGCCCCGCAAAGCCCAAGGCACCGGAAATTGATGACGACATCACCGGTCGCGAGCTGGACGGCGCGACCTTCCGTCAGCTGCGCGCCCTGGAACCTCGCAACGCAGAAACCGTCGCAAAGCACCTCGCCATGGCTGGTCGCTACCTCGACATCGACCCCGAATTCGCGCTGGAACACGCCGTTGCAGCATCCCGCAGTGCAGGCCGTATTGCCGCAGTACGTGAAGCCGTTGGCGTCGCCGCATACGTTGCAGAAGACTTCGAACTGGCACTGCGCGAACTGCGCACCCACCGCCGTATTAGCGGCTCCGTAGATCACCTGGCACTGCTGGTGGACTGCGAACGTGCACTCGGCCGTCTGCCCAAGGCAATGGAAATGATTGCAGAATTCAAGAAGGAAGAACTGCCCGCCAACGTGCGCGTAGAGCTCGCCATCGTTGAATCCGGCATCCTCAGTGATCAGGGCAAGAAGTCTGAAGCTGTCGTAGCGCTGCAGATTCCTCAGCTGAACCCCAAGCGTGCCTTCGAGTACAGCCCCCGTCTGTTCAGCGCATACTCCGACGCGCTGGCTAACGCAGGCCGTAACCAGGAAGCAGAACGCTGGGCACGCCTCGCATTCATGGCAGAAGCAGCACTGGGCCAGGGCAACTTCGCAGAACCCGAAATCTTCGACATGTTCGGTGAAGCAGGCCTCTTCGAACAGGAAGAGAAGTCCGTAGAACTCACTGAAACCGCAGAAGACGCTGAAGGGACCGCGGATGCTTCCGCTGAAGAGGAAGCAAACGAAGCTCAGGAAGAAGTAGCTGAGGACGAGAAGACCGAAGCGCCTAAGTCTGATGCGCCTAAGTCTGAAGAAGCAGAAGAAACCTCCGCAGAATAAGACTGCAGAGAATCTAAGAATTCTAAATACGTGACCTAAGTGTCAGCGTGAAACCGCTGGACGCCACACCCAAGCAGGGGAGAGCGTCCAGCGGTTTCGCACATAATCACCGGAAGGCACCTACGTATGAGTGTCTAACAGGTACGATTAATAGCGACAACCGCCAGAGCCCCCGAGAGGAACACTCTATGACCACGAACGCACTCCTATCCCGCTACGATGCCCTCCTCTCCGATCTGGACGGCGTGGTCTACGCGGGTCCCTTCGCCATCGAAGGCGCACCCGAAGCGCTCAACCGTGCCGAAGAAGAACTCAATGTACCGGTCATCTTCGTCACCAACAACGCATCGCGCTCCGTAGAATCCGTAGCAGAGCACCTGCGCGAACTGGGCGTGCACACCCGAGCAGAACGAGTCGTCAGCTCCGCACAGGCAGGCGCCGCACTGCTCGCACAGCACGTACCCGCAGGCTCCAAAGTACTCATCACCGGCACCGAAGCACTCGCCGACTGCGTTCGTGCGGTAGGCCTCGAAACCGTACGCAAGGAAGAAGAAGGCCCCGTAGCCCTCATCCAGGGCTTCAACCCGAAGATGGGTTGGGAAGACCTCGCAGAAGCCGCCTACACCCTCGCAAACCCCGATGTGCTGTGGATCGCAACCAACACCGACCAGACCATCCCCAAGGAGCGCGGTCAGGCGCCCGGCAACGGAACTCTCGTTGCTGCCGTAGCAACCGCCTCACGCCGTACCCCGCTCGTTGCGGGCAAGCCCGAAGCGCCCATCTTCCACACTGCAGCAAAGGCCGTGAACTCCAGCCGCCCCGTCATTGTGGGCGACCGCCTGGACACCGACATTCTCGGTGCCAACAACGCAAAGATGGACGGTGCCCTCGTCCTCACCGGCGTACAGACCTACCAGGACGTCATCGAGGCAGTACCGAATCAGCGTCCGACCTATATTCTGCGCACCCTCGAGGACTTCTTCGCACCCTACCCCGAAATTGAGGTGCTCTACGAAGGCTACGAAGTCACCGCAACCGGCCCCACCTGGCAGGCACGAGTCCGCGGTGAAAACCTGAGCCTGACCGGCCCCGAGGTTGAAGACGCCGAAGCATTCGCAGGCAGCGAGAGTGAAGCCGAAGCATGGCGCGTAGCCTGCGCAGCATGGTGGGCAGCAAACCCCGAGCAGGCAGCACGCCCCAACATTCAGGGGAATCCCGGTGCCTAAGGACCAGGACACTAACAACAAAGCGGAGGAAACCGCTGAGCTTGACGCAGAATTCGAGCGCCAACTCGCGGTGACCCTCGCCATGGACCCTGTAGAGCGCGTCAAGCGCCTCGAAACGATGAGCGAGCAACTGGAAAAGGACCTCGAAAACCTCTCCTAGCTCGCGGCGGTGAACCCTCAGACAGCAAAGCTCTGAGGGTTCACCTGCACTAGATAACCCGTCGCCAGACAACGACAGAAAGAAGATAAGGACACGTGCGCCTCGATAAATACCTGGTCGAAGCCGGATTCGTGAGCTCCCGAACCCTCGCCGCAAAGCTTATTGCCGCCGGGGACGTGCAGGTCAACGGCAAGGCCGCGCGCAAGGCATCTATGATCGTGGGCCCGGAGGACACCCTCTACGTGCGCCAGAGCGAGCTGACTGAATACGTCAGCCGCGCAGGTCACAAGCTCGCCGGTGCCCTCGATGCATTCCCCGATATCGAGGTGGAAGGCAAACGTTGCCTGGACGCGGGAGCATCCACCGGAGGCTTTACCGACGTACTGCTTCGCCGAGGCGCCGCCCATGTGGCTGCCGTGGACGTGGGACACGGACAGCTTGTAGACGCGCTACGTGAAGAACCGCGAGTTGGCGTGTACGAAGGACTCAACGTCCGCTACATGAAGCCCGAAGATATTGGCGGGCAGGTCGAACTGACGGTTTCTGACCTCTCGTTCATCTCGCTGACCCTGGTTATGGAGGCGCTAGCGAACGCCACCGAAACCGGCGGCGACCTGGTGCTCATGGTCAAGCCGCAGTTCGAGGTCGGCAAGCACCGCATCGGACGTGGGGGAGTGGTGCACGAAGAATCCGCCCGCCGTGAAGCAGTAGAAAAAGTTCAGGCATCTGCGGTCAGCCACGGATTGCGTGTGATGGGTATGGAACCCAGCCCGCTCCCCGGACAGGACGGCAACGTAGAGTACTTCCTATGGTGCAAAAAATAAAGGTCTTCGGAATATATAGTGGAATTACTTTCTTAATAGTTTAAAAACAACTGGTGTTTAAATCGGATTTTCTGGTGGGATGTTAGGATAATCAATAGTATTATATAAAAGTATCAATCACATACGAGTGATACTTTGGGAAAAAAATAAAATAGTCCAATTTACTTGACCGTGTACTATGGTACATGGTTTATAATATTCAGGGGGTGAAATAAGATGATTTATCGCATTAGTGAGTTTGCAGATAAATGTGGAGTTAATAAAGAAACGATCAGATATTACGAGCGAAAAAATTTATTACAAGAACCTCACCGAACGGAAGCTGGTTATCGGATATATTCATATGATGACGTTAAGCGTGTTGGGTTTATTAAACGAATACAGGAACTTGGTTTCTCTTTAAGCGAGATTTATAAATTACTTGGTGTTGTAGATAAAGATGAAGTTCGTTGTTAAGATATGTTCGAATTTGTTTCTAAAAACAAAAGGAAGTGCAAAAACAAATAGAGGATTTAAAACGAGTTGAAACTATGTTATAGTAGAAACATTAACAAACGAAAGGAGCTTTTTTATGAATAAATTTAAGGTAAACATTTCAGGAATGACTTGTACGGGTTGTGAAAAACACGTAGAATCAGCACTTGAAAAGATAGGTGCTAAAAATATTGAGTCTAGTTATCGTCGTGGTGAAGCAGTATTTGAACTGCCCGATGATATTGAGGTTGAAAGTGCAATAAAGGCGATTGATGAAGCAAATTACCAAGCCGGAGAAATTGAAGAAGTATCATCACTAGAAAACGTGGCGTTAATTAATGAAGACAATTATGACCTTCTTATTATTGGTTCTGGTGCTGCTGCCTTTTCTTCGGCAATTAAAGCTATAGAATACGGTGCAAAAGTTGGAATGATTGAGCGTGGAATGGTTGGGGGAACCTGTGTGAATATTGGCTGTGTTCCGTCAAAAACTCTTCTTAGGGCAGGGGAAATCAATCATTTATCAAAAGACAATCCGTTTATAGGTTTACAAACATCCGCTGGAGAAGTGGATTTAGCTAGTTTAATCACGCAAAAGGATAAATTGGTGAGCGAACTTCGGAATCAAAAATATAT
The DNA here is from genome assembly GCF_001813145.1 of Rothia sp. HMSC066G02. Lineage (NCBI taxonomy): Bacteria > Bacillati > Actinomycetota > Actinomycetes > Micrococcales > Micrococcaceae > Rothia > Rothia sp. HMSC066G02. The sequence goes on along the minus strand of NZ_KV811593.1, from coordinate 352,551 downwards.
GGATTTAATTGATGAATATAATTTTGATTTAATTAAAGGTGAAGCAAAATTCGTTGATGCTAGTACGGTTGAGGTCAATGGGACAAAGTTATCTGCAAAACGCTTTTTAATTGCAACAGGTGCATCGCCTTCGTTGCCCCAAATTTCAGGACTTGAAAAATGGACTATTTAACTAGTACAACACTTCTTGAGTTAAAGAAAATACCAAAACGATTAACTGTAATTGGTTCAGGATACATTGGAATGGAGCTTGGACAACTATTTCATCATTTAGGTTCAGAAATAACGCTTATGCAAAGAAGTGAGCGACTTTTAAAGGAGTATGATCCTGAGATTTCAGAGTCAGTTGAAAAAGCGTTAATTGAACAGGGTATAAACCTTGTCAAAGGGGCAACTTTTGAGCGTGTTGAACAAAGTGGAGAGATAAAAAGGGTTTACGTAACAGTAAATGGCAGTAGAGAAGTCATTGAATCAGATCAGTTACTTGTTGCCACTGGAAGAAAACCAAATACAGAATCATTAAACTTACATGCAGCAGGCGTTGAAGTTGGTTCCCGTGGTGAAATTGTCATTGATGATTATCTTAAAACGACCAATTCCCGAATTTATTCAGCTGGAGATGTCACTCTCGGTCCCCAATTTGTTTATGTAGCTGCTTATGAAGGTGGACTTGCTGCTCGTAATGCAATCGGAGGACTAAATCAAAAGGTCAATTTAGAAGTGGTTCCAGGCGTTACGTTTACTTCTCCATCGATTGCAACGGTTGGTTTAACGGAGCAACAGGCAAAAGAAAAAGGATATGAAGTGAAAACATCGGTATTGCCGTTGGATGCTGTTCCAAGAGCGCTCGTTAATCGGGAAACAACAGGTGTTTTCAAATTAGTGGCAGACGCGAAAACATTGAAAGTGTTAGGGGCGCATGTAGTGGCAGAAAACGCAGGAGACGTAATTTATGCAGCAACATTAGCTGTGAAATTCGGTTTAACTGTTGGAGATCTGAGAGAAACGATGTGTCCATATCTAACAATGGCAGAAGGATTGAAGCTGGCTGTCCTAACTTTTGACAAAGATGTTTCGAAATTATCTTGCTGTGCAGGCTAAGGGAACTTTTTTACAACTCCCTATTCAACGGTGTCGAAAGTAAATATAGTGCCGAAAATAAATAGTGCTAAGGCAGTCTGAGAAAAACCGCTCGGTAACGCAGGACGCGTTGAGGGCGGGGCTTTCTCAGGCTGCCGCGCTATTCGCAGGTATTTTTACAGGTATTTTAGAGATACCCCAGCTGTACATTATTCGAAATAATTTTCTAAAAATATAGCTATTTAGAAAATCTTCGAGAACATATTCGGTATGATAGGTGTAGATACACCATCTCAACACCCGATGGGAGAGAGTCGTTATGGCAGAACACGAAAGCCACGCACCGCAGGAAGCAACCGCGCAGGTAGCTACCGCAGGTGCGCGTCATGGTTCCGAAGACTCGGTGGAACAACGTCACCGTAAGATTCTCGTCTTCGCCCACGTGGGGCGCAAAGAAGCACGAGATGCCGCCCGACAGGCATGCACCCAGCTCTACGAAGCGGGACTCGCACCCGTCATGACTCGCTCCGATCTGGAGACCCTGAGTGAAAACTGGGACGAGCCCGTCCCCGTGCAGGTCGTCCACGAATCCGTGGCGCTCATCGATATTGAACTCGGCGTGGTGCTCGGTGGTGACGGTTCGATTCTTCGCGCCGCAGAAATGGTGCGCCGAACCAGTGTTCCGCTCATCGGTGTGAACCTGGGGCACGTCGGCTTCCTCGCCGAATCCGAAGAGAGCGACCTGACCGAAACCGTTCGCTGCATCGTCAACAACGAATACACCGTTGAAGAACGCATGGCAATCGACGTGGAAGTCTGGAACGACGGCAAGCGCGTGCACAGCGACTGGGCGCTGAACGAAGCTAGCGTCGAAAAGGGCAACCGCGAAAAAATGATTGAAGTCATTATTGAGGTGGACTGCCGCCCGCTCAGCAGCTTCGGCTGCGACGGCGTGGTCATGGGAACCCCCACCGGCTCGACCGCCTACGCTTTCTCCGGCGGCGGCCCGGTCGTCTGGCCCGAAGTTGAAGCAATTCTCATGGTGCCGCTCTCGGCTCACGCGCTCTTCGCGCGCCCGCTGGTAGCAGCGCCGACCTCCACCCTGGCGGTAGAAATGATGCCCGGAAACGGTGCCTCCGGCGTGCTCTGGTGCGATGGCCGCCGAACCGTAGAGCTGGACCCCGGCTCCCGTATTGAGGTGCGACGCTCCGAAAAGTCGGTGCTGCTCGCCCGTATCCACCCGGCTCCCTTCTCTGAGCGACTGGTGCGTAAATTTGAGCTTCCGATCCGTGGCTGGCGTGGCCCGCAGGACACCGAGAAGCACTAAAGAAAAGGAATGAACGTTCGTGATTGAGGAAATCCATATTCGAGACCTCGGCATCATCACCGATGCGAGGCTCCCCCTCGAACCCGGATTCTCCGTGCTGACCGGTGAAACCGGCGCAGGTAAAACCATGGTCGTCACCGCCCTCGGTATGCTCCTGGGCGCCCGATCCGACGCCTCCAGCGTGCGCAATGGCGCCAAGAGCGCCCTTGCCGAAGCAGTGATTCGCCTGCCCCACGGGCACCGCGCCCTCGAGCTTGCCGAAGAAGCCGGCGGCACCGCCGAAGACATCGACGAACAGACCTCCGAGCTGCTTCTGGCACGCACCGTCAACGCCTCGGGACGCTCCCGCGCCCACGTCGGCGGTTGCTCCGCACCCATCGGAACCCTGTCTCAGATTGGTCAGACTCTTGTTGCAGTGCACGGTCAGTCCGATCAGCTGCGCCTCAAATCAGCGGCGGAGCAGCGCCAGTCCCTCGACCTGTACGCCGGTGAAGAGCTCGCCAACCTGCTTGAGAAGTACCGCGAAAACTACGAGCGATACCGTGCCGCCGCCGCAGAGCTGAAGGAAGTGCGCGAAAACTCTCGCGCACGAGCTCTCGAAGCGCAGACCCTGCAGGGCGCCCTCGAAGAAATCAGTGCCGTCAACCCGCAGGCTGGGGAAGAAGAAGAGCTCAAAGCCGAAATGGTGAAGCTCATGAACGTTGAAGCGCTACGCATTGCGTCGGCAACCGCCTCCGCAGCGCTCAGCGGTAGCGAATACTCCACCGGCGACGAGCAGAGCGTCATGAGCCTGCTCGATGCAAGCCGCTCCGCGCTACAGGCGCAGGCAGACGCTGACGAAGAACTTGCCTCCCTCGCCGCGCGCGTCAACGAACTGTTGATTCTTGCCACCGATATCTCCTCGGATCTTTCCTCCTACATGGCCTCCCTGGATGTTGAAGGCCCTGAACGTCTGGCGCAGGTGCAGACTCGCCGCGCCCAGCTGGCGACCCTCACCCGCAAGTACGGTGCCGACATCGCCGAGGTTCTCGAATGGGCCGAAGAATCACGCGCACGCCTCGAGACCCTGGTGGATGACCCGCAGCGACAGGAAACCCTGGAAACCGAGCTGGTACAGCTACGCAAGGTGCTTGGCGCCCAGGCAGAAGAGCTGACCGCCCTGCGCCGTGCCGCCGCGCAGAAACTGGCGGACGCCGTCAGCGAAGAGCTCACTGCTCTTGCCATGCCGAACGCCTCCCTGGTCGTGGAAGTTGCCGAAGCCGAAAAGTTCTCGGTGCACGGCCGAGACACCGTGACCTTCATGCTGGCGCCGCATCGAACCGCCGTGCCGCGCCCGCTCGGTAAGGGCGCCTCCGGCGGCGAGCTCTCCCGAGTGATGCTCGCCCTGGAGGTAGTGCTTGCCGAAGTGGACCCCGTACCCACCTTCATCTTCGACGAGGTGGACTCCGGCGTGGGCGGTAAGGCCGCTATCGAAATCGGTCGCCGCCTCGCCATGCTCGCCCGACACGTGCAGGTTCTGGTGGTCACCCACCTGCCGCAGGTCGCAGCCTTCGCGGACCAGCACATCCTCGTGCTGAAAAACGATGACGCGTCCCTCTCAAAGGTCAAGGTACTTTCCGAAGAGGAACGCGTGGTGGAACTGGCGCGAATGCTTTCCGGACACGATCAATCAGAATCGGCGCGAGAGCACGCCCGAGAGCTGCTTGCCGCCGGTCGAGAAGTGCCGCAGGGGCGCTGAAACCGGCGGCAAACCGGCAGGGAAAAGCATGAAGAAAGTGCTGGCAAAAGCGCCGAAAGGCGGCATCTTTCGCACTAAAGACCATCAAAGGGGCAGAAGTGCGCGAGCGTGCCTCGGAAAGTTGTCGGTACAGCCCGTGCCGGTGACCAATAGCGGCGCATGGAGCCCAGAGGATGTGAGATACTCTGTGAATGCTCCTACACCTGCTTCTACACGGCGCGGCGGGAATAATAAATCCCCAGCTCCGTTTACAGTGGTGATAAGGACAAATAGGGGAGGGAAAGCCGCCTGAGAGAATCCTCTCGCGGCAAAACCCTCTGCTTGGATAGCAGACAAGAAAATGGTAGGCTTGAATTCCGTGGTGAATGAAAAAAATAACGCTCTGAACGCGTCCTCTAACGACAAGGTAACCCGCCAGATTTTCGTGACCGGCGGCGTTGCATCTTCTCTCGGTAAGGGCCTGTCGGCCTCTTCCCTCGGTCAGCTTCTTCGCGCACGTGGCCTCTCTGTGACCATGCAGAAGTTCGACCCCTACCTGAACGTCGACCCCGGTACGATGAACCCCTTCCAGCACGGTGAAGTCTTTGTCACCGATGACGGTGCTGAAACCGACCTCGACATCGGACACTACGAGCGCTTCCTGGACGAAAACCTCGACCAGTCTGCTAACGTGACCACCGGCCAGGTCTACTCCTCCGTCATCGCAAAGGAACGCCGCGGCGAATACCTCGGCGACACCGTCCAGGTCATCCCTCACATTACCGACGAAATCAAGGCCCGCATGCGTCACGCAGCGGAAATTGACAACGCACCCGACATCATCATCACCGAAATCGGTGGTACCGTCGGCGATATCGAGTCGCTGCCCTTCATGGAGGCAGCACGCCAGGTACGCCGCGATGTGGGCCGCAAGAACGTCTTCTTCCTGCACGTCTCCCTGGTGCCCTTCATCGGCCCCTCCGGCGAGCTCAAGACCAAGCCGACCCAGCACTCCGTCGCAGCACTGCGCGGCCTGGGCATCCAGCCTGACGGTCTGATCCTGCGATGTGAGCGTGAGGTCCCCGTATCGCACCGTACCAAGATTGGTAACGCATGCGACGTGGACAGCGACGCAGTCATCTCCTGCGCCGACGCACCCAGCATCTACGACATCCCCAAGACCCTGCACAGCCAGAAGCTCGACGACTACATCCTCGACTACTTCGGCATTGAGGCTCCCGCACCGGACTTCACCCAGTGGGACCGCCTGCTCGACGCAGTGCACCGCCCCGCAGCAGAGGTCAACGTTGGCCTGGTCGGTAAGTACATCGACCTGCCCGACGCATACCTGTCTGTCTCCGAGGCTCTGCGCGCCGGCGGCTTCGCAAACAACGTGAAGGTCAACATCAAGTGGGTTGCAGCCGACCTGTGCGCAACCGACGAAGATGCAGACCACCAGCTGCGCAACATGGACGCAATCCTCGTGCCCGGCGGCTTCGGCATCCGCGGCCTGGACGGCAAGATCGGTGCCCTCAAGTACGCACGCGAGCACAAGCTCCCGACCCTGGGCATCTGCCTCGGCCTGCAGTCCATGGTCATCGAGTACGCACGCAACGTACTGGGTCTGACCGAAGCATCCTCCACCGAGTTCGATCCGGAAACCTCCGTACCGGTCATCGCAACCATCGAAGAGCAGAAGCAGTTCGTCGAAGGTGCAGGCGACCTGGGCGGCACCATGCGCCTGGGCCTGTACGAGGCAAACCTTGTTCCCGGCTCTCAGGTTGCTAAGGCATACGGCGCGACCGAGGTTGCAGAGCGTCACCGCCACCGCTACGAGGTGAACAACGAGTACCGCGAGCAGCTTGAAGAAGCAGGCCTGCGTATCTCCGGTACCTCCCCGGACTCCTCGCTGGTCGAGTACGTGGAACTGCCCGCAGAGGCACACCCCTACTACGTGGCAACTCAGGCACACCCCGAGTACCGCTCGCGTCCGACCCGCCCGCACCCGCTCTTCTCCGGCCTGATTAAGGCTGCTCTGGAGCGCCGCGGCGCCTAACATCTAGGCACAAACGTTCAGCATCCCGCTCACCCCGCGCAGGGGAGGGTGGGATGCTTTCGTTTAAACCTGAACATGCCTTATTCCGTGCCCGTACCTGACGCGCCAAACGTAGCGGGGCTAAGAAGCCGCCTACAATGAAAGAATGAGCAACAACCAGCAGATTATTGATGCACCCTCCGAACGCACCATCCGCACCCGCACCGTGAAATACAGCGGCTACGTGATTGAAACGACCGTTGAAGAGTACGAACTCAACGAAAACACCGTGCTGACCCGCGACGTCGTGGAAATGCCCGGCGCCGTCGCCGTGGCGGTCCTCAACGACAACAACGAACTGCTGATGCTTAACCAGTACCGCCACCCGGTGCGCATGAATCTCTGGGAAGTACCCGCCGGACTGCTCGACATCGACGGTGAAGACCCCCTGGTCGCCGCGCAGCGCGAACTCGCCGAAGAGGCAGACCTGCAGGCAGAAACCTGGAACGCACTGAGCGACTACTTCAGCAGCCCCGGCGCAACCAGCGAAGCAGGCCGCGTCTACCTGGCACGTAACCTCTCGGAACTGCCCGCCGAAGAACGCAGCGAACGCACCGACGAAGAAGCAGAAATGACCTACCGCTGGGTGCCCCTCGCCGAGGCAGCACAGCTGGTACTGGGCGGAAAGGTTCACAACGCGCTCGCTATCCAGGCGGTACTCGCCACCTACGCGGCCGCACAGAACAACTTTGAAGGCCTGCGCCCCGCCGAGGGCGGCTGGGAGTTCCACCCCTACATGGGACAGCGCCGCGAAAAGCCGGAGAACTTCCGCAACCACTAAGAACGGAACGTAGGGGGAGTAGCCTCGCCTACGGCAAACCTAAATATCAACAGACCCAAGCATCAAGAGGCCCAAATATCAACAGAACTGGCAGAGGAGATAGCGTGAAGCAGGCAAAAAGCACGGTGAGTAAGACATCCCGCGGCGCGGGTCTGCTTGGTGTGCCCTCTTCTGCCGGTTCTTCTGCCCTGGGTTTTTCCCATCAGGAGGCGCAGACCCCGCTCCAGAGAGCCATTGACCAGTACCTCATCCACCTGCGCGTGGAACGAGGAAGCAGCGAACACACCATCGCCTCCTACGCGCGCGACTTGCGACGATACAGCGCCTACATGGCGACCCTCGGCGTCATCGACCCCGAACGCATCACCACCGCGCAGGTGCGTTCCTTCATGCGGGAACTCGCCGCCCCTACCGTGCCCCTTGCTGGATTCGTTGCCGGATTCGAAGCGGGGGAGAAGAACAACCAGAACGCGCAGGAAGCTCAGGAAGCGCAGGAAGAAGCCGCGGAATCGCTGGCGCTGATGATTGCCTCTGAGTCGGGGCGAGGTACTGGAAACGGGCGCGCTGGAAACGGGCGTGCCGGGCAGCCGGAGACAGCTGGGGTGCCAGAAAAAGAAGCGCCAACCGCTGAAGGGGCACCGAACCTGCCCCTGCCCTTGGGTCCGAACTCCATCGCCCGCACCATGGCGGCAGTCCGCGGAGCACACGCCTTCTGGGTCTCCGCGCTCATTGTGCCCACCGACCCGGCGGCACCGGTCACCCCGCCCAAGAACGTTAAACGCCTACCCAAAGCAGTCAGCGTAGAAGACATCCAGCGGCTACTCGCCGTACCCGACCGCGAAACCGCAACCGGGCTACGCAACCGAGCCATCCTCGAATTCCTCTACGCCACCGGCGCACGCGTGAGCGAAATGCTCAATGCCGATATCGACGACGTGCACTTCGAAGGGACTCTCACCGATGAAGACGGCAACCAGATCACCCTGCCCGGCTACGTTCGACTCTTCGGTAAGGGAAATAAAGAACGACTCGTACCCATCGGAAGCTACGCCCAAAAAGCAATCCAAGACTACCTGGTGCGTGCCCGCCCCTCCCTCGTAGCTCACGGTAAAGGCACCGCCGCGCTCTTCGTCAACGGACGAGGCGGCAGACTCGGACGCCAAGGCGCCTGGCTCATCCTCAAAGAAGCCGCCGAAGCCGCCGGGCTCAGCTCCGACTTCTCGCCGCACTCCATGCGCCACAGTTTCGCAACGCACCTGTTGCAGGGCGGAGCCGATATTCGTGTGGTGCAGGAACTGCTCGGGCACGCCTCCATCGCGACCACGCAGGTGTACACGAAGGTCACGCCCGAGGGGCTCATGGAGGTGTACCGCATGGCGCATCCGCGTGCTCACGAGAGGGGATAAAACCCCGTCAATCCGCGGAACAGCCGCTCTTGAGGTAACCTTATAGACAACGCTTAAACTTTAAAACTTCGAATTCATTGATGAAGGTGAACCATTGACTGAAGCTCAGGCTCAAGAACTCGGCCCCACCGGTCGACCCCTGCGCGTATACCCCGACCCGGCTCCGCTGAGCAACCACGGTCCCGCCCGCATTATCTCTATGGTGAATCAGAAGGGCGGCGTGGGTAAGACCACCTCCACCATTAACCTGGGCGCGGCACTGGCAGAATGCGGCCGTAAGGTGCTGCTGGTCGACTTTGACCCGCAGGGTGCTCTCTCCGCCGGTTTCGGCGCGAACCCGCACGAACTGGACCTGACCGTCTACAACGTCATGATGGACCGCAAGGTCGACATTAAGGACGTCATCCTGCCCACCGGCGTGGAGAACATCGACCTGCTGCCCGCTAATATTGACCTCTCCGCAGCTGAAGTTCAGCTGGTCAACGAAGTGGCTCGCGAGCAGGTTCTCGCCTCGGCACTGCGCAAGGTCCGCGACGAATACGACGTCATCCTCATCGACTGCCAGCCCTCCCTGGGCCTGCTGACCGTCAACGCACTGACCGCCTCCGAAGGCGTCATCATTCCGCTGATTTGTGAGTTCTTCGCACTGCGCGCCGTCGCACTGCTGGTCGACTCCATCGAGAAGGTTCAGGACCGCCTGAACCCGAACCTCGAGATTGTTGGCGTGCTGGCTACCATGTTCGATGCGCGCACCATCCACTCCAAGGAAGTTCTGGCGCGCATCGTGGACGCATTCGGCGACAAAGTCTTCGACACCGTCATCAAGCGCACCGTGAAGTTCCCGGACGCATCGGTGTCCGCTGAGCCGATTCTCAGCTACGCCTCCAGCCACCCCGGTGCGGAAGCATACCGCCAGGTGGCACGCGAACTGATCTACAAGGGCGGCGCACGCTAAAGCCCCCACACCTTATACGCCCTCTGCTGAGGTGACTCTCACCCTTGAGTCACACCGGCAGAGGGCGTATAATTGTGTGGATTCTAAAGACCCCGCACACTGCTTACGCCGAAAAAGTAGGCGAAGCAGAAGCCGCATCTGAGACGGCACCAACAAAGCCGGGGAGAATAAACCTAAGGAGAATAGGTCGTTTATGACCACGAACGTCGCTGCCGTGAGGGTACCGACACCGAACGCAGACACCGCCGCAAACGCCCGGACTGAGGGCCGCGGCCTGCAGAACCCGGAACGCGGTTTCACCCTCACCCTCAGTAATTTTGAGGGTCCCTTTGATCTTCTACTCACCCTGATTTCGCGCCGCAAACTCGACATTACCGAGGTGGCGCTCGCAGAGGTCACCGACGAGTTCCTCGCATACCTGCACGCCCTCTACGCTGAAGGCACCGAACGTGCACTCGACGAAGCCAGCGAATTTCTGGTCACCGCCGCAACCCTGCTGGAACTCAAAACCGCACGCCTGCTCCCGCAGCATCGTGAACCCCTCGAAGAGGACGTTGCACTGCTGGAGGCACGCGACCTGCTCTTCGCCCGTCTGCTGCAATACCGCGCGTACCGTGAAGTTGCCGATATTTTTGCTGAACGCTGGGCGCAAGAATCACAGCGTTTTCCCCGTGCGGTAGCCCTCGAAGAACGATTCGCCCAGGCGCTTCCCGAGCTGGTTTTCACCGGAGGCGCTGAAGAGTTCGCCCGCATCGCCGCAGCAGCACTGAGCCGAACCCCCAAAGAACCCGAACCGGAACCCGAAGAAATCGTTGAAGAACTCAACGAGCACCTGCACGTTCCGCTCACCACCATCGCGGCTGAAGAACACTACATTCTGCACAGCCTGCTCGATACCGCGGCGCGGGAACTGAGCTTCGCCGAACTGGTTCAAGGATCCGGCGAATTAGAAATCGCGGTGGTTCGTTTTCTCGCCCTGCTCGAGCTCTACAAAGAAGGCGCCCTGCACGTAGAACAGGACGCACCGCTCGGATCTGTTCGGGTACGTGCGAGCGCGAGCGCCGCACAATTCGTAATCCGCGAAGAAACTGCAGACACCGCAGGCACACAGGATGCGCACGAAACCAGTGGAGCACTTGAGTCATCCGAAGCGAACGAATCTGAAGCTAACACGGAACCGGTAAAGGAGGATTATGAGTAATCACGGCTCACGCTTTGACCGTGAATTCACCCCCGACGACCTTGCCATCGTGAACATGGGCTACTGGGATCCGAACGCAGACGAGGATTCGGAACAGACAGACTCGGTGCCGGTAGAGGCGGAAATCTCAAAGCCTGCTGAGGCGGACGCTGAGCCGGCTGAGTACGAGGTAGCGGCAGCTCCTCTGGATGAGGTGACCGAAGACGCTGAGGTTACCGAAGATGCGGAGGAGGCTGAAGCCGCTGAAACGGTAGAGGACTCCGATGGTTCCGACATTTCCGACAGCTCTGGGGAATCGCAGGAAACTGCATCCCGCGAGTCGAAGGAATCGGTAACGAAACCGGTAGCGAAATCGGCAAAGATTCCGGCGGGAGGCCCCTCCACCGCACCCAGTGTGGCGGTCGATGCCGAAGCCGAATTCTCCAAGGTCGAGGCAATCCCCGGCGGCGTCAAAAGCGCCATCGAAGCAATCCTAGCCGTTGCCGAAGCGCCCGTGAGCGTGTGTGAACTCTCCGCCGCGCTCATCGTCAGCGAACGAGCTGTTGAGCACGCGCTCGACCAGTTGTACCGCGAGTACAACGGCGAAGAAAGCGGCTACGGAGAAGACGAAAACCGGGTGGCGCCCGAACCGCGCGGATTCCAGCTGCGGAACATCGCAGGAGGCTGGAAGCTCTACGCCCGCGACGACTTCGCCCCCTGGGTGGCACGCTTCGTGACCCGCTCCAAGAGCGCGACCCTCAGCAAGCCCGCCTACGAGACGCTCGCCGTGATTGCTTACCAGCAGCCGGTGACCAGGGCGAGGGTAGCCTCCATTCGAGGCGTAAACGCGGACGCGGCAATCCGCCAGCTGTTGCAACGGCAGCTGATTCGTGAGGTTGGTCGTGAAGCCGGAAGCGGCGCGACCCTCTACGAAACCACGGAGCTGCTGCTGGCGAAGCTCGGGTTGAACTCCCTGGAGGAACTGCCGGCGCTCGCGCCCTTCCTGCCCGATGACACGGAAGCCGCAGTGCTTGCCGAGGGCAACGACTAAGACAACGAATCAATAAGACGAAGGAACGTTCGGGAAAAGCCTGAAACGTTCGCACTATACGACAGAAAAGAGAAGAACACCATGGCATATGGAAACTCCTCCCGCGGCGGCCGCTCTGCATCCGGTCGCCCCCAGAACTCCCGCGGTGGCCGTCCCGGCGCTGCTCGTCCCGGTCAGGGCGGTAAGCCCGGCGCTAAGGGCGCATCCGCACGCGGCGGTCGTCCCGGCGCACCGAAGAGTGGCGCAGGCAAGGGCGGCGCAAAGGGCTTCGGCGAGAAGAAGTTCGGTGACAAGAAGTTTGGCGAGAAGAAGTTCGGCGCAGGCCGCGCAGGTTCCGGCCGAGGCCGCGGCACCGAACTGCCCAAGCGCGAACGCCGCGCACCGGGCCGCCCCTACCGCTCCGGCGAAGCCTTCGCAAACGAGCGCGGCGAATACCGCGTCAGCAACTACGCTGGCCCGCACCGCCCCCGCCGCCCCCGCAACGCCCCGGTAGACCACTACGAGTTCTACGACCACGACGGCGTGCGCCTGCAGAAGCTGCTGGCTCAGGCCGGTGTGGCATCCCGCCGCGTCTGCGAAGAAATGATTACCGAAGGCCGCGTCACCGTCAACGGTGAAGTCGTGACCGAGCTGGGCGTGCGCGTGGACCCCTCCAAGGTCACCGTGCAAGTGGACGGCATGACCGTTCAGACCAACGACAAGCTCGTCTACATGGCATTCAACAAGCCCGCCGGCGTGGTCTCCACCATGGAAGACCCCGAAGGTCGCCCCTGCATCTCCGACTTCCTGCGTTCCTCCATGAGCGAGCGCGTATTCCACGTGGGCCGCCTGGACGTCGAAACCGAGGGTCTGCTGCTGCTGACCAACGACGGGGAACTGGCGAACCGCCTCACCCACCCCTCCTACGAGGTGCCCAAGACCTACCTGGTGCAGGTTCCCGGCCCGATGGAGCCCGGCGTCGGCGCAGCCATGAAGAAGGGCATTCGCCTGGAAGACGGCGTGACCCGCGTTGACGAGTTCAAGCTGGTGGACTCCACCCCCGGCCACGTGCTCGTTGAGGTGACCATCCACTCCGGTAAGAACCGCATCGTGCGCCGTCTCTTCGACGCTGTCGGCTACCCGGTTGAGCGCCTGGTCCGCGTTGAGATGGGCCCGATCCGTATCGGTTCGCAGAAGCAGGGTACCGTCCGTAACCTCTCCAAGGTTGAGATCGGTCACCTGCTCGCTTCGGTGGACATGTAATAACGCTAAGGAGTTGTCATGAGCTCGCCCGCTGAGCTTTCTGCATCTGAGCTGCCCATGGACTCAACGCTGACCGGGCCGGTGCTCATTATCGGCTCGGGTCTGCTGGGTGCCTCTATTGGTTTGGGGTTGCGTGCGGCAGGATGCGAGGACGTGTACGTCCAAGATATTTCACCCACCGCCGAGGCTGTGGCGCAGGATATCGGTGCCGGTACAAGTTTCTCCACTCTGTCGGAGGAGGAGCGCACCGCCTTCGCCCCGCAGCTGGTGGTGGTGGCTGCGCCTCCGGATAGTGCCGGTGCCGTGTGCGCTCGCGCGTTGAACACCTATGCGCCTCGACCGGAGGCGGGCTACCCCGGCGCCGTGGTGACGGATGTTGCCTCGGTGAAGGTGCAGCCGCTGGCTGATGTGCTTGCCTCGGGTGCGGATGCGTCCCGTTACGTGGGTTCGCATCCGATGGCTGGACGTGAGAAGTCTGGCCCGGTGGCTGCTCGCGGTGAGCTGTTCCAGGCGCGTCCGTGGATCATCTGCGAGCACAATTCGGTTCGCCCCGAGTGTGTGCGTCTGGTGCGTTCTGTGGCGGTGGAGCTGGGCGCGATTGTGACTTCTCTGGGCGTTGAGGAGCATGATCAGACGGTTGCCCTGATTTCTCATGTGCCGCAGGCGATGAGCTCGCTGTTGGCTTCGCGTCTGCAGGACACTCCGCTGTATGCGCTGTCCCTGGCGGGTCAGGGTTTGCGCGATACGGTGCGTATCGCGGCTTCAGACCCGACGCTGTGGGTGCAGATTTTTGCGGCGAACGCTGACCCGATTGTGCAGACTCTCTACGGTGTGCGTGATGACCTGAACCGCCTCATCGCGACGCTGGAGAACCCGACGGCTTCCGGCGCTCGCCTGGATTTGGCGCAGCTGATGAGCGAAGGCAACGCGGGCGTGAGCCGTATTCCGGGTAAGCACGGTACTGCCCCCGCCGCGTTCGCAAAGATGACGGTGCTGGTGGACGACACCCCCGGCACGCTGGCTCGTTTGCTTGCCGAGATTGGTGAGTTGGGTGCGAACCTTGAGGATTTGCGTCTGGAGCACTCGACGGGTGCCCCGGTGGGTATGGCTGAAATCTCGGTCAATCCGTCTATTCATGAGGCGCTGGTCCGCGATTTGTCGGCTCGCGGTTGGCGTGTTGTGAAGTAGAGTTAAAGCTGTATTTTCCGGCATAAAGTTTGAGACGAATTTTAAGGAGTGCTGATGCACGAGAACCCTAAACTGACGATTGCTATTGACGGTCCCTCCGGTTCCGGTAAGTCGTCTGTGTCTAAGGAAGTTGCACGCCACTTTGGCCTGGCGTACCTGGATACCGGTGCAATGTACCGTGCCGCAACCTACCGTGTGCTGGAACTTGGCATTGACCTGAACGACGCTGAGGCGATCGTGAAGGCTGTCGAGGAGATGCCCCTGGTGTTCGGTACGAACATTAAGGAAGAAGAGATTCTGATGGGCTCGACCGATATCCGTGAGGAGATTCGTAGCGAGCGCATTTCTTCGGCGGTGTCTGCTGTGGCTTCGGTTCCGGCGGTTCGTGAGCACCTGATTGGCCTGCAGCGTTGGATGATTAACCACGCTATTAACGGCATGGTCGCTGAGGGTCGCGACATCACTACCGTGGTCGCTCCGGACGCTGATGCGCGCATCCTGCTGACTGCTTCTGAAGAGGTGCGCATGGCGCGCCGCGGCCTGGAGAACTCCGAGAAGTCGGGCGCTTCGGGTGACTTGAGCAAGCAGATCGCTGAGCGTGATGCGAAGGATTCGAAGGTCAATAACTTTATGAAAGCTGCCGAGGGCGTGACCCTGGTGGACAGCTCGGATCTTGATTTTAATGCGACGGTCTCTGCAGTGATTAACGCTGTGAATGACCAGTTGAAGGCGAAGCGCGCGGGCTAGGCCCCGCCGAAACGCTGGGGGAGTGGTGCATCCGCTCCCGATAAGACGTTGAGCCGCGCTCGCGTGCTGACCCTCGGGTTGGGCGTGGGGCGGGTAGAGAAAGGAATGCGCATGGCTGAGGACGCTATCCGCGACGATTACGAAGATAAGTACCTGGGCGGTGGCGAGGACGACGTTATCGAGCGCCTCGCTGAGATTGATGATGAGACCGCTGATCAGCGTGCTCAGGCTCTTCTTGAGGGTCTTGAGGACTACGACCTGGATGAAGAGGACCGCGCCCTGCTGGGTGCTTGGGGTTTCGACATTGAGGAAGAGGAAGAGCAGCTCGCTGATCCGGTAGTGGCGATTGTTGGCCGCCCGAACGTGGGTAAGTCGACCATCATTAACCGTATTCTGGGCCGCCGTGAAGCGGTGGTTGAGGATAAGCCGGGTGTGACTCGTGACCGCGTGTCCTATAAGGCTGAGTGGCTGGGTAAGAGCTTCACCCTGGTTGATACCGGTGGTTGGGAGTCTGACGCTCGCGGTATTGATGCTCAGGTTGCTGAGCAGGCTGAGATCGCTGTGGAGCAGGCCGATGTTGTGGTCCTGGTGGTGGATGCCCGCGTGGGTGTGACCGCTTCGGACGAGCAGATCGTGCGTATGCTACGCCGCGTGAAGAAGCCGATCATTCTGATTGCTAACAAGATTGACGACGCTCACCTGGAGCCGGAGATTTATAACCTCTGGTCGCTGGGTATGGGTCAGCCGTTCCCGGTGTCGGGTCTGCACGGTCGTGGCCTGGCGGATGCTCTGGACGAGATCCTTGAGGTCATGCCGGAGCACTCGCAGTTTGCTCAGCCGGAGGCGCTGGGTGGCCCGCGTCGTGTGGCTCTGGTGGGTCGCCCGAACGTGGGTAAGTCGTCGCTGCTGAATAAGCTGGCTGGTTCTGAGCGTGCCGTGGTGAACGACCTGGCTGGTACGACTCGTGACCCGATTGACGAGATTATTGAGCTGGGCGGCTACCCCTGGCGTTTCGTGGATACCGCGGGTATTCGCCGTCGTCAGCACATGGCTAAGGGTGCGGAGTTCTACTCTTCGCTGCGTACTCAGACTGCTCTGGAGCGTTCTGAGGTTGCCGTGGTGCTGCTGGATGTTTCCGAGCCGATCTCTGAGCAGGACGTGCGTATCGTGCAGACCGTGATTGATTCGGGTCGTGCGATGGTCCTGGCATTCAATAAATGGGATACCCTCGATGAGGACCGCCGCTACATGCTTGAGCGCGAGATCGAGCGCGACCTGGCGCACGTGCAGTGGGCTCCTCGCGTGAACATTTCGGCGAAGACCGGCTGGCACAAGGACAAGCTGGTGCCCGCCCTGGAGCACTCGCTGGAGTCGTGGGATTCGCGTATTCCGACCGGTCGCCTGAACGCGTTCCTGGGCGAGATTGTGGCCGCGCATCCGCACCCGCTGCGTGGTGGTAAGCAGCCGCGTATTCTCTTCGGTACTCAGGTGTCTTCGCGTCCGCCGAAGTTCGTGCTCTTTACTACCGGCTTCTTGGACCCGGGTTACCGTCGCTTCATTATGCGTCGTCTGCGTGAGACTTTTGATTTCACGGGTACTCCGATTGAGATTTCGATGCGTGTGCGTGAGCGCCGTTCCCTGGGTGAGCGTCAGAGCGCGAAGGCTAAGAAGGGCAAGAGCGGCCGCCGCTAGTAGCGGTACGTACCTGCTTGGTGCCGTGTTGCTGGGCTGGCTCCCTTGCTAGGCTTGTGCTAGGCTTGGCTCCCGCGCGCTGGATTCTGTGCGGAAAATCTGCACGAAAAATCCGTGAGGAAAAGATTTTTAAGATTTTTTCTAAAAATAGGGATTCTGGCTTGCGCGGGGGTTAAAAGCCCGGTATAGTTATTCGAGTGTTCAGGGGAAACCTTGAAAACAATATCGTGAATAACGAATCGGGTTGTGGCGCAGCTTGGTAGCGCACTTGACTGGGGGTCAAGGGGTCGCAGGTTCAAATCCTGTCAACCCGACAGATAAAGCTCCGGAAGGTTTTCCTTCCGGAGCTTTTTTGTATGCCGTTTAGGGGTTTGCGGGGATTGATGGTGCGGAGCTGGGGTGTGTCGGTTTGATTGTTCCCGCGGCGCTGCGTGCTCTGGTTGGCTTTGGTGGGCCCTTGTTCCCTTGTAATAGCGGGGGAGGGAGGTTGGGTAAGCCCTCAATCCGGGGTGGGCTTTAGGTTAGGTTGCAATTATGAGCTTGAATCTAAATGTTGGAATATGCCCGATTTTGTGGGTGATGGGTGGTACATTGGGTACACAAGGAATCGCGTTTTAGCGGTCAGAAATTTTAGCTTTGGCACTGAATTTCCCTTGACAAATCAAGGAATATTTAGGTTTCTGTGACTAAAACACGACTTCATACACACTGAATTTCATAGCCGCAAAACCAACACGAACCCAAGTGAAGGCATATATCCCCAGAGGATAGCGCCCATAACGCATAAAACAGCTAGGTGCACGCACCTGCAACACACGGCACACACGCCGCCACAAGCGTCGCTGGGAAGGTTTTACGGCACAACTCGATCCCGCCCCCGTGGGCGTGGAAAGGAACGCAATAAACCATGTGGCAGCAAGTCTACGACCCGCTGAACTCGAGCGCGCTCTCCGCACTTGTAGCAGCAGTCCCGATTATTTTCTTCCTTCTGGGCCTCACCGTCCTGAAGCTCAGCGGTATTAAATCTGCCGTTATCTCCCTCGTTCTAGCTCTCCTCATCGGTTGCGCTATCTTCGGTATGCCCGTCACTGCAGGTGCCGGCTCCATCCTCTACGGTTTCCTCTCGGGCATGTGGCCCATCGGCTGGATCGTTCTCATGGCAGTGTGGCTCTACCGCATTTCCGTGCGTTCCGGCGGCTTCGAAATCGTTCGTTCCTCCATCTCCTCCATCTCTACCGACCAGCGCATCCAGATGCTGCTGATTGCATTCTGCTTCGGTGGCTTCCTCGAAGGTGCTGCAGGCTTCGGTATCCCGATCGCTATCTGTGCTGCGTTGCTCGTGTCCCTGGGCTTCAACCCGCTCAAGGCCGCAATGTTCGCACTGATTGCTAACGTGAGCTCCGGCGCATACGGCGCTATCGGCATCCCCGTGACCACCGCTGCAACCCGCGGTGGCGTGGACTTGCACGCACTGTCCATCGAAATGGTCCTGGTTATCCAGATCATGGCAGCGCTCATCCCCGTACTGCTCGTTGCTATTCAGGATGGCATCCGCGGTATCCGCGAGGTCGGTCTGGTAGCTCTCATGGTTGGCGTTATCTACTCCGGCGGCCAGTCCGTTCTGCTCGCAACCCTGGGTAACCCCGAGCTCGTTGACATCATCCCGCCGCTGCTGGCACTGGTCGCTCTGGCACTGGTCATGCAGAAGTGGCAGCCCAAGCACATCTTCCGCGAGCCCACCGCTCCCTCCCTGGAAGAAGTCCAGGCGCAGCAGAGCGTCAAGCACACCGGTGGCGAAATCCTCAAGGCTTGGAGCCCCTTCGTCTACCTGTCCGTCGTGATTCTGCTCTGGTCCACCGTTCTGAAGCCCCTCTTCGCTGCTAAGGGCGCGCTCGGCTTCACCAACATCTCCTTCCCCCTGCCCTGGCTGCACCAGAGCATCTCGCAGGCGGCACCGATTGTTGCAACCCCCAAGCCTATCGACGTGACCTACACCTGGAACATTGTGGGCGCATCCGGTACCGCAATTCTGGTGGCTACCATCATCACCATCCTGACCTCCTCCATCAGCTGGGGTGAGGCTATCGAGGAGCTCGGCGGCACCTGGAAGCAGCTGCAGACCCCGATCCTCATGATCTGCCTGGTCATGTCCGTTGCTAACGTCATGAACTACGCAGGTATGATTACCTCTATCGCGCTGGCTGTTGCCGCTGTGGGCGCAATCTTCCCGCTGCTGTCCCCGATCATCGGTTGGATTGGCGTGTTCGTGACCGGCTCCGTGGTGAACAACAACATCCTCTTCGCTGGCCTGCAGGCTACCACCGCACAGCAGATTGGCGTCAGCCAGACCCTGCTGGTTGCATCTAACACCGCCGGTGGTGTGATGGCGAAGATTGTTTCCCCGCAGTCCATCGCAATTGCAGCTGCTGCAGTGAACAGCTCCGGCGAGGAATCCAAGATTACCTCCATGGCGATCAAGTACAGTGCAGCACTGCTGGCTATCACCTGTGTTTGGGTTTACGTCCTGTCCCTGGTCGGCCTGTAAATAGCGTGAGTACCTGATGCGTGTAACCTACCTTCTCTGAAAGGTGAGGTACCCGCGACACGGTTTAGCAAAAGCCCCCTTCTTTTGTAGGAGGGGGCTTTTACGTTATCTGGGCTTGTTAGGGGGCATGTGGTGGGATGCCTAGCTGATGGCTCGAGGGGGGGCGGTTAGGGGCGAATACCGGGGAGTGTAAATATGCACATAAATATCGTTTGTGCACACTTAAGGTTATCCTATCCTGAACTCATGAGGGAGACCTGATAGCTTAGACAGATAAAGTCATGAGCACCTAGTTAGCGGGAATAATCCCGCTTTCTTTCAGTTAAAACCAGGGAACAACTTCAACCCCTGGGAACTGATGACCATAACGCTTCACCGATGGGTCACTCCGCCACATAGCGGAGGAACCCATCGGTTTTATGCGGCCTAGCGCTTCCATACAGCACAGGAGCCGTATCGGAAGAAGCAACCGCAACAAACGCACAGACCGAAAGGAACACCCGCCCTATGTGGCAGCAAACCTACGACCCGCTGAACTCACCGGTGCTCTCCGTACTGGTCGCAGCAGTACCCATCATCCTCTTCCTGCTGGGCCTGACCGTCCTGAAACTCAGTGGCCTCAAGTCAGCACTGCTGACCCTCGGCACCACCCTCATCATCGGCTGCGCCGTCTTCGGCCTGCCCATCACCGCAGGTGCCGGCTCCATCCTCTCCGGCTTCCTCTCGGGCATGTGGCCCATCGGCTGGATTGTGCTGATGGCTGTGTGGCTTTACCGCATCGCCGTGCGCGCCGGTAACTTCGATATCGTGCGCTCCTCCGTCTCCTCCATCTCAAACGACCAGCGCATCCAGGTGCTGCTGATTGCCTTCTGCTTCGGCGGCTTCATCGAAGGCGCGGCAGGCTTCGGCATCCCGATCGCTATCTCTGCTGCACTGCTGGTATCTCTGGGTTTCAACCCCCTCAAGGCATCCATGCTGGCGCTGGTAGCCAACGCCGCGTCCGGCGCATACGGTGCTATCGGTATCCCCGTGACCACCGCAGCTAAGGTCGGCGGCCTGGACACCGCACACCTGTCCGCAGGCATGGTACCGGTACTGCAGATTTTCGTGGCAATCGTGCCGGTGCTGATGATCGCAATCCAGGACGGTATGCGCGGCATCCGCGAAGTCGGTCTCGTAGCGCTCATGACCGGCGTGATCTTCTCCGGCGGTCAGGCAGCTATCCTGATACTGCTCGGCTCGCCCGAACTGGTCGACATCATCCCGCCGCTGCTGTCCCTGGTAGCGCTGGCACTCGTCATGCGTTCCTGGCAGCCCAAGCACATTTACCGTGAACCTACCGCTCCCAGCCTCGAAGAAGTTCAGGCGCAGCAGGGCGTCAAGCACACCGGCGCTGAGATCGTTAAGGCGTGGAGCCCCTTCATCTTCCTCTCCGCAACCATCCTGCTCTGGTCCACCGCACTGAAGCCGATCTTCGCAACCAACGGCCTGCTCGGCGCCGCAACCCTGGCGTTCCCCATCCCCGGCATTCACGAAGCCATCACCACCGGTGCCGGCAAGACCGTGACCGCGATGTTCTCCTGGAACACCCTGGGCGCATCCGGCACCGCAATTCTGGTGGCGGCACTCATCACCATCCTGACCTCGAAGATCAGCTGGGGCGAAGCCTTTGAAGAACTCGGCGGTACCTGGAACCAGCTGAAGATGCCGATCCTCATGATCTGCCTGGTCATGTCCGTCGCAAACGTCATGAACTATGCCGGTATGACCACCTCCATTGCGCTCGCGCTCGCGGCAGCCGGCCCGGTCTTCCCGTTGCTGTCCCCGATTATCGGTTGGATTGGCGTGTTCGTGACCGGCTCCGTGACGAACGCTAACGTGCTCTTCGCGGGTCTGCAGTCCACCACCGCAGCCCAGATTGCTGTTGACCCGACCCTGCTCGTGGCCGCAAACACCGCCGGTGGCGTGATGGGCAAGATCGTCTCCCCGCAGTCCATCGCGATTGCGGCGGCGGCTGTGAACAGTGCCGGCGAGGAATCGAAGATTACCTCCATGTCCATTAAGTACAGCGCTATTCTGCTGGGCCTGGTCTGCGTCTGGTCCTTTGCTCTCTCACTCATGATGGGCTAAAGGCCAATACCGGATTCGGCGTAACCCCGCGTAAGAAACCCCTCGATGAGAACCCTGCAATTTTCTCTGCAGACGACGAATCGAGGGGTTCTACGCATATTCAGGGAAGTTCCGATAAGCCCGGAAGAAGCGTAGAATTACTTCTTGTGCTTGCTCCCGCATGATTCTGAACATCACCACAGGTTGTGCTCCAGAATAAAGAACGGGCAGGTGCCTCATAGAACACCTACTGCTTAAGGAGAAATAATGCAGGCACTCGCAACGGTCACCACCGTTTTTGCCTTCGTAGCAATCGCTATTCACGTGTACATCTGGATCATCGAATCCTTCCTCTGGACTAAGCCCAAGGGCCGCGAAACCTTCGGCATGACCGAAGAATTCGCCGAATCCACCAAGGAGATGGCAGCAAACCAGGGCCTGTACAACCTGATGCTCGCCTGGATTGCCGCAACCGGTCTACTTGCCTTCTGGTTCGGCTCCCCGCAGGTCGGCGTGGCACTCATGTTCGCAGGCCTGGGCTCTATGGCAATCGCAGGTATCTACCTGTTCCTCACCTCCCCGGCAAAGCGCAAGCCCGCGCTAATCCAGCTGACCCCGCCGCTGCTGTCCCTGATTTTCCTCTTTGTAACGATCTAATCCTGTGACGATCTAATTCAGAGCGGAACCTCTCAACGTATAGAAGCCGCGTGCTTACTTTAACGAAGTAACACGCGGCTTTTCTACGCCCTTGGAGGCGAGCACGCCAAGCGAGTTAGGCAAAGAGCCCCGAACAGCCTCGCCGATGCGAGTCCACCAGGTGCGCATCCACCATACCGACCGCGCACATGAGCGCATAAGCGGTCACCGGACCCAAGAACACGCCTCCTAGAGTTTTAAAAGATTTGGCAAGAAGCGCGGACTCAGGGGTATCGGTGGGAATATCGTTCTGGGTGAGCGGTGCGATAGTCTCGCTCGGCGCAAAGGACCACAGCCACGCCGGCAGCCCACCCGGTACATGCGTGCCGTCGGATAGGGTGCGCTCGCGCATCCGTTCCAGATCCTCGAAGCTCAGGGTGCGAACCCGACGGCGGCGAGTGTCTGCCGCCTCGCTGCTATCCTCTTTGGCCGGGGTAGAAGAGGGCGCGATAAGGGGAAGACGAATATCCTCCGTGGAGGCGTCACGGGGCGTTGCGGCAAGCTCGCGCATCCGCAGGGTCAGCCGTGCATTGGAGATGACCGCGCGAATCTTCCTCTCGTTACGGATAATGTCTTCATTCTGGAGGAGCCGCGCAACATCATGGTCGGTGAACGCAGCCACGCGTTCGGGGTCGAAACCCTCGAAAACGCGGCGGAATGCCTCTCGGCGGGCAAGAATCGTGCGCCACGAGAGCCCCACCTGAAAAGCCTCGAGGCTCAGGGCTTCGAAGAGTCCTCGTTCATCGGTGACGGGCATGCCCCATTCGGTGTCGTAGTAGTCGCGCAGAAGCTCATCGGTCACCCACGTGGGGTAGCTCGGGGCGTTTTCGAGGGGGTCGGCGGGAATAGTAGGTTGCGAGGTCACGGTTTCTCCTCTCTGAGAGTGCTGAGCTCATCCGAGTATTTCGGAAGCATGTTCTACTTAAACAGTAGCTCTAGCGTGAGTAAATCGCAAGTATATTCGATTATGTGTCGTGATGCAGAGCAACGAAACCGAAAATAGGTACGACAAAGGGCGGAGCCCGCATCCGACGCACGCTCCGCCCTCTGACAAGTCTCAATCACCGCCGGGTGACATCGCTAGAAGAGCCGCGCCTCCCGCACCTCTTCCGGCTCCTCCAGATTGAGAAGGAACTGCTTACGTTCAACCCCGCCAGCGTAGCCAGTCAAACTACCATCAGCACCAATAACGCGGTGACACGGAATCATAATAGAAACCTTATTGCGGCCGACCGCCTGACCCACCGCCTGCGCCGGAGCACCGGGACCAACCGCACGCGAAATCTCACCGTAAGTGGTGGTGTACCCGGCAGGAACAGTCTTCAGATGCTCCCATACAATCAGCTGAAAATCGGTGCCCTCAGGATCTAGGGGCAACGTAAAAGAAGTGCGCTTGCGCTCAAAGTACTCGGAGAGCTCCACCTCAGCGCGGGACAGCAGCTGCGCCGCAGCATACTCATCGGCTGGCTCTTCACCTTCTGCAGCGCCGTGCTCCCGTAGGTAGGTGACGGGATTCTCGATTAGTTCACCGAGCTCATGGGGGAGCGGAAAATGCGCCTGATCCTCGTACCAGATGCCCACAATCGCATCCGCACGGGCGGCAAGGTAGAGCACGCCGACGGGGCTCGAATAGCGAGTGTACCAGCGCGCGAGCGCTTCCGGCGGCTGCGGCGAATCGGTCGCTTTGGTCATGCTCTTCCTCGTTGGCTCGTAGGCGTGTATTGCAGATGGTATTAGAGGTAAATATCCCTTTCAACCATCATAGGGGAGGGGCACCTCCGTACCGTACCCGTAGCGGGTTTTGTCTATAACTGACCGCTATATATGAGATGTATGCACCGCCGTTGAAACATCTCAGGATGCCCGGTCAATTTTGTCTGAGCCCCAAGAGCTGGCATTCTGTGAAGTACACACCGATACACCGCAATTCAATACTCCGGCTTCTCCACCCCGCACCGGGTGGGGGATGACCTGTGTTTCTCGTACCCCAACGTTGGGTTCAACGACGACTGAAATTGCAAGGAGAAACATGGAAGACCTGAAAGACCTCCGCCGGGAACTCAAGGAAAACCCGGAGAGTCGAGAGCTCAATAACCGTTACGCGCAGGCGTGCCTCAACATCGCGAAAGAATACACCGTTATGTCCCAGGGGCATATCTTTATTTGCTCGCCCTCAGATTTTGAAGCCGTACAGTACGTCATGGCCAAAATCCCTGACGCTTCGCTTCTAGACGGCGAAACTCTGGAGGAATACAAACGCCTGGACAGAGCCGTTACCCAAGCTCGTATAAATAGAGGTAGGCCCGGTAGCATGATGGGCATTTACTATGCCCTCATCCTTTTTATAGTGATGCCCATAATGGCGGTACCAATCATTGCGCTGTGGGAACTCAGCGCGGGGAGCACCTCAGACCACACCCGCAACCCGAGCTTCCTCATTTACCTGATTCCGGTCGCTCTCATTACCGCTGCGCTCCTCTGGGTTGGGTGGCTTGTTGAACGAATCCCCGGCTGGAAATATAACGCTCTGATAGTCCAGGAGAATAAAAAGGCAGAACTAGCCAGAGCCGAAGCTGAAGCGCGTCAAAGTACTGACCCGACCGCTGAGAAATAATCTTGAGTGCAGGGCCGGCCTCTGCCCCTGACCATAACGTAAATGTGCCGCCTCACCGGTATTGGTGAGGCGGCACATTTATGCTGTCTAGGGGATAAGAAGCTCGCTACTTAGCGGCTACTCCATCAGCGTTGCCCTCCGTGTGGTGCAGATGCGGCAGGTGAGTCGAGTGCAGGTCGTGACCGAGCACATCGTGCGTATCCGGGTCCTCGTTCGGGAGCACGTGCGAGTACTTGGAGTAGTAGCGGTACAGTGCGTAGGCGCCAATCACAGTCAGTACGATAGCAACGCCCAGAGCCCACGGTACAGCTGCGGGAGAATACATGACAGAGAAGAGCACCAACAGCCAGGAGAGAGCAGCTGCAAGAACCGAAACGTTCATAGCAATAATTGCAAGCTTGCGGCGACGGACATCAACCATAATCGGTGCGGGAAACCCGCTCCCTCCTTCCAACGGAGCCTCTCTCCGTTCTCACGACCACCGGAAGGTGCCAGATGCATAACCAACCGCCATCTTCGGCGACCAGAATAGAATCAATAAGCCTATATATCTATGATACGGCGCTTGAAGTGGACATCAAAGGCAAACAAACGCTGTTAGACCAACCCCACACAACATGTAAACGGGTATCTCAACAAGGGGCATAAAACCAGTGATTTTTACAGCGAGAACTGCAACACGAAAAGCGAACCCCACTCATCGTTAATGCAGAGAACCCAGTAACAAGAGATAAAAGTCCGTCCGCCGCAGTACGTGAAGCACCGTGGCGGACGGGAACGTAAATAAAGTATCAGCGCGAACCGTCAATTCCTGTCAGGACAGCGCATGAATATGTCGCGTACGCGTCCTGTGCGGTACTGACACCTCACGAACAACACCGCGCCAGGTGATCGGCGGAAGATACCAAATTTACAAAAACCAACGGTACCCTAGCACTAATTTTTGTAGAAATTACGCCGCAATAAACGCTGAATTGAGCGTCATAAAACAGCGAAAAGCCCCGGCTGCTTCAACCCCATAGCGGGGGAGAAGCAACCGGGGCTTCGCTAGTACGCGGGCCGTGCCGTCAGGCAACGGGTGCTGCGATTAGGCGGTCGGAACGTCCTCGTCAACCCACTCGAGGGTGCGGGAGACAGCCTTCTTCCACAGGCGGTACTGGCGGTCAACCTCTGCGGGCTCCATGGAGGGCAGCCAGCGCTTGTCCTCAGCCCAGTTGTCCACAACGTCCTGCTTGCCGCTCCAGAAACCAACAGCGATACCTGCAGCGTATGCTGCGCCCAGAGCGGTGGTCTCAACAACCTTCGGGCGGATTACGGGAACGCCGAGGATGTCAGCCTGGAACTGCATGAGGAACTCGTTAGCGGTCATGCCGCCGTCCACGCGCAACTCGGAGAGCTCAACACCGGAGTCAGCGTTCATTGCGTCCAGAACCTCGCGGGTCTGGAATGCGGTTGCTTCCAGTGCCGCACGCACGATGTGTGCACGGTTCACGTAGCGGGTCAGACCAACGATGACGCCGCGAGCGTCGGAACGCCAGTGCGGTGCGAACAGGCCGGAGAATGCGGGAACAACGTAGCAGCCACCGGAGTCCTTGACGGAGGTAGCCAGTTCCTCAGACTCTGCAGCGTGCTCAATCATGCGCAGGTTGTCGCGCAGCCACTGGATTAGGGAGCCGCTCATTGCGACCGAGCCTTCCAGAGCATAGACGGGAGCAGCGTCGCCAATCTTGTATGCGACGGTGGTCAGCAGACCGTTGTTGGAGAAGACGGGCTCGTTGCCGGTGTTCATGAGCATGAAGTTACCGGTACCGTAGGTGTTCTTCGCCATGCCCTTCTCGAAGCAAGCCTGACCGAAGGTTGCAGCCTGCTGGTCGCCCAGGATACCCGCGATGGGGGTGCCTGCGAGCAGACCGGTTGCGCGGCCGAAGCCGTACACCTCGGAGGAGGACTTGATTTCGGGCAGCATGCTCATGGGGATGCCCATGTCTGCAGCGATCTGCGGATCCCATTCGAGGGTGCGGATGTTCATCAGCAGGGTACGGGATGCGTTGGTTACGTCGGTGACGTGAACGCCGCCGTCAACACCACCGGTCAGGTTCCAGACCAGCCAGGTGTCGGTGTTGCCGAAGAGCAGGTCGCCGCGTTCTGCGCGCTCGCGTGCGCCTTCAACGTTGTCCAGGATCCACTTGATCTTGGGGCCGGAGAAGTAGGTAGAGAGGTTCAGGCCGACGATGTCGTGGTACTTGCCAACGCCCTCTTCGCCTGCGAGCTCTTCAACGATTTCCTGGGTGCGGGTGTCCTGCCAGACGATTGCGTTGTAGACGGGCTCACCGGTGTTCTTGTCCCACACGACGGTGGTTTCACGCTGGTTGGTGATGCCGACTGCAGCGATTTCGTGGTGGTTGACTTCGCCGTTTGCCATAGCCATTGCTACGACCTTACGGACGTTCTGCCAAATCTCGGTTGCGTTGTGCTCGACCCAGCCGGCCTTGGGGAAGATCTGCTCGTGCTCGAGCTGGCCCTGAGCCACGTTCTCGCCCGCCTTGTTGAACAGGATCGCGCGGGAGCTGGTGGTGCCCTGGTCGATGGAGAGGATGTACTTGCGTTCGACGTTGAGGGTTGCGGAGTGCAGAGAAGTCGTCATTGATTTTTCCTTAGAACAAAAGAACGGGGGTATTAGAGAGGTTTAGAGGGGCAGAACTGCCGGAACGATCAGGCCTGCGAGGATAGCGCCGATGATTGGGCCAACAACCGGAACCCATGCGTAAGACCAGTTGGAGCCGGTCTTACCGGGGATGGGCAGGAAGGTGTAGGCGATACGGGGGCCGAGGTCACGTGCGGGGTTGATAGCGGAACCGGTTGCGCCACCGAGGTTCATACTGATGGATACAACGACCAGGGCAACAGCCAGGGGGCCGAGCTCGCTGGGGGTCTTACCGGATGCGATGATCCAGCCAATCAGGACGAAGGTGCCGATAATCTCGGTGAGCAAGTTCCAGCCGTAGGACTTGATGGCGGGGCCGGTTGCGAAGATGCCGAGGCGGTCGCCCGGGTCCTCATCGAAGTGCTTCTTGTAGGTGAGGTACGCTCCGGTTGCGCCGGCCATTGCGCCGAGCATCTGAGCGATGATGTACAGGGCGATGTTGCCTGCGGTTGCGGGAACACCGGTTGCCAGGTCGCGGCCTGCGGTTGCCAGGCCGACGGTCACTGCGGGGTTCAGGTGTGCACCGGAATGGAAGGAGAGGTACACGGCGGTGAACACTGCCAGACCCCATCCGAAGGTGATAACACCCCAGCCTGCGTCCTTAGCGTAGGACTTCTTGAGGGTCACTGCGGCGCATACGCCGGCACCGAGCAGAATCAGGATGAAGGTACCGAAGAACTCGGAAGCGAAGATTCCGAGGGTGGTGGGGGCGCCGGATGCATCCACGAGAGCGGAAGAGCCGGCTGCAAGTACAGTTCCTGCGGAAGCAAGAAGAGACATTGATGCTCCTTGAAGACGAAGCGTCTGGAAGGCAAGCGAACCTTTGCTTGCGTGTTCCCGTGCGTCCTCACCGCACGGGCGGATCGGGGCACAACGCTGTGCTGAAATGTGTAGCGGTTGCTACGAAAATTTGATAGATGTTTCTGGTTGAGAAGCAGATCGTACCAGTGGGTTAACCCTGTATTTAGCTCGCTGCTTCTTATGCATGGGATTATCGTAAACGGTTATTTAACCTCTCGTCCACCCCTCACCGAAAATATGAGATAACCCATGCTCGGTGAGGGGTGAACGGTCGGTTCGTACCAAATAATCGGTTACGAAAGGTATGTGTGGAATCTTTAAGGATTAGAGCTTCACACGAGGTGCCACGGGGGTGACAGCCTCAATCTTTGCCGATGCCTCAGCGTCGGTGGAGGTGGACTCCGCCTCGCGGATAGCCTGCACGCGTGCGGCGTAGAGGTCGCGCTCTTCCTTGACCTTCTTGTCGTCCCAGCCGAGCTCGGCACGCATGATGTCGAGGATTTCGTCTGCTGCTGCCAGGCCGCGGTCGCGCTGCTCGAGGTCGAGGCGTACGCGGCGGACCAGAACGTCCTCCAGGTGCAGTGCACCTTCGTAGCGGACAGCGAAGACGACGTCTGCACGCAGGAACTGGGGTGCCTTAGCCAGGGGAGCACCGAGGGACGGGTCAGCGTCGATGAGAGCGCCGAGGTCCTCAATCTGCGCGCCGTAACGCTCGAGCAGGTGGGTGATACGGTCCTCATCCCAGCCGTAACGCTCTGCGTAGCGTGCACGGTTAGCAGCGATTGCGTGGTAGCCGTCTGCACCGACCAGGCCGATGTTGGCGGTCACGGAGGGGTTCTGCTTAGCCTGCTCGCCCAGCGCGAAGTCGACAGCGTCGGCAGCCATGACACGGTAGGTGGTGAGCTTGCCGCCTGCGATTGCGCTCATGCCGGGTGCAACCTCGGTCACGGTGTGCTCGCGGGAAACCTTGGTGGATGCTGCGCCGTCCTTTACCTTGGGCTGCAGCAGCGGGCGCAGGCCGGTGTAGGTGCCGATGATGTCTTCGCGGGTCAGCGGGTTAGCGATCAGCTTGTTCGCCTGCATCAGGACGTAGTCGATGTCCTTGCTGGTTGCGACGGGGCGCTCGCGGTCCTCGGTGTAGGGGGTGTCGGTGGTACCGATGATCCAGTAACGCTGCCAGGGGATGATGAAGAGAACAGACTTTTCGGTCTTGGTGAAGATACCGCTGGTTGCGTTGATGCGGTCGCGAGGAACCACGATGTGGATACCCTTGGATGCGAGAACCTCCAGGCCTGCATCGGGGTTAGCCAGGGACTCGGACTCTTCGGTCCACACACCGGTTGCGTTGATGATGTGCTTTGCGCGTACGTTCAGGCGCTCGCCGGTCTCCAAGTCTGCCAGCTCTGCGCCGATGACGCGGCCGGATGCATCCTTGGTGAAGCCGACAACCTGGGTGCGGGATGCAGCCAGTGCGCCGTAGCCTGCAGCGGTGCGGACGACGTCGATGACGAGGCGTGCGTCGTCAACGCGTGCATCGTAGAACTGGATTGCGCCGCTGAATGCGGAGTCCTTGATGTCGGGGAAGACGGCCTTGGTGCCGGTCTTGGTGAAGTGACGCTGGGAGGGGACGCCCTTGTTGCCGCGGGAACCGAGGAATGCGAGGGTGTCGTACATGCCGATGCCGATTGCGGAGTATGCGCGCTCGATGACGGGCATCTTCAGGGGCCACAGGAAGGGCTGTGCGTGCACCAGGTGGGGTGCGATCTTGTTCAGCAGCAGGCCGCGCTCGGTCAGTGCTTCGGTCACGAGCTTGAAGTCGAGGTTGTAGAGGTAGCGCAGGCCGCCGTGAACAAGCTTGGAGGACCATGCGCTGGTGCCTGCAGCCCAGTCGCCTGCTTCGACGATACCGGTGCGCAGACCGCGGGTTGCTGCGTCGAGGGCAATGCCTGCACCGGTGATGCCGCCGCCGACGACCAAGATGTCGAGTTCTTCGTTGACCATGCTCTTGAGCGCCTTGGCGCGGGACTCGGCGGTCAGCTGAGACTGCTGTGCAATGTGCTGGGAGCTCATGTACTGCTCTTTCCTGTATTGCCGCTTGTGCGGCGTGGGGGTTTCATCTTGCATTTAGTAAAACCCAATGGTGAAATAATAACCAAGCAGTATGAACGGATTTTCACTGGGGGTCTGTGGCAGATGAACGAACGCGCTAACCATACCTACGAGGCAGCGCAGCTTTACTACATTCACAACATGACGATGGACGCTATCGCGGCCCGTCTGGGGGTCTCTCGAGCCACTGTGTCACGTCTGCTTAAAAGTGCTCGTGAAAGCGGCATGGTGCAGATCCGTCTAGATGATTCCTTCCGTGCCCGCAGCGAGCTTGAGCGCCGCATCGGTGAGCGCTATAAGGTGCGCGTTACTCTCGTGAATGTCCGTTCGGATGCTACCCCCATTGCCCGTATGAGTCAGGTATCCCGTACCGCGGCGGCTCTCCTTGATTCCCTGATTGATAATGGAACGAGCCTGGGTGTGGCGTGGGGTTCAACGATGACTGAGATTTCTCGTCATCTGCCGCGTCGTCCTCTGAAAGGCGTGACTGTCGTGCAGATGAACGGCGCCGGTAATGCGCACCATTCGGGTATTCCGTACTTGGGTTCCTTGCTGGGGCAGTTGGTGAATGCCTATGATGCGCAGACTATCCATTTTCCGGTTCCCGCGTTCTTTGACTATGCGGACACCAAGACCGCCATGTGGCGTGAGCGTAGCGTGCAGAAGAATCTGCATGCCCAGCAGAATGTTGACCTCGCTATTTTTGGCGTGGGTGCTTTTGGTGGACCTATCCCTTCTCACGTGTATTCGGGTGGCTATTTTGAGGCGCAGGAGCAGCGTCAGCTGCGTGAGCTGGGCGTTGTGGGGGATATGTGTACGATTCTTCTGCGTGAGGACGGCTCCTGGGCTGATTTGGAGCTGAATAAGCGTGCATCCGGTCCGACTCCGAAGGAGCTGGCTCGTATTCCGCGCCGTATTTGCGTCGCGTCCGGTACTCACCGTGTGCGTGCTTTGCGTGGTGCGTTGCGTACGGGTGCGATTACTGACTTGGTTCTTGATGATGCTCTGGCAAAGGCGCTCATGGAGAAATAGCTAAAAATAATCGCCGCGGGCATGAGGGCCCGTGAGTATGAAGGTCCGTGGTGATGGGTTAAAGGGGCACCTTGATCTGAAAGGGTAGTGCTGAGGGGTTTCCTGGTGAAGCTCTCAAGTGTCGCCTGAACAATGTTTCAAGGTGCCCTTTAGTGTCGTCAAAAACTGCTTTCTGACCCTACAATGTGAAACGTTTGCGCATGTGAAAGCGCATATTTGTGCACTCCATTGAAGGCGTGCGCCACTCACCGTTAGAAAGAACCAACCATGACCCCCACCTATAACGCCCAGGTGAATCCGCACCTGGGCGCACCCGGCATTACCACCATGCACGGTGATGCCCAGTCTTCCGATGCTACTCCTCTTGCCGGTCCCGGCGCAGGCAATTGGAAGATTACCGGCACGAAGCTCGGCGGCGCCTGCCCGACAATCCTTGCCGGACGCGACGGCTTCATTCAGGTGCTCTGCACCCAGGTCTTCGCCCACGGCGAGTTCATCACCCCGAAGCTCTCTATCCTTGACCCGCATACCGGCCGCGAGCTCTCCCACTTGGACATCCCGAAGGGCGCACTGCTCGGTGGCGTGTACGCTTACCTTGACGCGCAGGACCGCATGGTTCTGGTGGATGGCTCTCAGTGCCTGCTGCGACTCTCCCACTCTGCTGACGGACGCAGCATCCGAGTTGATGAGCGTATTGACCTGAGCCGCATGCTCGCCCAGAGCGCCAATGACGCTGTGGTTGGTCTGGTACCCGACTGGTCCGGTCGCATTTGGGTTGCGACGAAGAACGGCTACATTGCGGTGATTGATTCTGCTCGCGGCACGATTCGCTCGATGCGCCTGAATAAGGCGTCGATTGCGGGTGAGCGTATTGATAACTCGATTTCGGCGTGCCCGCAGGGCGTGAGCGTGGTGACTTCCCACGCTATTTATATGCTGAACGCTACCGCAACCGGTGCGCCCACCCTCAAGTGGTGGCATGCCTACGACCGCGGTAGCGCCCGCAAGCCCGGTAAGCTCGCGTGGGGTTCGGGTGCCTCCCCGACGTTCTTTGGCCCGAACGGTTCGGATTACGTGATGCTGACCGATAACTCTGATATTCAGGAGTCGGTCATTGTGTACCGCACCGATAACGGTGCGAAGGTCGGTAGCGCCGGCCTGTTTACTGCCGGTACCTCTGGCACTGAGAATTCTATGATCGGTGTGGGTAACACGATGGTCGGTGCAAGCACCTACGGCTACCCTTACCCGAAGTACCCGGAGGGTGCCGGTCCGTCGGTTCCTGCGAATGCGCTTTTTGCTCCCGGCATGGAGCGTTGGGATATTACCGACCGCGGTCTGCGTAAGATTTGGGACCGTAAGGACGTGTACTCTTCGGCTGTTCCTCGCTATTCCACCGCTGACGGTCTGATTTACACCTGTGAGCGTCGCCGCGGCCCGGCTGGTTTGGCGAATGGCGCCTACGCCTGGGCAGTCGCGCTGGACATGGAAACCGGTAAGACGATGCACGAGCAGCGCCTGCCTCAGCATGTGAGCCTGCTGCTTGGCGGTGGTGACACCCTGCAGATGGTGGGCACGATTGACCGTTACGGCACCTGGTGGCAGGGCACGATTAGCGGCGTGTACCGTATCGCGAAGGCTTAGGGGAGTAGAAAATGACTAAGAATAATCTGATGAACGCTTCTCGCCGTACCGCGTTGAAGGTTGCTGGGGCTTCGGCTGCCCTGGTGGCTGGCGGCGTGAGCGCTGCGGAGGCGGCAACTCGTTCGGGCGGTAAGCGCGCTCGCGTGACCCCGGTGACCCAGCGTCCTGGCGGACAGCGTGGTGGACAGCGCGGTCAGCACGGTGGTGGACAGCACAGTGGTGGACAGAACGGCGGCGCGGCGAGTTCTGCGCTGGTGCAGGTTCCGATGCGTTATAACGAGTCGTGCATCCGCCTGGAGTTGAAGGCGGTCTCTGGTGTGCAGGCTGTGTCTTTGCAGAGTCAGCCGGCGCGTACTGTTGCTTTCCGGAATCTGCCGACTCGCCTGAGCATTATTAATGAGGGCAATTCGACGCTGCCGGTGGGTACTCGCCTGATGGTGCGTGCTCGCGCGCAGGACCCGAAGACTGGTTTGTTGTTGAATCCTGCGGTGACTCTTCGTGTTGCCTCGGGTCAGGCGGTGCTGCCTTCGGGTAACCTGGGTGCTTCGGCCCTGGTGGCTCCTGTGGATGCTCTGAATCTTGATGCGGTGCGCCGTAGTGAACAGACCGGTCAGGCTGGTGCTGGCAGCGAGAACGTTCTGGAGTTGCGCACCGCTATTCCTCGCGGTCACCGCTTGGATGTTCAGCTGAATTATCAGGTGGCTTCGGGTGTTGCCGGTTCTGCATTGAAGCAGGTTCATGTGAGTGCTGTGCTGGATATGGCGGCGGCTGGTTTGTCGTCGTCGTTCTACGAGGTGCAGAGCTCGGCTGTGGTTGCTTCGCTGAACTAGCGGTTGCGCTGGTACCTGGAGCTGGCTCCTGTGAAGGATGGGCGCGGCGGGGGAATGGCTCCGTTGTGTGTTTTTATACCTTATATATAGGCGCCTGTTCAAAAAGGTATGTTGAAAGGTCGGAGTCGTTCCTGGGAACGGCCCCGACCTTTGCATTGTCTAGTCTGCTGGCGTGGCTGGCAGTTAATTTTTCTTATGCGGTTTCGCTCCTGTCGTGTTCGCCGAATGCTACCTTGACCGCGTGGTGCAGTGCTTCGCGCACCATGGCGATGGCGGGGTTGGCGGCGGACTCTCGGCGTACGGCGGTAAAGATTTTGCGGCAGGGCTTGCCGGGTAGCTCGACGATGCGTAGCCCCTCGGTGGTGGAGAGGGAGGAGAGGATGAAGCCGGGCACGATGGTGACGGCGAATCCTGCTTTGACGAGGTTGGAGTTCGTAATCATGTCATTGGCGCTGTAACGGATGACCGGCTCGAATCCTGCGGTGCGGCACTGGTTGAGCGCCCAGCTGCGGGAGGTGTTCTGTTCCATTTCGAGAACCCAGGGCAGTGCGTGCGCCTCCTCGATTGAGGTGATGGTGGAGGTGCTGGGCACGATGAGGCTGAGCGGGTCTTCGGTGAGCAGCTCGGAATGCAGTTCGGGGTATTCGGGGATGTGGTGGTGCGGGTAGGCTTCGGAGAGCACCATGTCGTATTCGCGGCTTCGGGTGAGTGAGGTTCCGGTTTCGGGGTCGATTTGCAGTACTTGCAGCGTGAGTGAGGGTGCGTGTTCGGCAAGGTAGCTGAGGGTTTCCGGTAGCAATGCGAAGGCCGCGGACTGGAAGATTGCGAGGCGGACCATGCCTGCGGGTTCGCCGGTGAGGTTGGCGACGGAGGTTTGCATGCGGTCGAGTTCGCGCAGGATGCTGCGGGCGCTGTCGACGATGATGAGTCCGGCGCTGGTGAGCTGTACGCGCCTGCCGATGCGCTGCAGAAGCGGGGTGCCGGTTTCTTTTTCGAGGGTGGCAATCTGCTGGGAGACGGCGGAGGGGGTGAGGCTGAGCGCTTCTGCGGCAGCGATGACGGTGCCGCGTTCTTGGATTTCGAGGAGCATTTGCATGCGTCGGATGTCGTAGATTGACATGTGTTTCCTCCCTGGCGCGCCCGGTTGTTCTGCAGATTGTGCCTCTGAGTTCTTCCGTGGTGCGTCTCTCATCGTGGACTCTTGTCTATGGTACCGCGCGGGCTTCCGGCTGGCTCTTTTTGAGACGACTGAAGTGGGGTGCCGGCATGTTGGCTTGTGTAGCGAGTATTTTCGCGCTGAATGTGATGATTCTTAGAGCCGAAGATGCTTTTGGGACTGGTTTTGAAGTGTTCGATTGTTACGAAATCGGTTCGGTATTTGCTTTCTGAAAGTGCTAGCCTGAGAGAGATGGATAGCGATGTCGCTACAAACTTCACCTTGTCTCTTCGAACAGGAGGTTCGGAGGGGGCGCGGGGTGAAAACCTCACCGCACAATCATTTAGAAAAACTAAATGGATTTTGGAAAAAACATTCAGTTTTTCTAATGAGGTATTTATTACCCTTTTGTGGTGAAATAGAGACATCGCCAAACGTGGTGTGTACCGCACACAGTAAGATAGTTAGGAGTCAAGGATGACCCATCCTTTCGCATCTGAGCACTACCAGAAGATGGCTCTGGAAGCTCGTCAGCTTGTTCGCCAGTGGGTAAATGAGTCCCAGTCGATCAAGCCCACCTTCGCAGCTGAGCAGCTCGCCGGTGTTCTGAAGGACCCCAATGGTCTTCCCTTCACCGTCGGCTTTGTTGATGGCGTTATTCGCCCCGAAGACGACAACGTCTCCGGCCGCAACCTCTCCCGCATTTCCGGCCTGGCACCTTCCTTCCTGCCCTGGTACATGAAGTCCGCTGTTGGCTTCGGTGGCAAGCTGGCTGGCAAGGTCGCATGGCCCACCGTTCCCGTTGCACGCCGCGTGCTGCGCGAGATGGTTGGTCACCTGATCGTCGACGCTTCCGAGGAGAAGCTGGGCGACGCAATTGCAGAGCTGACCAAGACCGGTAACCGCCTGAACGTCAACCTGCTCGGTGAGGCAGTTCTGGGTGACAAGGAAGCAGAGCACCGCCTGGCTGAGACCAAGCGCCTGCTGGCACGTGACGACGTTGACTACGTCTCCATCAAGGTGTCCGCTGTTTCCGGCCCCCACCAGCACTGGGCATTCGACGAGGTCGTTGAGACCGCTGTTCGCCGCCTGACCCCGCTGTACGAGCTGGCTGCATCCACCTCCCCCAAGAAGTTCATCAACCTGGACATGGAGGAATACAAGGACCTGGACCTCACCATTGAGGTGTTCACCAAGATTCTGGACCAGCCCCACCTGAAGGACCTGGAAGCCGGTATCGTGCTCCAGGCATACCTGCCCGACACCCTGGCTGCAATGCAGCACCTGCAGGAGTGGTCCGCAAAGCGCGTTGCTGCTGGCGGCGCAGGCATCAAGGTTCGCCTGGTTAAGGGTGCAAACCTCTCCATGGAAATCGTGGAAGCTGTTATGCACGGCTGGCCGCTGACCACCTGGGACACCAAGCAGGCTGCTGACACCAACTACAAGCGCGTTCTGGACTACGCACTGCGCCCCGAGCACGTGAAGAACGTTCGCCTCGGTATTGCAGGTCACAACCTCTTCGACGTTGCTTTCGCACTGCTGCTGTCCGAGGACCGCGGCGTGAAGGACCGCGTCGAGTTCGAGATGCTGATTGGTATGGCTGAGCAGCAGGCAGAGATCATCCGCCGTCGCGTTGGCCACCTGCTGCTGTACGTGCCCGTCGTGAACCCCAAGGAATTCGACGTTGCTATCGCATACCTGATCCGTCGTCTCGAGGAGAACGCTTCCTCCGAGAACTTCATGTCCGGTATCTTCGACCTGGCAACCGACGAGTCCATCTTCAAGCGCGAAGAGGACCGCTTCATGCGTGCGCTGAACTCCGTCACCGACGAGGTTCCCGCATCCAAGCGCACCCAGAACCGTCTGACCGAGAACGAGGACAACGTCTTCGTACCGGCAGGCCGCTTCGAGAACACCCCCGACACCGACCCTGCACTCTCCGGTAACCGCGAGTGGGGCCGCGCAATCCTCGAGCGTTCCAAGACCACCAAGCTGGGCATCGAAACCCTCAAGGCTAACGAGCTGACCAGCGAAGCTGACGCTGAGAAGCTGATCAAGGAAACTGAGGAAGCTGGTAAGGCATGGGGCAAGCTCTCCGGCCACGAGCGTGCAGAGATTCTGCGCAAGGTCGGTAAGGCTATCGCACTGCGCCGCGGTGACCTGCTGGAGGTTATGGCAGCTGAGGCTGGCAAGACCCTGGAGCAGGGCGACACCGAGGTCTCCGAGGCAATCGACTTCGCATACTACTACGCAATGCTGGCTGAGGACCTCGAGAAGATCGACGGCGCAAAGCCCAAGTCTGTTGACCTGACCCTGGTTGTTCCCCCGTGGAACTTCCCGACCGCTATTCCCGCCGGTGGTGTTCTGGCTGGTCTGGCTGCAGGTTCTGCTGTCATCTTCAAGCCCGCAACCATCACCGCTCGCACCGGTGCCCTGATCGCAGAGATCATGTGGGATGCAGGCGTTCCCAAGGAAGTTCTGAAGCTCGTCAAGGTTGTTGACCGCGCTGCAGGTAAGCTGCTCATCTCGCACCCCGAGGTTGACCGCCTGATCCTGACCGGTGGTTACGAGACCGCTGAGCTCTTCCGCTCCTGGCGTGATGACCTGCCCCTGTTCGGTGAGACCTCGGGTAAGAACTCCATCATCGTCACCCCGAACGCTGACATCGACCTCGCCGTCAAGGACGTCGTCTACTCGGCATTCGGTCACGCAGGTCAGAAGTGCTCCGCTGGTTCGACCGTCATCCTGGTTGGCTCCGTTGCACAGTCCGAGCGTTTCCGTCGTCAGCTGATTGACTCTGTCAGCTCCCTGCACGTGGCACACCCGCAGGACATCGAGTCCGAGATGGGCCCCGTTGTTCAGAAGCCGGAAGAGAAGCTGCTGCGCGGTCTGACCACCCTCGGCCCGGGCGAGCGCTGGCTCATCCAGCCCAAGGAACTGGACGAGACCGGTCGCCTGTGGAGCCCCGGTGTTCGCGAAGGCGTCAAGCCCGGTTCCGAGTACCACATGACCGAATACTTCGGCCCCATCCTGGGCATCATGACCGCTGACACCCTGGAAGAGGCAATCGAGCTGCAGAACGCACCCGATTACGGCCTGACCGCAGGTCTGCACTCGCTGGATGCTGACGAGCTCGAGCTGTGGCTCTCCAAGGTCCAGGCAGGTAACCTGTACGTCAACCGTGCAATTACCGGTGCAATCGTTCAGCGTCAGCCCTTCGGCGGTTGGAAGAAGTCCACCGTTGGCTCCGGTACCAAGGCTGGTGGCCCCAGCTACCTGATCGCTCTGTCCGATTGGGAGCCCGCACAGGCAACCGCAACCGCTGTCACCCAGTCCGTGACCGTCCGCGAGACCCTGGCTACCATCGA
The DNA here is from genome assembly GCF_001813145.1 of Rothia sp. HMSC066G02. Classification (NCBI taxonomy): domain Bacteria; kingdom Bacillati; phylum Actinomycetota; class Actinomycetes; order Micrococcales; family Micrococcaceae; genus Rothia; species Rothia sp. HMSC066G02. The sequence continues at coordinate 314,482 of NZ_KV811593.1, read as the reverse complement.
GAACTCCGAGCTGGGCAAGCGCGAGGACTTCGCATTCATCAAGCGCGGTGTCTCCTCTGACGCACACGCTTGGGACACCGAGTTCGGCTTCGGCCACGATCCCTCGAAGCTGGGCGTGGAGCGCAACATCCTGCGCTACGTACCCACCCAGGTTCTGGTTCGTGCAGACGAGTCCGCATCTGCAGCAGAGACCCTGCGCGTTGTGCTCGCCGGTCTGGCAGCTAACGCACCGGTTGCTCTGTCCGTCGGTAAGGACCTGCCGGTCGACGTCCGTGGCGTCCTCGAGAACAAGGGCATCAAGTACGAAGTCAAGTCGGACGCTCAGTTCCGCGAGTACCTGGCTTCGAACGCTAAGACCCCGGTTCGCGCACTGGCTGGTACTCCGCTGGAAGGCACCCGTATCCGCTACATCGGTAACGACGTGAAGTCCATCTACTCGGCACTGGGTGGTCGCCCGGATGTTGCAGTGTACTTCGCACCGGTCACCGAGGCTGGCCGTATCGAGATGCTGCCCTTCCTCCGCGAGCAGGCTGTTTCGATTACCGCACACCGTTTCGGTAACCCGAACCGCTTCTCCGAGCGCGTCATTTCTTCCCGCTAAGACGCTATGAGAGTTTAGCTCTCTAGTCTTTAGGCTCAGGGCCCTGCACCTTTCATGGTGTGGGGCCCTGAGCCTTTTGGTGTGTCTGAATGGCTGTCTGCTGGAGGTGAGTAATAGGGGTGCTTCTAGGGCCTTGGGAAGGGGTGATTGTTGAGCGGCTAGATAGGATAAGGAAAATATAGTGTCTTAGAAGTGGTACGGGGGTGTTTGGACGTGCCCCGCGTTACTTCTTATGTGATAATTGGTGTAGGACGTTCCGTCATCCCACATACGGAACGACACCGTGCGCGGGACGATCCGCGCTACGCAAGAACACACTGAAAGGACACCGCTGCTATGAGCAACGTTCCCGCAGAACTCTCGTACACTTCTGAGCACGAGTGGGTTTCCGCTCTCACCGCCGAGGGCACCGTACGTGTTGGTATTACCGACCACGCTCAGGATGCACTGGGTGACGTCGTCTACGTCGACCTTCCCTCTGTCGGCGATTCTGTAGCTGCTGAGGATAGCTTCGGTGAGATTGAGTCCACCAAGTCTGTCTCCGATCTCTTTGCTCCCATCGCTGGCGAGATTGTCGCAGTGAACGAGGGACTGGAGGATGACCCCGCACTGGTCAACTCCGATCCCTACGGCGAGGGTTGGATCATTGAGATTCGCCCCGAGAACGCTGATGACCTGGCTAACCTGCTGGATGCAGAGGCGTACAAGGCTGAGCTGGCTAAGCTCTAAGTCGATAGTCTAGCTCGATAGACTCTATAGCTCTGGCGTCCCTCGTGTTAAGAGGTACGTACTGATGAAACGGCGAGACCGATTGGTCTCGCCGTTTTTCTTTTAAAATGCACACAAACGCAAATAGTTGGGCGCATTTAAGGTTCGTCTTGAAGGTGTAGGAATTCACTAAAGGGGCTTGAAGGATGACTAAACCCCTAGTGGGAGCCTCTTTCAAGTTAAATGTGATGAAAACTTCAACTATCGCGAGAAGATAAAATTTTCCTCGTAAAGCAGTCCAATATGAGATATATGTGTTCGAAGTATTGGAATTTTGCTAAAATTGGTACTGTCTCTACTGATTAATGTTTGATTGTGTGGCTATTTTTGGGTTCAAAAAGCCCCTGAAAAGGGCGAACTAAATAGCAAAATGCCTTGTGAGGCTATAAGATTGTCTCGAAGGTTTGCGGTTTATCATTTCGTGATAAACAACTAAACTTATCTATCACACTCTCAACACTAAGCAAAGATGTTCGGCACGGAGCGAGACCCCCGACCGGGGGAACGAGCCACTCACTCAAATTTCGGCTCGTATCGACATCGTCTGAACAAGTACCCGAAAGACATAGATGACCTCACGCATCGATGAGAACCTCACTAACGCTGAGGTTCAACTAGAGGACGTGGAGAACGGCGGCTCTGACCGTAACCCGCGTGACGTTAAGAGCCGGACCATTGGTCAGGTTCTTAGCCAGCTTGACCTGGAGTTCCCCGGAATTAGTGCATCCAAGATCCGCTTCCTGGAGGAGCGCGGTCTCGTGCACCCCAGCCGTACCGAAACCGGTTACCGCAAGTACTCCCAGACGGATATTGAGCGCCTGCGCTACATCCTCACCATGCAGCGCGACCACTACATGCCGCTCAAGGTAATCCGTCAGCACCTGGAGGACATGGAAGCCGGTCGCGTACTGAACTCCATGCCTGCCACCGTAAGCGAAGACGTGCTAGACACCGTCCTTGGCCCGAACGAGCAGGAAGGTCGCACCTACACTCTCCGCGAGCTGGCAGAATACGCTAACACCACCCCCGAACTGATTCGCGAGCTGATTGACTTTGGACTGCTCGAAGACGGGTCGGATGTGGAGTACACCGATTACGATGTGCTGATTGCCCGCGTTAGTGCAGAACTGACCCAGCACGGCATTCAGCCTCGTCACCTGCGCGCATTCAAGTCAGCGGCAGACCGCGAAATTTCCCTCGTGGAAATTGCGGTGGCTCCGCTGGCATCACGCCGCGACGCAGCCTCTCAGGCTCAGGCGCAGGAACGAGCCGACAAGATCCGCAAGTTGTGCTTGCAGCTGCACGCAACTCTGGTCGAATCGGCGATGCCTACCTACGAGTAGGCGCACGAAGACGCAGACTACCGGACAGTCTGCCGCTCGTAAACCCTCAGCGGTTCTACCACACCCCAAACGGGGATTTCCCTCGGGAAACACCACTGACCACGGTGATTCCCTCTATAGTCCCTACCCCTTACCAACGGGTAGCGGCCTCTAGACTTGGACGAAGCCGACGCTGGCACGCTCGGAATTTCTACCCCTTCGTCCAACACGAAGAGCTTTCTCACCAGGGGGCTCCCGGCCTGCCAAGGCTGTTCACTCAACTCAGCTGTAAATGCGTACGGACTGCTCCGTACGCATTTACTTTTTAAACTCCCCTGTGGGATGGATACCCAGAAAAAGCGAGGAGAATAGCGGGGGAGGAGCACCCCCACAGGGCGTTAAAGAGGTACGAATGAATCTGAAAAGATCATTCGCTTCGGTGGGTTCAATTTTAAGTAGAGCCCTCTATCAGTTAAAATAGATTGAACAACCGCGCCTATCGCGCATCGGTCGCACTATCGAATCGTGTTCTACGAACCGAATAGTCGAGCCAATGTGTAGTATTGAAAACCGCGTAGCTAACCTCGCAGAGGGAAGCCACGCGAATCATAGATGCAGATTCTAAGGCCTAGCCCTAGAATCTCACCCCGAAAATCGGGGCTACACCGGAACGAAGTCGACCACATTTGATAGGGCGCGGTGAATCGCATTAAACGGGTTAACGAAAAGGAGGGACCGTGCTAGAGCAGCAGGTAGCCGAAAATGCAGGCGAGGCCGCAGGCACCCATGAGGCACCCCAGGGCTTCGACCAGCCCCTGGATGGCTTCGACACCCTCTTCCCCGTAGCGCCGCCTCCGCGTGGTGAACAGGGCGTACTCTTTACCGACCCGGTCTCTGTCGTCGAGGAAAACCTCGGCTACCGCGGCGCCATCGCCTGCAAGGCAGCCGGCATCACCTACCGCCAGCTCGACTACTGGGCACGCACCGACCTGGTCGTACCCACCGTGCGTGGAGCCTCCGGATCCGGTACCCAGCGCCTCTATAGCTTCCGCGACGTGCTCGTGCTCAAGATTGTGAAGCGACTGCTCGACACCGGCGTGTCCCTGCAGCAGATCCGTACCTCCATCGAGCATCTGCGTACCCGCGGCATTGACGACCTGGCGAACATCACCCTCATGAGTGACGGCACCACCGTCTACGAATGCACCTCCCCGAGCGAGGTCATTGACCTGGTTCAGGCAGGTCAGGGCGTCTTCGGCATCGCTATCGGTCGCGTCTGGCGCGAAATCGAAATGAACCTCAACGGCCAGCCCGGCGAAGAGATGCACGAAAACTTCGAAGGCGACGAACTCGCCGCCCGCCGTGCCCGCCGCGCACAGGCATAAAGCACAGGCCTAAACCACGCATCTTGAATCTGCCCGCGCTCACTACCTACCCGGTGGCGAGCGCGGGCAGAAGTTTTAAACCCGAGGGAACATTCAATGCTCACTTGAGAAAAAACTCAAGATACACCCCTGTCAGAGCCAGAAGAAAAGCGAAGATTCGCTAAAATAAAGGGGCATTACACCTCGCTCAAAAAAGGGACCTGCATGCCCCGCATCGTCAGTATCAGCAGCCTCAAAGGTGGCGTCGGCAAAACGTCCATCACTTTGGGGCTCGCGTCCGCAGCTTTACACAGCGGACTCTCCACACTCGTTATTGACCTCGACCCCCACGGCGACGCCAGCACCGGTCTGGCGGTGGATGAAACCATCCCCGACGTTGCCTCCCTGATTGCCAGCTCCAATGAGCGTGCCTTCGCGGAGGAAGCCGGTAGCTCCTCTTGGAACTCGCTCGTCGGCAAACCCACCCTGCTGACCAATAACCCCGTGACCACCGGTAGCGTGAAGGTGGCGCGCGGTTCGGCTCGTTCCACCCTCGTGGACCGGCAGGAAGCCGCGCCGTTCATCCGCCGATTCAAGCGCATGGTGGAGGCGGCTGCGGACGCCTACGACGTCATCCTGATTGACTGCCCGCCGTTCCTCGGAACCCTGTCTTCAATGGGCTGGGCAGTGAGCGAGCGCATCCTTTCGGTCGCAGAGCCTTCCCTTTTCTCCGTGGCGGGCACCGAACGAACCCTGCGCGCCATCGTGCGCTTTCAGCAGGAAAGCGGCATCAGCATTGACGGTGCGGGAGTAGTTATCAACAAGATGCGCCCCAACGACAGCGAACACCGCTACCGACGCGACGAAATGCGCTCCCTTTTCGGCGATCTTGTCGCAGAGCCGGTGCTCGCTGAAAGCCCCGTGCTGCAACGCGCCCAGGGTGCGGCGTACCCGATTCATTTTTGGCCCGACGAAGAATCGGTTGATCCCGCCATTGACTTCACCCGTCTGCTGGCTGGGCTTATGGCAGACATCTAATCGCTGACCTCTTAGCGCAGACATATACGCGTCACTAATCCGCGGGCTCGAATAGTTCTCAACGCTTGAGTGCGTCTTCTCAAAGAACCGCTGTGTTCTCAGCGCTGTGTTCTCAGTGCTGTGTTCTTTAGGACGGCGCATTTTCGCATATCCGTCAACATTGACACCAGAAGTGGGAATAGCCGGAAGCTTCCACGCGTTATAGTGGCAGTAACAGAAATAACCCCGCCATCGAGGGGCACGCTGGGAACGAGCCCAGCCTCAACATCATCAACGAGAGGACCACATGAGCATCGAGAACGTAGAACGCATTGACGGCGTAGCACAGTACGACCTCATCGTCATCGGCTCCGGATCCGGCAACACCCTCATCGGCCCCGAATGGGACGACAAGAAGGTCGCCCTCATCGACGGCGGTATCTTCGGCGGCACCTGCCTGAACGTTGGCTGCATCCCCACCAAAATGTACGTCTACCCGGCGACCATCGCGCAGAAGACCCGCGAGGTCAAGCACCTGGGCGTCGACGCACACGTAGACGCCGTGCACTGGGCGCAGATTCGTGACCGTATCTTTGCCTCCCGCATTGACCAGATTGTTGAAGGCGGCCGCAACTGGCGTGCCGGTCTGCCCAACGTCGACTTCTACGACCAGTACGCGCGCTTCGTCGGCTCCCACACCGTCGAGCTGACCGACGGCACCCGCCTGCAGGGCCGCCAGATTGTTGTTGCGGCAGGTTCACGCGCCGTGCTGCCTCCCGTACCCGGTATCGACTCCTCCAAGGTCTACACCAATGACAACGTCATGCGCATGGACGAGCTGCCCGCCCGTATGGTCGTCATCGGCGGCGGCGTGATTGCGGCAGAATTCTCCCACGTTTTCTCCGCATTCGGTACCGAAGTAACCCAGCTGAACCGCTCCTCCCGCCTGCTACGTGGCGTGGACGAAGAGGTCGTGGCACGCTTCGAAGAAGCCGCAAGCAAGCAGTGGAACATCGTCAAGGATGCGTCCCTCTCCGAAATCCGTGAGAACGCCGACGGCAGTGTGACCGTCGTAGCTAAGCACACTACCGAGAACGGTGAAGAACTGCTCGAAATCCCGGCAGACGCTGTGCTCGTGGCAACCGGTCGTCGCCCCAACACCGACACCCTCAACGCGAAGAACTACTTCGACGTGCAGGACGGCGGCCAGCTCAGCGTCGATAAGTACCAGCGCGTGCTCTACAACGGCGCGCCCGTACCCGGCGTCTACGCCCTCGGCGACGTGTCCAGCCGCTACCAGCTCAAGCACGTGGCAAACCACGAGGCACGCGTTGTGCAGCACAACCTCAGCCACCCCGAGGACCTGCGTGCCAGCGACCACCGCTACGTACCGGCTGCCGTCTTCAGCAACCCGCAGATTGCTGTGGTCGGCATGACCGAAGAGCAGGCGCGCCAGGCGGCTGAACGTGAAGGCTTTGAGATTACCGTCAAGGCACAGAACTTTGGCGACACCGCCTACGGCTGGGCAATGGAAGACAAGATTGGCCTGTGCAAGCTCATTGCCCGTAAGGACAACGGTGAGCTGCTCGGTGCACACCTGGTCGGTGAAGAGTCCTCCGTGCTCATCCAGCCGCTCCTGCAGGCAATGAGCTTCGGCATGGATGCGCGCACCCTCGCACGCGGCCAGTACTGGATTCACCCGGCACTGACCGAAATCGTTGAGAACGCGCTGCTCGGTCTGGAATTCAACGAGCCCGCCAACTAACGCCGGCTAGATAACGCCCGGAAGCCGAATGCTATGGGCGGTCAACATACACGAGCCAATATACGAGAGGAGGGGGTCGTACCACAGCGGTACGACCCCCTCCTCTCGTTTCGGTAGCTAGAGCCGGTTAGGCGTTGTCGCTTTCAGACTTCTTCTCAGCCTTCTTAGCTTCTGTCTTTTCAGCCGGAGCTTCAGCGGAAGAATCCTCAGCCTTCTCAGACTTATCGGACTTCTTAGCGTCGTCCTTAGCCTCAACCTTCTCTTCCTGAGGCTTCTGCATCATTTCGGCGGTCTGCTCACGCAGCTCCTCAAACTTCTCAGCCGCCTGCTCGCGCAGCTCGGCAAGACGCTCCGCCTGGTGGTCCGCATACTCGTGCAGACGCTCGGCAGCCTGCTCACGCAGTTCAGCGAACTTCTCAGACTGCTCCGCCGCGTACTCCTGCAGACGAGCCAAAGAATCCGACGTGCTATCAGAAACCTTGCCGTACATTTCGTCCACGTAGGAGGAGAAATCCTGCAGCACCTTCGCGCGGCGAATCTTGTGCGAGGGGGTCAGATAGCCGTCCTCCTCGGTCAGATCGCGGTTCATGATGCGGAACTCGCGGATACCCTCGGCGCGCGAGACCAGCTGATTCGCCTCGTCCACAATTCGCTGCACGGCGGCGCGTACCGCCGGATGCACGGCCGCCTCCGGGATGGACAGTGAGCGCGGCAGCCCCAGGTGCTCGAGCTGCTCGGGCAGGGTATCCGGATCCAGGGTCACGAGGGCCGCGATGAAGGGCTTCTCATCCCCCACCAGCATGGCCTGGGAGACCAGGGGAGAGGTACGCAGATGGTTCTCCGCAATGCCCGGAATGACGTTCTTGCCGCCGGCGGTGACGATGATTTCCTTCTTGCGTCCCACAATCTTCAGCAACCCGGCCTCGTCGAACTCGGCCAGGTCGCCGGTACGGAGCCAGCCGTCCTCGGTGAACGCCTGGGCGTCCTCCTCGGGGTTCTTGTAGTACCCCTTCATGACGCCCACACCGCGCACCAGTAGCTCGCCGTCCTCGGCGATGGTGCCCTCGGCACCTGGAAGAAGCGGGCCAATCCTACCGATCTGATACGGGGTGATACGCCCGGCCGCGATGGGAGCGCAGGTCTCAGTCAGGCCGTAGCCCTCGATGACCTGCACGCCCACCGCGTGGAAGAAGTGCGCGAGGCGCTCGCCCAGCGGGCCGCCTCCGGAGACCGCGTAGTGTAGCTGCCCGCCCAGAGCCGCACGCAGCTTGGAGTACACGAGACGGTCGTACAGGGCGTACTGCGCCGCGAGCTTGAAAGATACATGTCCGGTGACCTTCGCCTTCGACCAGGCAATCGCGATGTCCACCGAGCGGTCGAAAAGAGCTTTGTTGAGAGAACCGCCCTTCTCTGCCTTGGCCTTGGCCCCCTCATACACCTTCTCGAAGACTCGGGGGACCACCAGCAGCATGGTCGGCTTGAAGCTATCAAGGTCGGCCGCGAGGTTCTTAATGTTCGGGGAGTGGCCGATAACCACACCGGCGTCCAGGGCCAGCACCTGAATCAGGCGAGCCAGCACGTGGGCCAGCGGCAGGAAGAGAATCGACGAGTTGCGGGGGTTCGCAATTTCGCTTTCCACGAAGCGCGTGTTGGCGCTCAGGTTCAGGAAATTGCCGTGGGTGAGCGGGCAACCCTTGGGGCGGCCGGTCGTGCCGGAGGTGTACACAATGGTCGCGAGGTCGTCACAACCGGCTGCGGAACGTACCTGCTCCAGCCGCTCATCGCTTACCTCGGAGGCGCGAGTGCTCAGGGTATCGAGGTCACCGTTCTCAATGACCCAGCGGTGCTTCAACTGCATGGGCTCCTGGGTCGTGGAGGCGAATTCCTCAGCCTCCGCGATGCGCGCCAGAAGCTTCTCATCCTCAACGAAGATGGCGGTAGCCTCCGAGTGGGCGAGCGCCCACGCCGCCTGTGCGGGTGCGTTGGTCTCGTACACCGGCACGGAGATGGCGCCCGCGTACCAAATCGCGAAGTCAATGACGGTCCACTCGAAGCGGGTGCGGCTCATAATGCCCACACGGTCACCCGGGCGGATGCCCGCAGCAATCATGCCCTTAGCTAGGTCGGTTACCATCTGGTGGAACTGCTGGGCGCGAATCGGCTGCCAGTTACCCGGAGACATCTGGCGACGGTACAGCACCGGGTTGGAGCTGTCGGCTCGGTGACGCTCAACAATGCTTGTCAGGTTCAGTGAGGGGTCGACAAGAACCTCAGCGGGAGTGGAGAAGACTTTCATAATGCGCCTTTCGAATCAGGGCGTAAGCTCGGGCGGTCCGGGCCGCGGGCTGTCCTCGAATGCTCGAGGTGCCGTGATGGCTTTCTGGTTGTTCTGCTCGCCGCGGCGGGTGATGCATTCGCCGGTGTGCAGCGGGCGGAACTGTCAGAATTTAGTGGTTTAGGGATGCGACAAAAGCTTGAACAGTAGAGAAAAGATACTCGGCGTCGTAGTCGAGCGTTGCCACATGGTAGCTGCGGGTCAGCCACCTAAATTCTACAGGAACTGAACAATGTTCGAGAAAATATTTGTGGGAGCTATCCGACACAGTATGATCGCCCAGTGAACGCGCGTACAGAACCGGCGCCTTCAACTGCGGAATCAGTGCACGCGTCTCAGCGCCCAAAAGATGTAACTGATGCACCGCCGCCGTCGGAACGATAGAATACGCGCCCTCGCTCACGCCAGGAACCGCAATATCGGAACCAATCGCCTTGAGCATCGGCAGAACCTTCGACACCTTACCGGCGTGGCGCATCATCGGGTTCACATCCACCATATAGGGGTTAATCAGCACCGTACCCGCCACCGGCAGGCGCGCCGACAGATGGGTCGCCACCGTGCCGCCCATGGACATGCCAATGACCACCACCTGCAGACCCTGATCGGTCAGGCGGCGGTACCCCCGCTCAGCAGAAGCCAGCCACTGCCGGTACGTGCTATCACGCAAATCCTGCCAACGGGTCGCGTGCCCAGTCAGCACAGGCATCTCCACCGCATAACCAAGCTTCATGAAACGCTGAGCCAACGGGCGCATACTGTGCGGCGAACCCGTAAAACCGTGCACCAGCAAAATACCCACAGAATGCTGCGCAGGGTTAGGACTAAAGGAAACGGGGGAGTGATCGAATGCTTCCTGGTCGCCCTCGAGGCGACGCGCCAGGGAGTCCTTAACATTTTGGGTCGCTAGAAGCCTGCGCTCGCGAGCCTTGCGGCGCATCCGCTTGAGCGGCTCCAACGAGTTATCAAAAATGCTCATGGTCCTCCTTAGCCAACCTGCGCGAATATGAACGCAGGTGCAGGCTCTATAGCGTACCCCGACCGGCTACCGCGGGCACAGCGCCGATGCTGGTATATCGCCTCCAGCGCACCCAATACACCGGTGCGCAGAAAAATCGTTCTCTTTTCTTTAATTATCGCGCGTTCTCTCGCGCCTCTCCAGACACGCTAGAATTGAGCCGGGAACATTCAGAGAGGAGACCCCATGCCTAACGCCGCCCTCTATTCAACGCTCAAGATTCTTGGCTCCCCCCTGCTGCAGGGACTGTACCACCATGACGTGGTGGGCCTTGAGAATCTGCCCGAGGGTCCCTACATTGTCGCAAGCAACCACCTGGCGTTCTGTGACTCCATTTTCATTCCTCTCGCCATGCCTCGCACCGTGAACTTCCTCGCCAAGAGCGACTACTTCACCACCCCCGGCGTGAAGGGCCGTGCCATGGCGGCGTTCTTCCGCGGCGTCGGCCAGCTTCCCATGGACCGCTCCGGCGGCCAGAAGAGCCAGGAATCCCTCAATGCCGGCGCGCAGGTCCTCAAGGACGGCGGCATCATCGGCATCTATCCCGAAGGCACCCGTAGCCCCGACGGACGCGGCTACCGCCCCAAGGTCGGTGTCGCCCGCCTCGCAGTTGAAGCAGGCGTGCCCGTAGTGCCCGTCGGACAGATCGGTACCGACCTGATTCAGCCCTCCGGCTCGAACCGTATCCGTCTGCGCCATGACGGCAAGCCCATCCAGGTGCGTACCATTATCGGCAAGCCCCTCACCTTCGAGGAATACACCGACGGCTCAGACCTGAGCCACCGCGTTCAGCGTGAAATCGCCGACCGTATTGGCTCCGAGATCCGTGCCCTCAGCGGCCAGGAATACGTGGACGTGTACGCCGACCGCGTCAAGAAGCTCATGGCTGATAAGAACATGAGCGCTGATGAGGCAGTCGCACAGCTACAGAACTAACTATACGTTGCCCAAGCGGGTATGCGACTACGCCAAGGGCGGGATAAGGGGTGATACCCCGAGTCTCGCCCTTTCGCGTCCCCTCCGCGCAGTTAATCTCCCATGCCCGAATCATTGATTTTGAATAGCTCTATCTAAACATATGAGATGTACCTGACTAGACGGCTAGGCGTTGAAGGGAGCAAGAGTACAATTAGTCTATTCGCCCCTGAGAACCACGTGCACGTACGCCGAACACGGCGCACCGAGCACCCGAAACGCGGCTGAATCAGAAAACGCACAAGACCATCCCGATGGAGTGAAGATGAGCAATCAAAACCTCAACACCTCGCAGGCCACCGACCACGGCCTAGACACCTGGCGTCAGCTGCACATTGACCAGCAGCCCACCTGGAGCGAGCACGAAGATTTTGAGAGCACCATCGCCGAGCTGAACTCGGTACCGCCGCTCGTCTTCGCCGGTGAAGTCGACGCCATGCGCCAGGCACTCGGTGAGGTTGCTGAAGGCCGCGCATTCCTGTTGCAGGGCGGCGACTGCGCAGAAACCTTCGCTGGTGCAACCGCCGACAAGATTTCCGGCCGCGTCAAGACCATCCTGCAGATGTCTGCTGTGCTCACCTACGGTGCCTCCATGCCCGTGGTGAAGATGGGCCGCATGGCGGGTCAGTTCTCCAAGCCGCGCTCCGCAGACATGGAAACCCGCGGCGACGTCACCCTGCCCTCCTTCCGCGGCGAGACCGTCAACGGTTTCGACTTCACCCCCGAAGCCCGCGTACACGACCCCAAGCGCATGCTGCGCGGCTACCACACCAGCGCCTCCACCCTGAACCTGGTGCGCGCCTTCACCAAGGGCGGCTTCGCAGACCTGCGCGCCGTACACCAGTGGAACCGCGGCTTCACCTCCAACCCCGCGCATGAGCGCTACGAGAAGACTGCCAGCGAAATTGGTCGCGCCCTCAAGTTCATGGAAGCCTGCGGCGTTAACTTCGAAGCACTCAAGACCACCGACATGTACGTCGGCCACGAAGCCCTGGTAATGGACTACGAGCGTGCCCTCACCCGCATCGACTCGCGCACCCAGCTGCCCTACGACACCTCTGCACACTTCCTGTGGATTGGCGAGCGCACCCGCGGCGTCAACGATGCACACGTGGACTTCCTCTCCAAGGTCCGCAACCCCATCGGCGTGAAGCTGGGCCCGACCACCACCGCAGAGGATGCACTCGCACTGATCGATAAGCTCGACCCGAACCGCGAGCCCGGCCGCCTGACCTTCATCACCCGCATGGGCGCGAAGAACATCCGCGAGAAGCTGCCCGCAATCGTTGAGGGCGTGCAGGCTGAAGGCGCGAAGGTTGTTTGGGTAACCGACCCGATGCACGGCAACACCATCTCCGTGCCCTCCGGCTACAAGACCCGCCGCTTCGACGACGTGCTCGACGAGGTTCGCGGCTTCTTCGAGGTGCACGAGGCTCTGGGTTCGTTCCCCGGCGGTATCCACGTGGAAATGACCGGCGACGACGTGACCGAGTGCCTGGGTGGCTCCGACGCCATCGACGAGGCAGCACTGGCAGACCGCTACGAGTCCCTGTGCGACCCGCGCCTGAACCACTCGCAGTCCCTGGAAATCGCGTTCCTGGTCTCCGAGTACCTCAAGAACCGCGCATAAAACGCTCACGCTTTTCGCCGCGATAGGTGGCGGAGAGTAGCAGACGCGACAATGCCCGGGTCTTCACTCACACTGAGTGAAGACCCGGGCACGTGCGTTTAAGTAGCGCGCGGTACAAACGGGGAAAAGACGCTCAGGAAGGCGCGCTGCTAGAAGGTCAGGAACGCCTCAATATTGCGCCACCACTGAGACTGCACGAGCGAGGTCGCAAGCCACCAGCCGGTAAAGCTCGAACCCATACCCAGCAGAATGAGCGCGAGAGCCCAACCGCCCACCGCCATACCGGAGGGCGGAGTCCTAAACTGCTTAGCGGGCAGGCGAGGATCCTTCTTCGAAGACTGAGCGGAATCATCAGAAATACCCGCAGACTCCTCAGCCTCAGAAGCGCTCGCCGAGCTCTTAGCCTTCGAACGGCGCGAACCCGAGGGGCTCAACGAACGCTCGGCATGAATCGGTGCGTACTCGCCGTGAGCTGAGATAAACTCCTGCTCTGTCTGCGGGCCAATACCAACGGACTGAGTGAGCGGGCCCTTCGCAGCTGCGGCGCGGCGGCCCATGAACGAGCCCAGGCCGCGCTTGCCGGATTTGCCCTTTGCGCCGTCCGGCTCATCCTCAGAGTCGTCAGCATCGGAGGCAGAACTCACCAGCGGCGGAATGCCCTGGCGGTTCAGCACGGAGTCCTCAGCGTCCACGTCGGCAAGGTGCACGCCCTGACCGGTTGCCGAGGCATCGTACACGAGGCTGTCGGGGGAGTACACATCGTACGCCAGCAGATCGCGGGCATCGCTAAACGCACTAATCGGGGTGTTACGCACCATCTGCGCGGCACCGCTACGCTCCGCAATATCGGCAACAGCCTCCCAGAGGGGAAGCTCCGGCTCCGGGCACGAGGGGGCACGCCAGGCGCGCTCAGCCTCACCCAGCGACTCAGAAATCTCCAGCAGAGCCGTAAACAGCTCGGTCGCATCCTCCGGGCGGGCGTGAGGCTGCTTGCGGGTACACCACGAAATCAGCCCCGCAATATCGCGGTCCGCACCCGGCGCCACATCGGTCAGCGCGGGCATCTCAATGTTGGCGTTGTGGTAGAGCACCTGCTGGTCATTCTCCAGACCCACAAAGGGCAGACGACCCGAAAGCATGCGGTACATCATCACACCGAGCGCAAAAATATCAGCCTGCGCGCCGACCTTCACCTTTGGATCCAGGACCTCCGGCGCAACGTAGGCGGGGGTGCCCATGGGTGCGCCCGCATCCACCTGATCGTCACGGCGGGAAAGACCAAAGTCCGTGAGCTTCACCTGACCGTTAGCGTCGAGAAGAATATTGCCCGGCTTAATATCGCCGTGCAGGTAGCGGTTCGCGTGCACCTCCGAGAGCGCCTCCACCACCGGAATGAGAATATCCAGAGCCTCACCCAGGGACAGGGCATTACGCACACGCAACAGCTGGCTCAGGGTGCAACCGTGCACATACTCCAAGACGATGTACATGACCATCTCGCCCGAAAAATATTCGGTACCCGAAGAAATCACACCCACCGTATGCCCGCCGCCGCCCACCTGGCGCATCGAACGCTCTTCACGGTGGAACTTCTGGCGGTTCGCCGCATCCTTCGCCAGGGTGGGGGAGAGGACCTTGAGCGCGACCGGGTTATTCGACCACAGGTCCAGCGCATAATAGACCTCGCTCATGCCGCCGCGGCCAATGAGCGAACCCACCTGGTAATGACCCTCAATAATGGCGCCACTGAGCCACTGCGAAGAACCGATAGCGGTATCCGGGGCAGCGGGGCGAGTGGCGGGAGGAACAGAAGTATTTGCAGAAGAACGAGGGGTCACAGGAGAAATCCGGCGTGGGCTGGGAGTATTCATACGTCTCAACATTTTAGCCCGCCCACCTGGGCAGAAGCGATACTAGAGGGCGCCGGGCAGGTGAACACTCAGCGAATTCTTACAAAGTGCCGGTGGACCCGACTCCAACGCAAGAACAACGGGCAAAGTACAAGAACGAAAGAACCCGGGAGGGGCAGCGAACCTGCGGCGGGTCAAAAGTGGTAAATACGTGCCAGCTCTGGCACTCTTAAAAGGTGACTAACGAAAATATTGCTCAGACCTTCGCCCTCGTCGGCGATTGGGTAACCATCCCCGAAATTGCGCAGGCACTCGACCTGAAGGTGACCCGCGTTCACAACCTGATTTCTGACGGTACGCTCATCGCTCTGCGCGACCCGGAAACCAACGTGCGCAAGGTACCCGCACTGTTCATGAACGGTTCGCGAGTACTCGAATCCCTCAAGGGCACCCTCGCTGTCCTGAAGGATTCCGGCTTCAGCGATGAAGAAGCTATCGTGTGGCTGTACACCAGCGACGAGTCCCTGCCCGGCCGTCCCATCGACGCACTGATTGACGGTCGTAAGACTGAGATCCGTCGCCGTGCGCAGGCACTGGCTTGGTAATAGCGGCTCAGAACTATAGCTAAATACGTTGAGGCGGCATACTTCGGTATGCCGCCTCAACCTATTTAACGTTTATATGTGCTGGACCTCTACGCCTTGCGACGTAGCGCATCTATGCCTTGCGACGCAGCGCACGGCCCACAATATCGGTCAGTGCCGCATGCGTCAGCTCGTCCAGGTTCATCGCCTCCAGCGCCTCAAACACAGCCTGAGACTTCTGCTCAATCAGCTGCTCATGCTTGGCGAAAGCGCCCGAAGAAACCATCAGCTCACGGATGCGCTCCACCTGCTCATCGCTCAGCTCGGGGTCACCCAAGCTATTGTGCAGAAGCGCCGCATCCTGCTCGTCGAGGACGGCGGAGGTGAGCGCCACCAGCACGGTACGCTTACCCTCACGCAGGTCATCGCCAGCGGGCTTACCGGTCACCTCGGGCTGGCCGAAGACGCCCAGCTCGTCATCACGCAGCTGGAAGCCCTCACCCAGCGGCAGGCCGAACGCACGGTAACCGGCAAGTACCGGGTGCTGCTCGCTCACGGCACATGCACCGCTCTCCAGCGCGGCAGCCTGCAGAGCCAGAGCGCCACCAATCGTGAAGGGGTGCTCGCACGAGTACTTGGCGGACTTGAAACGAATCACGTTCAGGGCACGCTGCAGAGCCGCCTGAGCGTCCTCGGTTTCGAGAACCTCGGAGTAGACGTCCAGGTACTGACCCGCCAGAACCTCGGTGCGCATCCGGTCAAAAATAGTGCGCGCAGGGGCGCCATAGATTGCTCCCTCACCCAGGGACGCAAAAACCTCGGCAGACCACGCCAGGGTCAGATCGCCAGCAAGAATGCCGCCGGTCAGACCGTAGTTGAAAGCATCACCGCGCCAACTATTCTGCTCGTGCGCCGCCTCGAAACGCTTGTGCACGGAGGGAGCGCCGCGGCGGGTATCGGAGCGGTCGATAATATCGTCGTGAATCAGTGCGGAGGTCTGGAACAGCTCTACCGCCATGCCGGCCTTCACAATGGACCAGGATGCGCGGTTCTCGGTTACGGGAGCGCCGCCCGCACCGCGCCAGCCCCAGTAGCTCAGCAGGGCACGCAGGCGCTTGCCGCCGGTGGAGAGGGACTCAATAGCCTCAAGTAGGGGTAGAGTTTCGGCAGAAATACCCTCGAGTAGCTCGCGCTGGCGGGCAAAAAACTCAGCCATGAGAGTGTCAAAAGCGTGCAGGTAGGCTCGCTGCTCTTCAGCAATACGCTCAGCGAGGTGCGCAGAATCCGCCGGGATATTCGGCGCCGCTACGGTGAGGCTCTCGGTCGCCTGGGGAGTGTGTGCTCCGGAAGGAGAAGGGGGAGTCATACTATCCTCGCTGATGGTCGCTGTGTACGGTCCTGATGCGGTGCGGTGTGCACTTCTTCTAGCTTAGTGGAGAAAAGTCCAAGAGAACGCATTTGCGAACATGTTTACGGTAAGTTGCCTCTATTTTTCGTAGAAATGTGCTATATTTTCGGTAGGTAGGCGTAGAAGCTATGAGAGGAGGCGACATGGGGCAGGCGCGAACCAGCAAGAACAGCGGCTCAAGGAACGGCCGCGTCATTATGCACCTGGACATGGACGCCTTCTTCGTCAACGTCGAACTCCTCGAAAACCCCGCTCTGCGCGGCGAACCCATTATCGTGGCGCCCCTGGGCCCCCGCTCGGTCGTCTGCTCCGCCTCCTACGAGGCGCGCGCCCACGGAGTGCACTCCGGCATGCCGCTCAGTCGCGCCCGAAACCTCAGCCCCAACGCGACTGTCCTGCCGCTGCGCGGCGACTACCGGCACTACTCCCGCGCCGTCATGGCGATCCTGAACGACCTGAGCCCTTACGTTGAACAGGTCAGCGTGGATGAAGCCTTCGTGGACCTAACCGGCGCTTATCTGCACGGCCAAGACCCCGTCGCCCTGGCGCAGAGCGCTCGCGACCGCATCGCGCAGGAACTCTCCCTGCCCTCTTCCGCGGGGGTTGCGCCCAATAAACTACTCGCCAAAATGGCGTCCACCGGTAGCAAGCCGAACGGGCTGTGGGTTATTCCGCCCGAGCGCGTTCAAGAATTTCTTGACCCGAGAAAAGTCTCCGACTTGTGGGGAGTGGGTGCGAAAAGCACCGAGCAGCTCTCCCGATACGGTATTCACACCATTGCCCAGATGAGGTCCATGAGCCTGGACTGGCTCAAAGAACGCTTCGGCACTGCCCAGGGTGAGCATCTCTGGGCCATGGCGCGCGGCATTGACGAACGCCCCGTGGTGACCGAACGTGAAGAGAAAAGCATGGGCGGCGAGCACACCTTCGAGACGGATACGACCGATGCCCAGGAGGTGAGCGCTGCTATTCGGGAGCTGAGCCTCAAGCTGGGAAAGCGCCTGCGATCCGCGGGGAAACTCGCCGGCGGGCTTAGCCTCAAAATCCGCTACAGTACCTTCGAAACACACACTCGCGCTATCCCCTTAAGCGTGCCCGTGGACTCCGGTATGCAGATTGCCTCCCTGGCGTTGGAAGCCCTGCGAGCAGATGAAATTCTGGTGGGTCAGGAGGCGCCACGCGCCCTGCGGCTCATCGGAGTGCGCGCCGAAAAACTCGCCCGCGCCGAAGACGGGGTGCAGCAGACCCTCTTTGATGCCATCGAGAACGCGGCAAGCTCACGCTCCGCCAGAACCGCCTCCCAACAACGAGGCGGCGGGGGAGCTGGTAATAGTCCGCAGAACGGTACTCGCACAGGGGCTGGTATTTACTCGGGGTCTGGTATTCACTTGGGATCTGGCGCGCGCCTCGTGAAAAGCGGCAGATGGTCCGAGGTGGAGCATGTCATGGACGCCATTCACCGCAAGTACAGCCGCGAAAGCCTCAAACCCGCCTCCGGGGTGGCTGGGCCGGAACAGAAAGCCGAGGAAAAGGCTGGACAAAAAGCCAAGTAAAAGACTGGGCAAAAGGCTGAGGAAGGGAACTATGCTGAGGAAAGCTCCGCCGAAAGGATGGCACCCTCCGCAGAAGACCTTAAGGCGCTTCTGCCTGAAAAGAATGCGCCAACCCCACCCGGCGCGGTACCATGGGAAGCATACGACGGGAAGAAGCGCTCACCGCGCCAGCTGATGCACTAGCTAACCCGGCTGATACCGACGTCATCTTGAGCAGAGACACCTCAAAGGAGAAAACGATGGCACTGTCCGAGCGCGAACAGAAGGTTCTGGACCAGCTTGAAGAACTCATGAGCAATGAGGATCCGCACTTTGCCTCCTCCATGTCTTCAACCGGCAATACTGCGCCGGTTTTTAGTGCTCGCCATTTGGCTCTCGGTATTCTCTTCGTTCTCATCGGCCTGGGCATCATTATTGGCGCGGTCGCATCTAACATGATTTGGCTGGGCGTATTCGGCTTCCTCTTCGCGGCCGGTGGCGTGTACTTCGCAACCACCAGCAAGAAGACCCCGGTGGATTCCTTCCTCGGCGGTAAGGCAGAAGGCGCAGCCCGTGTGCGTCAGCGCGAGCAGAAGGATCAGTCTTCCTTCATGAACCGCCTGGAGAACCGCTGGGACGAGCGTAATAACGGCCAGCTCTAAAGCATTTAGGGTGCAGAAGCTTCGCGGCTTAGCTCATAGAGCTGACCCCCGATGCGAACATCTCAAAACTCAAGACTGATTAAGCGGAGGTAAGAATTCTCTTACCTCCGCTTTCTTGTGCCCATTTTCTGCACTCAGTTCCCGGTGCCGGGTGTTGTGCCCCGAACCGTGAACAGACCCGAACGGTGAACAGACCTGAGCCCCCTCGAAGCAGGCAATCTGAGGGTTGCACACTGAGCGGGAATACGCCCGAAGCTGTGTAGAAGCTGTGCGGCAGCGTTAAAAATGCAGAAGAGAGCATAAAAACACTAAAAGATACTCTGCCGGGTGGGGTAGGTGGTGGAAAGTGGGGTAAAGTGGAGGGGAAAGCTGAAAGTCAGTCCTATCGCCGTGCCCTCAAACAGACGGCGGAGGCGTCGGCCCGGCACACCCCGCCACCGGCACCTACAGGATGTGTGGAGCAACCACGCTCCCGCAGGCTTCAGCACAACGGCACACATCAGGGGCACACATCGGGGAGGTGAAGTGAATGTTCTTAGGTACCTACTCACCACGAATGGACGCCAAAGGACGCATCATCCTTCCCGCCAAATTCCGTGAGGAACTCTCAGCAGGCCTCGTTCTGACCCGCGGTCAAGAACGATGCCTGTACGTTTTCCCCGCCGCAGAATTTGAACGCATCCACGAACGGATGCGCACCGCGCCCCTGCCCGGACGAGCCGCCCGAGACTTCCTGCGAGTCTTCCTCTCAGGAGCCTCAGACGAACTGCCCGACAAGCAGGGACGCATCACCATCCCGCCGATACTGCGCCAATACGCAGGACTGACCGACAACCTCGTCGTCATCGGATCCGGTACCCGCGCAGAAATCTGGGATGCAGCCGCCTGGGAGGAATACCTCGCCCGCACCGAAGCTGAATTTGCCTCCCTCGACGAGGACCCGTTCAGCCCGCTACTCTAGCCGGCACCCCGCCGGTGCGATGGCTACCGCCCGGCATCTCTCTACCACTACCGCACCACTCTTCCGTAAACCTTCCCGCAGGACAAACTCTCACAGGAGCACCCATGAGCGTAGACCACGCCCCCGAAACCGGTACGACCGCATCCGGCGCTGCCGCCAAGGTGACCGGCGCATCCATTGAGAACCTCTCCCAGCGTGAAGCGAGTGAACGCCACGTGCCCGTGATGCTGGACCGCTGCATTAACCTGCTGGCACCCGGCATTGAACGCGCCGTCGAGGAACGCGGCACCGCCTACGTTATTGATGGCACCCTCGGTATGGGTGGCCACTCCGAGGCGTTGCTTGAACGCTTCGAGAACCTTGTGCTCATCGGCATTGACCGCGATCTGCAGGCGCACGCCATCGCCGGTGAACGCCTGGCGCGCTTCGGTGACCGCTTCGTACCCGTGCACGCCGTCTACGACGAAATTGACCGCGCCATGGAAACCGCCGGCGTGCAGGGCATCGACGGCATCCTGATGGACCTGGGCGTCTCCTCCATGCAGCTGGACGAACGCACCCGCGGCTTCGCATACTCCTACGACGCACCCCTGGACATGCGCATGAACTCCGAAGACGAGCTCACCGCCCGCATCGTCGTCAACGAATACAGCGAAGACCAGCTGCGCCGCATTATCCGCAACTGGGGCGAAGAGAAGTTCGCATCGCGTATCGCCCGCGCCATCTGCACCGCCCGCGCCAACGCACCCCTGGAAACTACCGGTGAGCTCGTGCGCATTATCCAGAAGGCTGTGCCCGTCGCCGCGCAGCGTACCGGCGGTCACCCCGCCAAGCGCACCTTCCAGGCGTTGCGTATCGAAGTGAACCACGAACTGGAAGCCCTCGAACGCGCCGTACCGGCGGCCCTGGAGGCGCTCAACCTCGGCGGCCGATTCGTCGCCATGAGCTACCACAGCCTCGAAGACAAAATCGTCAAGAGGGCACTGACCGCAGAGGCAATCTCCAAGGCGCCCAAGGGCTTCCCGGTAGAGCTTGAAGAGCACAAGCCCACCGTCAAAATCATTACCCGCGGCGCCGAACCGCCTACCGACGAGGAAATCGAACAGAACTCTCGCGCCGCCAGCGCCAAGCTGCGCGCCGCCGAGAAGATCCGCATCCCCGCCAAGTAGAAGACAGAAAGCGAAGAAGAGTGAGCACCCAGCACGCATCCCCGCGCCCCACCCGCACCCAGGGCGCCCCGCGGAGTCGACGCGCCGGTTCCTCGCGCCCTGCCGCCGGCACCCCCGGCGCCGTTGGCTCTACCCGCGCATCCTCTACAGGTGGCTCCACCGGGGCGAGCCGCGCCTCCACCCGAGCCCACTCCGGCCGTACCCGCGCCGCGCGTCTGGAGCCGGTCACCGCCTCCCAACCGGCGGTCCGCCCCGCCAGTACCGCTGCTTCGCACGGCGGTAAGCGCACCTCAACGAACGCGAGCCGTGTCCCCTCGAGCGTCCGTGCGGCAGCACGCACCGAAGAAGCACGCGAAACGAAGCCCAAGCAGCGTAACCCGCTGTCCACTGTGCGCCGCCGAGCCCGTAAGCTCAGCCCGCCCACCATGCTCGCTGTTTTTGCGGCAATTCCGCTGACCCTGATTTTTATTCTGCTGCTTAACGTGCTGATTGTGACCCGACAGTACGACATGGTGGATTTGCGCGCGCAGGAACAGCGCCTCGTGCAGGAGAACCAGGCGCTGCAGCAGGAGATTGGTTTCAAGGAAGCCCCGCAGGATTTGGCGATACGCGCCAGTACCCTGGGCATGTTTGTGAGCTCTTCGCAGGCGACCCTGAACCTGCAGACTTCCACGATTGAGGGCACCCCCGCCCCGGCTGCAAGCCCCACCGGTATTGAAGGATCCAAGCAGGAGAACCTGATTTCGCCGCCGGCAGCGGGTTCGGAAGAAAGCTACGCCAAGGGCATTGTGGATGCTGACAAGTCTGTTCAGCAGCGACACAGCCAGGCGAGCGCTACGGCAAAGGCATCTGCAAGCGCCTCGGCAAGCCCCGCGCAGCAGGCTAACCCCGCCCAGCAGGCCAACCCCGCTCAGCAGGCCAACCCTGCACCGAGCGCGCCTGCTAGCCCGGCTGCTTCCGCCGCCCCGAGCGCCGCTCAGCAGTCCAGCCCTGCCGCTAGCCCCGCGGCAAGCCAGCCCGCACGATAAACAACATTGACCACAGGATGCGTATCATCACCGATAGACCAGACCAGCGAAAGGACCACCGCATGAGCTCCGACGCGCGTAAGAACGCGAACGAATCGGCATCCGGTCAGCCGGACCTGACCCGCCGTGGCTTTGTCGCCGGCGCCGCTGCCACCTGTGCTCTGGGCGTCATTGGTGCGAATCTGTTTATCCGCCAGGGCTTTGATCCCGGTGCGGTGGCGAATGCGTCCCGTCAGAAGCGTTTGCGCTCCCAGGTGCTGCCTGCTGTGCGCGGTCAGATTCTCGATATCAACGGCAACGTCATGGCGCGTACTGTGCAGCGTTATAACCTGACTGCTGACCAGAGCGCCGTGGCGACCTTCAAACGCTACAACGAGGATCGCACCCAGAAGGTTGAGGTCACCCCCAACCAGCTGGTGTACGAGATGGTCGATATTCTCAAGACCGTTGACCCGGGCATTACCGACGAGTTCATCAAGTCCAAGCTGGACGGCACCTCAAAGTACTCGGTGATCAAAGCAAATATCACCCCGGAAATTTTCAATAAGATTGATGCCCTGGGTGCGCCCTTCATCTACGGTGAGGCGTTCTCTCAGCGCCTGTACCCCAACGGTAGTGTGGGCGGTTCCGTGGTCGGTAAGTACAACATTGTTGAAGAGGCAGACGGCAACGGTACGGGCGGTACGGTGTCCCGTAACTACTCCGTGGGCATTGAGCGTGTCTTTGAGAAGGAGCTTGCCGGTACCCCCGGTGAGCGCACCTACGAGATTAGCGCTGATGGCGTGCGTATCCCCGTAGCGAAGGAAGAGCAGCGCCTGGCGGTGGACGGTAAGAATATTCGCCTAACCATTAACCGTGATGTGCAGTATTTTGCGCAGCAGGTGGTGCGTGCCCGCGCCGAGGAGCTGAAAGCTGAATGGTGTACCGCCATTGTTATGGATGTGCGTGACGGCTCCATTTTGGCTCTTGCTGATTCCTCCACGATGGACCCGGGCGCGGCAACCATTGAGGACGCGGCGGACATGACCCCGCGCGCTATTTCGCAGAGCGTGGAGCCCGGTTCGACCGAGAAGATGCTAACTGCTTCGGCGCTGATTGAGCAGGGCCTGACCACCCCGACGAGCGTGTATGACGTGCCCGCGACCCTCACGATTGACGGCCAGACTTTCAAGGATGCGTTTGAGCACGGGGCGCAGCGGCGTACTTTCTCGGGCATTATTCATGACTCGATGAACACCGGTACGGTGCTGGTCGGTCAGAAGCTCAGCAAGGAAGAGCGCTACAACTGGTTGAAGAAGTACGGCGTCGGCGAGTTTACCGGCATTGAGCTGACCGGTGAGGAGCAGGGTATAATCGCTGATTGGCGTGATTGGGATGGCCGTCAGCAGTACACTGTGCTGTTCGGTCAGGGTGTTGCGCAGACTCCGCTGCAGACCGCCATGATTTTCCAGGCGCTGGGCAATAAGGGCGTTCGTCTGAAGCCGCGCATTGTGGACGCGATCATTGACGCCGACGGTACCGAACATAAGCGTGCCGTAGAGCCTGGCGAACGCATGGTCAGCGAGGAGACTGCCGCTTCCTGCCTGACTCTCATGGAGAATGTGGTGGAGCAAGGCCACGCCCGTCCGGCGAAGGTGACCGGCTACCGCGTGGGCGGTAAGACCGGTACTGCGGAAACTCCGAGTGAGAAGGGCGGCTACGACGGCAACACGACGTCCTTTATTGGTGTGGCGCCGATTGAGAACCCGCAGTTCTTGGTGGCGGTGACCATGCAGCGTCCTGAGGGTAGCGTGGGTGCGAACGGTACGACGGCTGAGTTCTCCAAGATTATGGAGAAGACCCTGCACACCTATAATGTGCCGCGTTCTACCGGTGAACCGGAGTTGATTCCGCTTTTTGCTGAGGATAGCCCCAATAAGACGAGCTAAAGGCGAGCGGGGGAGAGGTTCCCGGTAGCTGATTCGTGATGAAGAAGCCCCGGGACTGAACACCTGTCGAAGCCTAAAGCCCGTAGAATATTGAATGACCCTGTGTGCCTTGAGCGCATTGACCATACAGAGCTCACCGCTTCGGACAGCGGAGAGGAAAGAAGGACGATGGATACCGCATCTCACGCACCCGGCCAGAACCTGCTGGGCGGCGACGCTCAGACTCTGCGCCCGAATTCTGTGCGCCCGGTGAGTTTGGCGCACCTTCGCGAACATCTGCAGGGCTTGGGCGCTCAGGTGAGTGCCCAGCCGGCTAGCGGCGTTCAGGGCTCTGAATCCGGTGATTCTGTTGAGGTCACCGGTATTAGCATGGATTCCCGAGGCGTTCGCCCGCAGGACCTGTACGTGGCTCTGCCCGGTGCGAAGGTGCACGGTGCGCAGTTTGCTGAGGCTGCGTTGAAGCTGGGTGCTTCCGCTATTTTGACGGATGCTGCCGGTGCGCAGCTGCTGGGTGAGGCGCCGGTGCCTGTCCTGGTGACTGAGAACCTGCGCGAGTATGTCGGTCCGTTGGCTGCGCTGATTTATGGTTCGGCGTCGTTCCCCGCTACCCACCGTTACGCGGTGACCGGCACGAACGGTAAGACCACCTCCACCTACATGTTGGAGTCGGTGTTCCGCACCGGCCTGGGTGTGAAGACCGGTCTGATTGGCACTATTCAGATTCTGATTGATGGTGTGTCGGTTCCTTCGAAGATGACCACCCCTGAGTCTCCTCACGTGCATTCTCTGCTGACGATTATGGGTCAGCAACAGGTGCGTTGCGCGGCGATGGAGGTGTCTTCGCACGCGATTGATTACCACCGTGTGGACGGCGTGAAGTATGCGGTTGCTGGCTTCACGAACCTGACCCAGGACCACCTGGATTTGCACGGCACCATGGAGCATTATTTCGACTCGAAGGCTCAGCTGTTCACCCCCGAACGTGCCGAGCTGGCTGTGATTACTGCTGATGACGAGTGGGGCGAGAAGATGTTCTCCGCCGCTTGCGAGCAGATGGGTGCGCAGCAGGTGCACCGTCTGGTGACTGCGCGCGGTGCCGGTCTGGCTGAGGTGCCCGCAGAGTTTGGTGCCCGCGACTGGGCTGTGGTGAAGGTTCAGCGTGAGGGTCTGGGCCACCGCTTCCACGTGGCTAACGGCACCGGTGAGAGCGTTGAATGCTACACCGGTCTGCCCGCTGATTTTAACGTTTCGAATGCTGCGCTGGCGGCGCTCATGGCGTACCTGGACACTGACTCCGCTGAGCGTGAGCGTCTGTTGCCCGAGCTGGCGTCCGGTTCGGCTCTGACTCCGGTGGTGCCGGGTCGTATGCAGCTGATTTCTTTGGCTCCGCACGCGATTGTGGACTTTGCCCACAACCCTGACGGCCTGACCCGTGCCCTGGAGGCGATGGACCGCCCCGGAGACGGCAAGGTCATGATTGTTTTCGGTGCGACCGGTGAGCGTGACCAGCTCAAGCGCCCGATTATGGGTGCGATTGCGGCACAGTATGCAGATATTGTGGTTGTGACTGATGACGATCCGCACGGTGAGGCGCCCGAGCCGATTCGTGCCGCCGTTGAGGAGGGCGCGCAGAAGGCTGAGAACCGCCGAGCCACCCAGATCCTGAATATTTCTCCGCGTGCCGCCGCTATTGATGCGGCAATTGCCCTGGCGGGCGAGCATGACGCCATCCTGATTGCTGGCCGCGGCCACGAAACCGAACAGGATGTTGACGGCGTGGATATCGCCCTGGACGACCGCGTTGAAACCGCCCGTGCCCTGCGTGCGCACGGTTTCGAGATTCTGCCTGACTACCAGCGCATGCTCGAAGAAAGTGACTCTAAGACCGCTGAAGGTATGGTGAAGAATGATTAAGCTCAGCGCCGCCCAGATTATTGAGGCAACCGGCGGCACCGCTATCGGCCTGGAGGGCCGTGAGGAGCAGGTGCACGCAGACTTCGCCACTACCGACTCCCGTGAGGTGCAGACCGGCACCCTGTTCGTGGCGAAGCCCGGTGCGGTCACTGACGGTCACAGGTTCATCCCCATGGCGTTTGAGCGGGGCGCGACCCTGGCTCTGGTCGAGCGTGAAGTACTCGATGAGCAGGGCGTGCCCTACCCGAGCATCCAGGTGCCCGATGTGGTGCTAGCGATGGGCGATTTGGCGCGCTATTCCATTGAGCAGATGCGCGCTCAGGGTGAGCTGACCGTTATCGGTATTACCGGTTCTGCCGGTAAGACCACGACGAAGGACCTTCTTGCCGCCATTTTCACCCCGGAGGGCCCGACCGTTGCCCCGGTTGGTTCCTACAACAGTGAGGTGGGCGTGCCCCTGACCGTTTTCCGTGCGGATGAGTCCACCCGCTACCTGGTCATTGAGATGGGTGCGGACCACGTGGGTAACATCGAGTACCTGGCGAATATTGCGCACCCCGATCACGGTGCAATCCTGAAGGTCGGTACCGCGCACGCTGGCGAGTTCGGCGGCGTGGACAATATTGAGCGCACCAAGGGCGAGCTGGCTGAGGGCGTTCAGCCGACCGGTTCCCTGGCGCTGAACGCTGACGATGAGCGCGTGCTGCGCATGGCGTCGCGTTCGGTTGCACCCATTACCTACTTCGGCGTGGGCGAGAAGACCGACGCGAACGGTCAGCCCTACGAACGCTACGTGGCGGCGCTGAACTTGCGCACCACCGACGCTGGCTGCCCCGAGTTCACTCTGCGCCTGCCCGACGGTAGCGAGTACGAGATTTCCTCGCAGCTGATCGGTGAGCACCACGTGCACAACCTGCTGGCTGCGGCGACTGTCGCCTACAACAGCGGTATTTCGGGTGAGAAGATTGCTCGCGCGCTCAACAAAGCGGCGGCAGCTTCGAAGTGGCGTATGGCTCGCACCGACCGTGCCGACGGCGTGACCGTCATTAACGACGCATACAATGCGAACCCCGAGTCGATGGCTGCGGCGCTGCGCACTCTGGCGCAGCTGGGCCGCACCGTTGACCCGGCGACCGGTCAGCCGCACCGCACCTGGGCTGTTCTGGGCGCCATGCTGGAGCTCGGTGACGCCTCCCTGGAGGAGCACGACCGCATCGGCCGCCTCGTGGTGCGCATGAACATTTCCAAGCTGATCGCTGTGGGCGACGAGACGAAGCCCACCTACAATGCGGCTCACCTGGAAGGCTCCTGGGGTAACGAGGCGACCTGGGTGAAGACCCCGGAGGAGGCAGAGCAGATTCTGCGCGCCGAGGTTCACCCCGGCGACATTGTGCTCTTCAAGTCCTCGAACGGCGCGAAGCTGGGCATTCTGGGTGACCAGGTTGCTTTCGCCGAGTACACCTTCGGCGCTGAGGAAGAGCAGGCACCGACCTGGCTTTCTGCCGGTGACTTTGTTGAAACCACCGATTTGAGCGACCACCTTGCCGCTCACCTGGACGGTACCGCTAATGGCGACCGTACTTCGACCGAACAGACCACGAACGAAGGGTAGCGCTTTATGATTACCGTGCTGATTGCTGGAATCTTCGGATTCCTCATCTCCCTCACCGCGCTGCCGGTGTTCATCAAGAAGATGAAGTCCCTCAAGCTTGGCCAGCTCATCCGTGAGGAAGGCCCGGCGGCCCACCAGCATAAGGCGGGCACCCCCACCATGGCGGGTCTGATTTTCATCCCCGCGGCGATTCTCGCCTACTTCTTGACCCTGGCGGTGAGCGCCCTGCTCTTTGGTACCGCGCCGGTACCGACCGCTACCGCGTGGCTGACCATCGCCTTCACCCTGGGTATGCTCGGCGTGGGTGCGGCGGACGACATCATGAAGTTCCGCAATAAGGGCAACGAGGGTCTGACCGAGAAGCAGAAGACCATCGGCCTGCTGGGTGTGACCCTGCCCTTTGCGTACTTGGCGTTCCAGTTCCCGAATGAGTCGGGTGCTCGTCCGGCGTCGACCGCTATCTCGTTCGTGCGTGACCTGCCCATCGACCTGTTCGCGGCGGGCGCGGTCTTCGGCTCCATCCTGCTGGTTGGTTGGATTACCCTCATCTCCCTGTCCGGCACGAACGCCGTGAACTTCACCGATGGTCTGGACGGCCTGGCTGGCGGCATCATGATGACCATCTTCTCCGGCTACCTGACCATCAGCATCTGGCAGTACGTGCACGCCTGCTCCGCTGGTGCCGGCACCGCCTGCTACGATGTGCGCGACCCCGGTTCGCTGGCGCTGATTGCCGCCTCCCTGGTGGGTTCGCTGGCTGGCTTCCTCTGGTGGAACGTGTCGAAGGCGCAGATTTTTATGGGCGACTCCGGCTCCCTGGCACTTGGTGGCGCAATGGTTGCTTTCGCACTGTTCACCCGCACCGAGCTGCTCCTGCTGGTCATCGCCCTGATTCCCGTGCTGGAAGTGTTCTCTGTGATCGTGCAGAAGTTCGTGTTCAAGACCAGCCGTAAGCGTTCGGTCGCAGCGGGGGAGAAGCCCCTGCACGCGCACCGTTACTTCCGTATGACCCCCTTCCACCACCACATGGAGAAGGTCGGCGTCAACGGCAAATACTCAATTGATAAGCGAGGCATTGCCCCCGGTACCGTCAGCAGCGGCGAAGTGAACTCCGTGTTCCGCCTCTGGGTTGTTAACGCCCTCTGCGTGCTCGTTGCCCTGGCGCTGTTCTTCGGTGACTGGTTCTCGCAGACTTCTGGAGTGATTCACTAATGTCAACTATTGAACAGCCGGATACAGCTCGCATTGAAGCGAACGCCGCCGCTATTGCGGTGAACCCGGTGTACGAGAACGAGCGCCTCGCGGAGCTGACTCACTGGGGTGCGCCCTGGGCTAACCTGCGCGTGGTCGTGGTGGGTATGGGCACCAGCGGCGACGCTGTGACCGACGTGCTTGCCCAGCTGGGCGCGAAGATCGTTGTCATCGACGGGGCTGATACCCCGGAGAAGCGTGAACGCATCGACCTGTACGCTAACGCCTACGGCAACGTTGAGGGCCTATTTGGTCCCGAGCACATGCGTGCACTGCCCCTGGTAGACGGTCAGGAACCCGAGCTTGTGGTGACCTCCCCGGGCGTGCGTCCCGACCACCCGGTCATGCTGGACGCTTACGAGCGTCGCATCCAGATTTGGGGCGATGTGGAGCTGGCGTGGCGCCTGAATGAGCGTAGCGACCGCCTGACCCCCAAGTGGCTGTGCCTGACCGGTACGAACGGTAAGACCACCACCGTGGGCATGGTTGATTCCATCCTGAAGGCTGCCGGTAAGAAGGCTATTCAGGTAGGCAACGTGGGCATGCCCATCGTGTACGCCATTGCCGACGATGAGCCCTACGAGTTCTTCGCGGTGGAGCTGTCCAGCTTCCAGCTGCACTGGACCTACTCGATGTCCCCGTACGCTTCGGTGGTTCTGAACATCGCTGAGGATCACGTGGACTGGCACGGCTCGTTCGAGCGTTACAAGGCTGATAAGGCTCGCGTGTACGAGCACACTCAGGTTGCCTGCATCTTCAACACCGACCACGTGGACACCCTGCGCATGGTTGAGAACGCGGACGTTATTGAGGGCGCTCGCGCGATTGGCTTCAGCTCCACTGAGATGCCCGCCGTGTCGATGCTCGGCCTGGCTGAGGACATTATGGTGGACCGCGCCTTCTTGAAGAACCGTTACAACGAGGCGTATGAGCTGGCGGTTCTGGAGGATTTGGCTCCGGCTCCCGGTAAGATGCCTGCGAAGCACACCGTGGAGAACGCTCTGGCGGCTGCGGCGCTGTGCCGTGCGGCTGATATTGACCCGAAGGCTGTGGGCGCGGGCCTGCGTTCCTTCAAGACCGGTGCGCACCGCAACCAGCTGGTGGGTTATGCGAACGACATCATGTGGGTGAACGATTCGAAGGCTACGAATCCTCACGCCGCGAATGCGTCGATGAGCGGTTACCCCTCGCTGGTGTGGATTGCCGGTGGTCTGTCGAAGGGCGTTGAGTACGATGAGCTGATTGCTGCTCACGCTCAGCGCCTGAAGGCTGTACTGATTATCGGTACTGATACTGCGGCGTTGAAGTCGGCGTTGGCTAACCACGCTCCGCAGGTTCCGACCTACAATATGACCGCCGCTGTGGCTGATTCTTCGGACGGCATTGCCGTGATGAACGCGGCCGTTGCGAAGGCTGCTGAGCTGGCGCATCCGGGCGATACCGTGCTGATGGCTCCCGCGTCTGCGTCGATGGACCAGTTCAAGAATTATGCGGTGCGCGGTGATGCGTTTGCGAACGCTGTCGCCGCCCAGCTGGCTGACTCTTAGGACGCTACCTGCAGGGGGTGTCTCGGGTGACCGGGGTGCTTTTTGCGGGTTCTTCTCGGGGGTGGGATGGTAATGGTGTCCCACCCCTGAACCTTTTTCGTGTAGTCGCCACGACGAATCCGTGGCAGTTGAGGCCTATAGGAGGGCATGTGAGTACCAGCGCATCTTCGGAGCGTTCGGCTTCTTCGGCGCGTTCGACCGCGAGTGGTCGTTGGGCGTCTTTGCGAGCCGGTTGGGAGGATTTCTCTGCGCCGTTCCGTGCTCGTGCCGATAGGCTGTACCGTCGTGGTTTGAAGGCTGACCTGTGGGATGTGCCGGTGATGCTGCTGGTGACGACCCTGGGTCTGGCTATTTTTGGCTGCATTATGGTGCTGTCGGCGTCGAGCGTCACCATGATTTCGCAGGGGCAGTCGCCGTTCTCGCAGGTTTCGTCTCAGATTATGTTCTTGGTCGTGGGCGTTCTCGCGATGGCGGGTATTACGCGTATCCCTGTTGGGTATTACCACAAGAAGTCTGTGGTGTACGCGATGCTGATTGTCGCGTTGGTCATGCAGCTTGCTGTGGTGGTCGTTGGCGTTGAGGTGAACGGTAACCGTAACTGGTTGAAGATCCCCGGCATCGGACAGATCCAGCCGTCGGAGTTTTCGAAGCTGGCGATTATTATGTGGCTGGCGTGGGTGTACAGCCGTCACGGCGATATTTCTCGTAGTATTTGGCGCACGCTGTTCCCCTCGATTTATGGTGTGGGTGCCCTGGTGCTGCTGATTATGCTCGGTGGTGACATGGGTACCGCCATGGTGTATGGCTTCATTTTTGTGGGCATGATGTGGCTGGCGGGTGCTTCTCGCAGCTCGCTGCTGAAGATTGGCGGCGCGTTTGCGGTGTTGGCGCTGGTGGGTGTGCTCAGTAGCGCGAACCGTGTGGCTCGTATTTTCGGTATTTGGGGCTCGTGCACGAACGCTAACTGTGACCAGGCGAATTCTGGTGAGGTGGCGCTGACGACCGGTGGCTTCTTGGGTGTTGGTCTGGGCCAGTCGCGCCAGAAGTATAACTACCTGGCTGAGGCGCATAACGACTATATTTTCGCCATTATTGGTGAGGAGCTGGGTCTGCTGGGTACGCTGGCGGTTCTGCTGCTGTATGTGGGCCTGGTGTACTGCGCGGTTCGTATTATGCTGCGTACTACTGATCCGCTGGTGCGTTTGGCTACGGGCGGCATCATGATTTGGTTGACCTCTCAGGCGATTATCAATATGGGCATGGTGTCCCGTATTTTGCCGGTGATTGGTGTGCCTTTGCCGTTTGTCTCCTATGGTGGTTCGTCGCTGTTGTCCTCGTTGTTTGCGGCGGGTTTGTTGTTGGCGTTTGCGCGGCAGACTCCGTTGCGTGGCGCGACGAAACCGTCGAATATTGAGACCCAGAGCGCGCGTGAGGTTCGTCGTGAGAATGCTGAATGGCAGCGTCGTACGCCGTTGCAGGATGTGCTGAATCAGGAAGAGGCTGCTCGTGCGGCTGCTGGTGGCCACCTGTTGAAGGAACATAATCCTTTGAAGGTTGTTTTCGGTCCGGAGAGTACGTTGCGCCGTTGGTTGGGTTTTGCGCCGGATCAGCAGCGCGAGTTGTCTCGTGTGGCTCGTGAGCAGGAGCGCCAGGCCCGGGAGCAGGCTCGTCGTGAGGAGGAACAGGCTCGCCAGGAGGCGACGCAGGCTCGAGAAGAGGCGCGTCTGGCTCGTGAGGAAGCGCGTCTGGCTCGTGAGGAAGCTGCCCGTGTGAAGGCGGAGCAGAAGGCTGAAGCTCAGAAGCAGAAGGCCTCGCAGAAACCTGCACCGCAGAAGGCAGCTCCGCAGAAGGCTCCCGCTCAGCCTCGTACCGGTCAGCAGACTCGTATTGCCCAGAAGAGTACTGCCTCTACTCGAGCGGCACAGGGTAAGCCTGCTCAGCCTCGTACTGCTCAGCCCCGTACCGCTCAGCAGCCTACTGCTCAGAAACCTGCTGCTCAGAAGCGAGTGCAGCAGGCTCGTGGTGCTCAGCCCCGTAGCGCACAGCACCGTCCGTCGGGTTCGCTACCTGCGGGTCTGCAGCCGCTGCATCCTGAGGATCGTCAGCGTCGTGCCCAGCGACAGGGCAATCCTCGACAGGGTAATCCTCGACAGGGCGCTCAACGTCAGGTAGCGCCGCGACAGGGCACCCAGGCAAAGGGTATTCAGGCCAAGGGCGCTCCGAAGAACAGCGCTCAGCAGGCGCAGCGTCCGGCTCAGGGCGCGGCTCGGAACTCGGATCAGCGCGGCACCCGTAAGCAGGGCTAAACCCCGCGGAACCCGCTCCGTGAAGCCTGCATATCGGGGGCTGACATTCGGGGGAGTGAGCTGCGGTTCGTGCCTCTACCCGTGATGAATATGTGCTGAATATAAGATAAAGCCCTCGCTGTTGAGTTGTAGCTCAATGGCGGGGGCGCTCTTTTGAACAGGTGCGATAGCGTAAAATGATGCTGTACCGATGTGTTGGGAGAAAGACCTATGACGAAGAAGGCGCCCTCTATAGTCTTCGCCGGTGGTGGCACCGCCGGTCATATTAATCCGATGCTCGCGATTGCGCGTGCGGTTCGTGATCTTGAACCGAACGCTAAGATTCTGATGCTGGGCACTGCGGATAAGATGGAAGCCGAGCTGGTTCCGGCAGCTGGTTTCGATATTGAGTTCATCCCTCGTGCAGCGTTCCCTCGTAGCATTAACCGTGCCGCTTTGGCTTTCCCCGCTAAGTTCTTTGGTGGCCTGTCGAAGACCCGCCGCATCCTCAAAGAAGCAGATGCAGACGTGGTTGTTGGCGTGGGTGGCTACGTGTGCCCGCCGGCGTACCTGTCGGCGTTGAGCGCTAAGATTCCCGTGGTGATTCATGAGGCGAATGCGAAGCCCGGTTTGGCGAACCGCCTGGGTGGTACGTTTGCGGAGTTCACCGGTGTGGCGTTCCCTAATACTCCTTTCCCGCGTGCAACCCTGGTGGGTATGCCGATGAAGGATGAGATTGCCTACCTGAACCGTGAAGCGCACCGTTCGAAGGCTCGCCGTAACCTGGGCTTGGACCCGCAGAAGCCGACCGTGATTGTGACGGGCGGTTCGCTGGGTGCGTTGAGCCTGAATAATGCGGTGGCGGCGTGCCGTGACCACTTTGCGGAGTGGGACTTCCAGATTCTGCATATTACCGGCAAGGGTAAGGCTGTTCTGGATGAGAATGGTGAGCCGCTGAGCGCCCCGAATTACCGTCAGATTGAGTTCAGCAACGGCATGCAGGATGTGTATGCTGCCGCTGATCTTCTGCTGGTGCGTTCGGGTGCGGCGACCGTCAGTGAGGTTGCTGCGGTGGGTGTTCCCGCGATTTTTGTGCCGCTTCCTATTGGTAATGGTGAGCAGGCTCTGAATGCTCGTTCTCTGGTGGAGGCGTCTGCGGCTCTGCTGGTGAAGGATGCAGAGGTCACCGGTGAGTGGTTTGCCCGTGAGATTCCGGCTCTTATGGCGAACCCGGAGGAGCTGGAGCGCATGGGCGCTGCGGCGTATGAACTTGGTATCCGTGACGCGGCACGCGTTATGGCTGAAGCAGTATTGAAAGCAGCTGAGAAGTAATGACTGAATTGATGAATCTTGAGATGGTGTTGCCGGCACCGCTGAACCCGCCGTTTCCTGAGCGTGCGAAGATGAGCGAGTTGGGCCGTGTGCACTTCATCGGTATTGGTGGCGCTGGTATGAGTGCTATTGCCGCTCTGATGCTGCAGGCTGGTGTGACGGTGAGCGGTTCTGATCGTGCGGAGTCGGCTACTGTTGAGTCTTTGCGTGCTGCGGGTGCTCGTGTGGGTGTTCCTCAGCAGGCTGAGAACATTGTGGATGTTGATACCGTGGTGATTTCTACTGCGATTCGTGAGGATAACCCGGAGCTTGTTGCCGCTCGTGCGCAGGGTCTGCGTGTGCTGCATCGTTCTGAGGCGCTTGCCGCTGTGATGGGTGAGGCTCAGGTGGTTGCTGTTGCCGGTACTCACGGTAAGAGCACGACCAGTTCCATGATTTCTGTGATGTTTGATCAGCTGGGTGCTGACCCGTCGTTTGCGGTGGGTACTGTGATTGCTGGTCGCGGCACGAACGCTCACCTGGGTGCTCAGGGCCCGGAGTCGATTTTTGTGGCTGAGGCTGATGAGTCGGACGGCTCGTTTGTGCGTTACCGCCCGGCTATTGCTGTGGTGACGAATGTTGAGCCGGACCACCTGGATTTCTATGAGACGGATGAGCGTGTCTTTGAGGCGTTCAACCGTTTTGTGGGTTCGTTGGCACCTAACGGTGTTGTGGTGACCTGTGCTGATGATGCGGGCGCGGCTGATTTGGCGGCTCGTTCTCGTGCGGCGGGTGTGCCCGTGGTGACTTACGGCGAGTCTGAGGATGCTGACCTGCGCATTAGTGAGATTACCAGCGCGGGTTCTTCCTCGTCGTCGCACCTGTCGTGGTCTTTTGAGCGCCGCGGTGTGCGTTATGAGGGTGAGCAGGATCTTGCACTGAAGGTGCCCGGTATTCATAACCAGTTGAACGCTTCGGCTGCTTTTGCGTCGGCGTTGATCTCTGGTTACGAGGCTGCCGATATTGCTCGCGCTCTGGCTGATTTCGTGGGCGCTGACCGCCGCTTCACCCTGCGTGGTGAGGTTGCGGGCGTGAAGGTCTTTGATGACTATGCGCACCACCCGACCGAGGTGTTCCGTGCCCTGGAGACCGGTCGTACCGTGGCTGATGGCCATAACCTGTACGTGATTTTCCAGCCGCACCTGTTCTCTCGTACTCGCGAGTTTGCAAAGGAGTTCGCAGAGGCCTTGTCGATGGCTGACCGTGCTCATGTGCTGGATATTTACCCGGCTCGTGAGCTGCCGATTGAGGGCGTGACCAGTGAGCTGATTACCGGCGCTGGTTTCTCTGAGGTTCGTTACGCTACCGCTGAGGACGCTATTGAGGATATTGTGACCTGCGCTCAGGATGGCGATATCGTGATGACCGTTGGCGCTGGCGATGTGACCGCTTTGGGTGCGCGTCTGCTGGAGTCCCTGGAAATCCGTCACGGTGGCGAGTCGAAGAAGTCGGAGGCTTAGGCTGTGCCGATGAGTTCTGGTCTCTCTTCGGAGGGGCATTCCTCCTCGCGCGCGCCGAAGGCTCCGCGTTCGCGTGCTCGTCTGCGTGCTCAGCAGGTAGCTGAGAATGTGCAGGTTGAGGCGGCACAGGCTGAGGCGGTACATGCTAAGCCTGTGCAGACGCAGGCTGTAAAGAGCGCAGAAATTGCTGAGGCTGTGAAGCCCGCGGAATCTGCGAAGTCTGCGGAAGCTGTGAAGCCTGCCGGGGCTGCATCCTCGGAGGCTTCTGCCCAGTCTGCCGCTACCCAGTCTTCGAGCTCCGTTCGACACATACCGCGTAAGCCGGTGGTGCATAAGTCGCACGCCCAGAACGGTGCTGATTCTTCGGCTCAGAAGAGCGCGGCGGCGGTTCATTCTTCGGCGCAGTCTTTGAAGGATTCGGTGCGTTCTGCGCTGATGACCGGTCGTACCGTGTCTGAGGTTGAGCACGCGCCCGAGCTGTTTGATGTTGAGGCGTTTGAGGATTCTTCGTCTAAGACTGAATCCGCTAAGACTGCATCCTCTCAGGCTGAGAAGAGTTCCGGCAAGGATAGCGATAAGGGTGCCGACAAGAAGTCTGCGTCCACCTCCGCCAAGGCATCTACCCAGTCTGATGCTGCCGGCTCTGGTGAAGATTCTGCCGCTGAGAATGCGGACAAGACCGACGCCAAGAGCACTGATAAGGCGGGGGAGAAGGCTGCTGAAGAGCCTCGCCCCACGAGTCGTTTTGGTCGTTGGCGTGCCGAGCGTGAACAGCAGCGTGCCGCGGAGATTGAGAAGGAGCGCGAGCGTGCGAGCCGTCAGGCTCACCGTGAGCGTCTGCGTCAGGATCCGGGCCTGGACGGCCTGCGTGCTGAGGAACGCCCCCGTAAGGAGCGTGCGCCTCTGACTCGTGCCCGTAAGCTGCTGTACACTGCCTCGGCACTGGCTATTATCGCGGTGCTGTATGTGGTGTTGGTCTTCTTCTCGCCCCTGTTGGCGACTCAGAAGATCACGGTGCGCGGCGCGTCCCTGCTGGAAACCACCCAGGTGGAGCAGAAGCTTGAGCCTCTGCGCGGTGTTCCGCTCACTCGCATCGATGAGAAGAAGGTGCGTGAGCTGATCGGGCAGGATAATGTGATTCGTAGCGTGCAGGTGGAGAGCCGTCCGCCGCATGAGCTGGTGGTGACTCTGAAGGAGCGTACCGCGGTTGCGGTTGTGAAGCAGGGCGATACGTACCATACTGTTGATAGCGATGGTGTGAGCCTTCTGGAGTCGGCAACTCAGCCCGATACGTCGGTGCCGCTGGTTCGTTTCAGCGGTGATGACCCGCAGACTTCGGCTGAGTTCCGCACCATTTCTACGGCGCTTTCGGCGATGCCCTCTGAACTTCTAGCTCAGGTTAAGGAAGCCAGCGCTACCTCAACCTCAAGTATCACTCTAACCTTGAGGGATAATACTACGGTGCAGTGGGGAACCGCTGAAGAGAGCGAGTTGAAGGCTAAGGTTCTTCTCTCCCTGCGCCAGGCTATTGCCAAGCGTGCCCAGGAGGAGACCTCCTCCGAGGCACAGACGCAGAAGGTGACCGTCTATGACGTGTCTGCCCCGCGCGTACCGGTGACCCGTTAGGGGAACCATTCAGGCGCTTTATCCTCCCTTTTTGTGTGAAATCCGCAAAAAGAGGGGGTAATTGCGCTGTGTGACTAGGAACCAACAAAAACAGTTTGGTATCCTAGCAGATAAAGTCATTCTTTAGAGGAAACCTTCAGGCTTAGATTAAGCTGCGGGTCTTCCGAAGCTGGAACACGGAACAATCGAGGAATACATGGACGCTGGAACTCCCCAGAACTACTTGGCAGTCATCAAGGTCGTTGGTATCGGCGGCGGTGGCGTCAACGCAGTCAACCGCATGATTGAGGTTGGTCTGCGCGGCGTTGAGTTCATTGCTATCAACACTGACGCTCAGGCTCTGCTCATGTCCGATGCAGACGTTAAGCTGGACGTTGGTCGTGAGCTGACCCGCGGTCTTGGCGCGGGCGCAAACCCCGAGGTTGGCCGTCAGGCAGCCGAGGATCACGCGCAGGAAATTGAGGAAGTCCTCAAGGGCGCAGACATGGTCTTTGTGACCGCAGGTGAGGGCGGTGGCACCGGTACCGGTGGCGCACCCGTCGTGGCACGTATTGCCCGCTCCCTCGGCGCTCTGACCATTGGTGTGGTGACCCGCCCCTTCACCTTCGAGGGTCGTCGCCGCTCCAACCAGGCTGAGACCGGTATCGCTGCTCTGCGCGATGAGGTTGATACCCTGATCGTTATTCCGAACGACCGACTGCTGTCGATTTCGGATCGCAACGTCTCCATGCTGGACGCATTCAAGTCCGCTGACCAGGTTCTGCTCTCCGGTGTGCAGGGCATTACCGACCTGATCACCACCCCCGGCCTGATCAACCTTGACTTCGCTGACGTTAAGTCCGTCATGCAGGGTGCAGGTTCGGCTCTGATGGGCATCGGCTCGGCATCCGGTGAGGACCGTGCCGTGAAGGCAGCTGAGCTGGCTATCGCTTCGCCGCTGCTGGAAGCATCCATCGACGGTGCACACGGCGTTCTGCTGTCCATTCAGGGTGGCTCCGACCTGGGTCTGTTCGAGATCAACGAGGCTGCACGCCTGGTTCAGGAAGTTGCTCACCCCGACGCAAACATCATCTTCGGTGCTGTTATTGACGACGCACTGGGCGATGAGGCTCGCGTGACCGTGATTGCTGCTGGCTTCGACGCAGTGAACCCGGAGACCAACTCCAACGCTTCCACTGCTGCTGCTACTCAGGCTCAGCGCACCCAGGCATCCTTCGGCGGTTCCACCGCTGCTCCGGCTGCTAACGGCTACGGCTACAACGCACCCGCTGCTGCTCCGGCTTCCACCGGCGCTGCTGGCTTCGACGTTGACCTTCCCCCGGTTGTGGAGGAAGCTCCGGCTCGCCGCGACACCCTGGATGTCCCTGACTTCCTGAAGTAGTCTGCCCGGCTGTGAACGCATAGGCGTTGCACGGCTGAGAGTCTTATGAAGCTATAGGGGAGCTGAGAAACACGCACATTGTGCTGTTCTCGGCTCCCCTTTGCTATACCCGCCGTTATACCTGCTGACATCTGATGAAGGAATAGAAGATGAGCGATAACCCCAAAACTTCGCTGCTTGCCTCTGCCGATACCCGCACCCTGGGCCCCTGGCGTGTGCGGGTGGGCTTTACCTCCCGCGCGGCGGGCAACCTGGGCCTGCACGTGGACGATGAGCTCGGCGGCGGCATGGACGCCTCCCTGGTGCGCACCCTCAACCACCGTGCCGCCCTGGAGGAGGCGCTGGGTACCGACCCGTTCTTCTACCTGAACCAGGTGCACGGTGTGCAGATTGCCTACCCGGAAGACTACGCGGTGGAATCCTACGCGCCCGGTGCACCCGAGGAGCGTACCGCTGAGCGTGCCCGCGCGGTGCTGGAGAACTCCCCGGTCGCCGATGCGGCGATTAGCAGTGAGGGCGTGCCCCTGGCGATTATGGTGGCGGACTGCATTCCCGTGGTGCTGGTGGGTGAGCGGGTCGCGAACTGGCAACCAATCCTGGCGGTGGCTCACGCTGGCCGCCGCGGCCTGCTTGATGGCGTGCTTCAGCAGACTGTGCAGCGGATGCGTCAGCTCGGCGCGGAGAAAATTACCGCCTGGCTGGGTCCGAGTATTTGCGGTAGCTGCTACGAGGTGCCCGAGGCGATGCGCACCGAGTCCACCGAACTGATTCCGCAGGTGCATTCGGTGACCAGCCAGCAGACCCCCGGCCTGGATCTGCCCGCCGGTGCCCGCGCCGTGCTGGAGGAGGCGGGCGTGCAGGTGAGCATGGACTGTGCGCAGTGCACGTTTGAGGAGCCCGAGGTGTATTCGCATCGCGGGTTCACGAACCGCGGTGAGAAGCCGGGCCGCATCGCGGGTCTGGTGTGGATTGAGAAGGCGCCAGAGCCCGCCGCCTAGAGCTGCTAAAGATAGAAAGCCGCTGAAGGAGAGAAGATGTCTGAAATGAACGTAGAAGAGAACCTGCAGTACACTCCCGAACGTGCCGAGCAGCTGCTACAGAACTACCGCCGCGTGCTTGAGCGTATCCGTACCGCGGAGCAGGACCACAGCGCCGTGCGTACCGAGGAGAGCGCCCCGGTGCAGCTGGTGACGGTCACGAAGTTCTTCCCCGCCTCCGACGCGGCGGCACTGCTGGATGGGGGAGTGACCCTCTTCGGTGAGAACCGCGACCAGGAGGCGAGCGCGAAGGCTCGCGAGCTTGCCGCATACTGTGCTCAGCGTGAGGTGCAGCCCCCGCACTGGGCGTTTATTGGCCAGTTGCAGACGAACAAGGCGAAGTCTGTGGTCAAGTACGCCTCCAGCGTGCATTCGGTGGACCGTCCCTCCCTGGCGGACGCGCTGGCGAAGGCATACGCGAACCAGCTCTCCCGCTTTGAAGCGGGGGAGGCGCCCGCACCCGCGGCGGCGGAGCATGGTGCGCTGACCTGCCTGGTGCAGGTGTCCCTGGCGGAGGTTGCGACGGCTGGGCACGCCGCTGAAGGCGCGCGCGGTGGTACGAGCGCCTCCGAGCTGCTGGAGCTGGTGGAACGCATCGAGAACCACGAGCATCTGCGTTGTGGCGGCGTGATGGCGGTGGCGCCGCTGGGCATGAACCCGGATGCGGCGTTTGAGAAGCTCTACGGTTTGGCGTCGCTGGTGCGTGAGCAGGTGCCGCACGCGACCGAGATTTCCGCCGGTATGAGCGGGGATTTGGAGGCGGCGGTGCGTTGGGGCTCGACCTGCGTGCGCGTGGGTAGCGACATTATGGGTAAGCGCCCGGCGCTCTAGCCTCGCCTAAGCTACGCGCCGTGCGTTGTCTCTTCGAGCTCTGGACTGCTTTCGGTGCGGACCGGCGGCATAATCATCGGTGCCCTTGACCGCCTGCGCGGGGTGGGCGCTGGTAATATATACATGCCGGTGCATGGCGTACCGTTACGCACACACCTTCTGATGACGCACTACGGCAGAACCTGTACACCACCAACGTGAAAGAACAGCGAGAGAATCATGGCGAAACAAAGCCGTCTGGCGGGTTTCCTCGGCCTGGAACGATACCAGGGCGCTGAGACGACGCCGGAAGAATCCCCGCAGGCTGTGCAGGCTGACTCCCGCCGGGAGGCAAACGCCTCCGCAGGGCAGGCTGCTACAGCGCAGAAGACCGAAAGCTCTCACAGGCTTTCAGCACTGCCCGGTTCGGCACAGTACAGCGTTGCCGAGTCGCAGAGCGAAACCTACCACCTGCAGGACGAACCCGCCTATACTGAACAGGAAGAGTACCTGCAGGCTGATAGCTACGATGACGGTACAGAAACCGAGTATCTGGACGCAGAAGAATCTGCCGACGGACGAGCAACCGTAGATGCAGCGGCATACGCCACCGCTCATACACCTGAAACCACAGCTGACCTGGCAGAAACCGAGCAGACTTGGGACGACGCCAGCGCAGACAATTGGGAGGACACCCCGGTGCCGAATACCGAATACACCGAGCAGTACGCCGAGACGTACTCCAACGACGGCTACTACGACCAGGGCTACGAGCCCGAAGAAACCAACGGATACACCTACGGTTACGAGGAAGAAGAGGACGAATTGCGTCGCATCACCACTATCCACCCCCGCTCCTACAATGACGCAAAGATCATTGGTGAGGCATTCCGCGAGAACATCCCCGTGATTATGAACGTGGAAGAAATGCCTGACGCAGACGCAAAGCGCCTGGTGGACTTCGCATCCGGTCT
This sequence comes from Rothia sp. HMSC066G02, assembly GCF_001813145.1. Lineage (NCBI taxonomy): Bacteria > Bacillati > Actinomycetota > Actinomycetes > Micrococcales > Micrococcaceae > Rothia > Rothia sp. HMSC066G02. The sequence goes on along the minus strand of NZ_KV811593.1, from coordinate 273,297 downwards.
GGCATTCGCACTGGAGGGCCGCATTGAGCGCGTCACCGCTAAGGTGTTCCTGCTGACCCCCTCCAACCTGGAGGTTCTGGGTGTGGCTAACTCCGAGGTTCCCGCCGGCTTTGAGACCGACGGCGAATTCCCCTTCGACCAGGGCTAAGGACTGATAGATGGGTTATATTTTCGCCCTCATTACGATCGTTGTCTACGTTCTCTACATTGCGATGCTGCTGCGCATGCTCTTTGACTGGGTACGCATGTTCGCTCCGGAGTGGCGCCCCAAGGGCATTGTGTTGCTCTTCGCCAGTGGCGTGTACGCGGTGACGGACTGGCCGATGAACCTGTTGCGTCGTCTGATTCCGCCGGTGCGTGTGGGTAACGTTGCGTTGGATACCGGTTTTCTGATTCTGATTGTTCTGCTGTCTTTCCTGCTGAACATCATGATGACGATTACCGCGAAGCTGTCCTAACGTAGCCCCTCCATCGGAGAGATACGAGAACTAGGCATGAGAGCCCCGCTTGCGCTTGGCATCCTGACATGGGATGACGTGCTGGCGGGGTTTTCTGTACCCAATTTCTGGGCCGAGAAGAACCTCCCGCGAGGGGAGAGAGACGAATACAGCCGGCGTCGAATCATGCGAAATGCACCCGCGAGCAGATATCGAGCTTGATTACGGCGGGGATAGGGATAAACGCAGCGCGTGGTGAATCCCACCCTTGCGCAGAGCGAATATTTTACGATTCAACCGACGTATAACCGGGCACAGAAACCAAAGAATAGTAGAATTGGTGCCAACGACTGCATCGCGGCATAACCATGCCCTGAATCATCGGGACCCTAAAATATTGGGGCCACGCCCTATCTGGCTGGTGAATCCGCGGCACTCAACATCACCACCAAACCCCGTAGGGATACCCAGAGGAGAAGCCCATGGCAATCACCCCCGAAGACCTGATCACTAAGAGCTTCAAGATCGTCACCGAAGAGTCCGGTTACGACCGCAACGAGGTCGACGACTTCCTGGACGAGCTCGTTGTCGAACTGCGCGCACTGTACTCCGAGCGTGACGCTCTGGAGCGTCAGGTCGAGCAGCTCTCCGCAAACGCTCCCGATTCCCCCGCAGCGGCTGTGGCACCCGCACAGTCCTCGGCAGCGCCGGCAGCAGCACCTCAGGATGCAGCAGCACTGCTTGCTATGGCACAGAAGGTTCACGACGACTACGTGGCACAGGGCGAGAAGGCTAAGGCTGAACTGATTGAAGAGGCAGAGAGGAAGGCAGACGCTATGGTGAGCGAAGCTCAGCAGCAGCGCGAAGAGGTTCTCTCTCGCCTCACCGACGAGAAGGAAGAGCTGGAGATCGCTGTTGAGGCTCTGCGCGGCTTCGAGAGCCGTTACCGCTCCAAGCTGCTGCAGCACCTGGATGCACAGGTTCAGGAGCTGAAGAACCTCAAGTCCATCGAGGCTTCCGCATAAATCAGCGTGCCTAAATAAGCTAACGACGCTTTGAAGCGTATGCCGCCCGGATTCTTTCTCTTCCACCGCTATTCACCGGGGAAGATCGAAAGAACCGGGCGGTATTCTCATGCCCGCCCGGCACGGCCTAAAAACCCAGCGTGCAAAGCGGGGGAGAGCACCCGCCACATCACCGCCGAATACTCGATGCGCTACCCCTATTTGCTAAGCTAGAGGGGCACTATCGAACGGTACCGCACCAGGTTTGCGTTCGGGCGCGTAGCAACCGGCACAGACTAGAGGAGAGCTATGACCAACACCCCCAAGACTGCTGAATCCTCAGTCTCACACACCGCTACAAAGGCTGACGGACGCCGCGTGCGCATCCTCTCGGCTCGCTCTGCGGGCATCCTCGCGCTCGTGCTTGCCACCGTCGTGTTCGCTATCGACCAGGGCACCAAATACCTGGTCGTCACCCAGATGCAGTTGGGGGAGCGCATCACCGTTATTGACGGGCTGCTGTGGTGGTACTCGATTCGTAACTCCGGCGCCGCATTCAGCATGGGCGAGAACGTCACCTGGATCTTCACGCTTGTTATGGTCGCCGCCGCCTCTGTGGTGCTTTACCTGTTGCGCCGCACCCGCGCACTGTCCTGGACCCTCGCGCTGGGCGGTCTGCTCGGCGGTATCTGCGGCAACCTTTTCGACCGTCTCTTCCGCGAGCCCGGCTTCGGTTCCGGCCACGTGGTCGACTTTATTTCCGTGCCGAACTTCGCGATTTTCAATATTGCAGACTCCGCAATCTGCGTGTGCATGGCATTCATCGTGCTACTGAACTTCAAGGGCCTGAACCTCAACGGAACCCGCGTGCAGGCTGAGGACAAGAACACCGACGAAAAGAGCGCTGAATAGCTCCCAGCCCGGCTACATCACCGTTATACGCGCCTACAGACGTTCTCACACAGACAACCTAAGAAAACACCACCCGAAGGAGAGCCGCATGAGCGAAACCACCAACGCCGCAGAAGACTCGGCACGCATCCGCGCCGAATTCACCGTTGAAGGCGCGCTTGCCGGTATGCGCCTGGACGCCGCGCTCGCCGGTGCCCTCGACGCGCCGCGTACCCGCACCTCCGGGTGGATTCTTGACGGCCACGTGACCGTGACCAACAACGGCAAGGCCGTGAAGATCGGCAAGTCCTACAAGCTTTCCGCGGGCGACGAGGTCGTCGTGGACGCACCCGCACCGCGCGATCTGGCGGACATCCGCCCCGAAAAGGTGGACGGCTTCCGCATCGTGCACCTGGACGACGACATCGTCGTGGTGGACAAGCCCGCAGGCGTGGCGGCACACCCCTCGCCGGGCTGGCACGGTCCCACCGTCATCTCCGCGCTCATGGGTGAGGGCATTTCGGTTGCTACCTCCGGCGCGGCAGAGCGCCAGGGCATTGTGCATCGCCTGGACGTGGGCACCAGCGGCCTGATGGTCGTAGCCCGCAGCGAACGCGCCTACACCGAACTCAAGCGAGCCTTCAAGGAACGCACCGTGGACAAGATCTACCACACCCTCGTGCAGGGCCTGCCCGACCCGCTGCGTGGCACCATCGACGCACCCATCGGCCGCCACCCCGGCAACGAATGGAAGTTCGCCGTGGTCGAAGACGGACGCAACTCCATCACCCACTACGATGTGCTCGAAGCGTTCGGTCCCGCATCCCTGGTGGAGGTACACCTGGAAACCGGGCGCACCCACCAGATTCGTGTGCACTTCTCCGCGCTGCGCCACCCCTGCTGCGGTGACCTGACCTACGGCGCAGACCCGCGCTTTAGCGCCGAACTGGGTTTGACCCGCCAGTGGTTGCACGCGCACCGCCTGGGCTTCGATCACCCCGGCACCGGCGAGCGCGTGACCTTCACCAGCGAGTACCCGCTCGACCTGTCCTACGCGCTGACCGCTCTGCGCGAGGGTAAGGTTCAGCTCGGCTAGACAGCTCGGTTCGGCTAGACAGCTCGGTTCGGCTAGACAGCCCAGCTAGGTAGAGCCGCCTGCGGGCTGCCGCACACAGCTTCACATTCACCGCCTATCCTCCAGCCCACACCTCCAGGAGATTCCCGTGGCAACCAAAGAATTTACGCACCTGCACGTGCACACCGAGTACTCCATGCTCGACGGTGCCGCGCGCCTGGGTGACCTGTTCACCCACGCTAAAGAACTCGGCATGAAGTCCATGGCGACTAGTGACCACGGCTTCCTCTTTGGTGCCTTCGACTTCTGGCGCCAGGCTAAAGCGCACGACATCAAGCCCATCATTGGTGTGGAGGCGTACCTGACCCCCGGCACGCACCGCACCGACCGTTCGCGTGTGCGCTGGGGCGACGGCTCCCGCGACGACGTCTCCGGCGGTGGCGCGTACACCCACATGACCATGTGGGCTGAAACCACCGAAGGCATGCACAACCTGTTCCGTGCCTCCTCGATTGCGTCGCTGGAAGGTCAGCTGTACAAGCCGCGTATGGACCGTGAGGTGCTGCAGACCTACTCGAAGGGCCTGATTGCGACCACCGGCTGCCCCTCCGGTGAGGTTCAGACGCGCCTGCGCCTGGGTCAGTTCGACGAGGCGGTTCAGGCGGCGAGTGAATTCCGCGATATTTTCGGCAAAGATAACTTCTACTGCGAGGTCATGGACCACGAACTGGACATTGAACGTAACGTCCAGGAGGATCTGCACCGCCTCGCCAAGAAGCTGAACCTGCCCTTCGTCGCCACCAACGACCTGCACTACACCCGCCAGGAAGACCACACCGCCCACGCGGCGCTGCTGTGCGTGCAGTCCGGCTCGACCCTCACTGACCCCAAGCGCTTCAAATTCGACGCGGATAACTTCTACCTGCGCTCGGCTGAAGAAATGTACGCCCTGTTCGGCGACATTCCCGGCGCGTGCGAGAACACCCTCGAAATCGCTGAACGCTGCAACGTGGAGTTCAATACCAAGGCGAACTACATGCCGAACTTCCCCGTGCCCGAGGGCGAAAACGAGGAATCTTGGTTCGTGAAGGAGGTCGAGAAGGGCCTGCACTACCGCTTCCCGCAGGGTGTTCCCGACACCGTGCGCAAGCAGGCAGAGTACGAGGTGGGGGTTATTACCTCTATGGGCTTCCCCGGCTACTTCCTCGTGGTCGCCGACTTCATCAACTGGGCAAAGCGCAACGGCATCCGCGTGGGTCCGGGCCGTGGCTCCGGTGCAGGCTCCATGGTCGCGTACGCGATGCGTATTACCGACCTGAACCCGCTCGACCACGACCTGATCTTCGAGCGATTCCTCAACCCCGACCGCGTCTCCATGCCCGACTTCGATGTGGACTTTGACGATCGTCGCCGCGGCGAAGTCATCGACTACGTGACCGAAAAGTACGGTGAAGAGAAGGTCGCGCAGATCGTCACCTTCGGCACCATTAAGGCGAAGCAGGCGCTCAAGGATGCCTCCCGCGTGATGGACCAGCCGTACTCGGTCGGCGAGCGCCTCACCAAGGCGATGCCGCCGGACGTCATGGGTAAGAACATCGCCCTGGCGAACGTGTACAACGAAGAGGATAAGCGTTACGCCGAGGCGGCAGATTTGCGCGCCCTCATCGAGGACCCGGTCGATAAGATCTACGGCCAGGTGTTCGAAACCGCGAAGGGCCTGGAGGGTCTGAAGCGTCAGTGGGGCGTGCACGCTGCAGGCGTGATTATGTCCAGCAAGGACCTCGTGGACGTGATCCCCGTGATGCGCCGCGAGGCCGACGGCCAGGTCATCACCCAGTTCGATTACCCCACCTGTGAGGGCCTGGGCCTGATCAAGATGGACTTCTTGGGTCTGCGTAACCTCACCATCATCTCTGATGCGGTGGAGAACATTAAGGCTAACCGAGGCATCGACCTGGACCTTGAATCCCTCTCGCTGGACGACCCGGAATCGTACCGTCTGCTGGCGCGCGGCGATACCCTCGGCGTGTTCCAGCTCGATGGCGGCCCGATGCGCTCGCTGCTCAAGCTTATGGAGCCCGAGGAGTTCGAGCACATTTCGGCAGTGTTGGCGCTGTACCGTCCCGGCCCGATGGGCGCGAACTCGCACACCAACTACGCTCTGCGTAAGAACGGTAAGCAGGAGATCGAGCCGATTCATCCCGAGCTGGAAGAGCCGCTGAAGGATATTCTGGACACCACCTACGGCCTTATTGTGTATCAGGAGCAGGTTATGGCGATTGCCCAGAAGGTCGCGAACTACACTCTGGGTGAGGCAGACCTGCTGCGCCGTGCGATGGGTAAGAAGAAGAAGGCGGAGCTGGATAAGCAGTACGCTACCTTCCACGACGGCATGATTTCTAACGGCTACTCTGAGGGCGCTATTAAGGCGCTCTGGGATATTCTGCTGCCGTTCTCTGACTACGCGTTCAACAAGGCGCACACGGCTGCGTACGGTCTGGTGTCGTACTGGACGGCGTACCTGAAGGCGCATTACCCGCAGGAGTACATGGCTGCACTGCTGACCAGCGTGGGCGATAACAAGGACAAGCTCGCGCTGTACCTGAATGAATGTCGCGCCATGGGCATTACCGTGCTCGCGCCGGATGTGAACGAGTCCACCCTGACCTTCGCCCCTGTCGGTGACGATATCCGCTTCGGTATGGGCGCGATCCGTAACGTGGGCGCGAACGTGGTCGAAGGCATGATTGCCGCCCGCGAGGAGAAGGGCCGCTACGAGTCCTTCAACGACTTCCTGAAGAAGGTGCCGCTGCAGGTGTGCAATAAGCGCACCATCGAGTCGCTCATTAAGGCGGGCGCTTTCGACGACCTGGGCCACACCCGCCGTTCGCTGTCCCTCATTCACGAGGCGGCAGTGGACGCGGCCGTGGCGGTCAAACGTAAGGAAGCGGCGGGTCAGTTCGACCTCTTCGGCTCCCTCGGAATGGATGACGCCCTGGGTGATGAGCTGACCGTGACCATCCCCGACGTGCCCGAGTGGGACCGCCGTGAGAAGCTGAACTTTGAGCGTGACATGCTGGGCCTGTACGTTTCGGACCACCCGCTGCGTGGCCTGGAGCGTGCGCTCTCGGATGCTGCAAGCCATTCGGTGCACGACATCATCGGTGAAGATTCGCATGTGCGCGACGGCGAAACCGTCACCATTGCGGGCATGCTCACCGGCGTTTCGCGCCGTATCGCCAAGTCCAGCGGTAACCAGTACGCCTCCGTGGAGCTGGAAGACCCCTCGGGCGCAACCATTACGGTCATGTTCTTCTCCCGCGCCTACGAGACGATGGGCGCCGCCCTGGCGGACGACCTCATCTGTTCGATTCGTGGCCGCGTGCAGCGCCGTGACGACGGCAGCGTGAACATGAGCGCGCAGGAAATGCAGATCCTGGAAATCAGCGATGACGGCCGCGCCGCACCCATCACCATCGTGGTACCCGAGTACCTGGTGACCGAGGCGAACCTGAAGGAGCTGAAGGAGACCCTGCGCGACCACAAGGGAACCGCGGATGTGCGCATGCTCATCCGCACCCGCGATAAGGAGCAGCTGGTGCTGCTGGACCCGAGTGTGCGCGTGGAACCGAACCCGAGCCTCTTCGGTGAAATCAAGACGATTTTCGGTCCGAGCTGCATTCGACGCTAAACATATATAACCCCGCAAGGTGGGAATGACAGGGTGGATTCTGCATAGCAGAGTCCACCCTGAGCGTATATTCACTCACACCATACGGTGTATCCGCTGTATATCACGGTAGAATAGGTATAAATATTCTTGAGCGCTGTATACGCGGGCGCTAGTGCCCAGCCAAGGAGAAACAATGTACTGCCCCTATTGCAAGCACACCGACTCGCGCGTGGTGGATTCCCGCACCACCGATGACGGCGCCGCAATTCGCCGCCGCCGCCAGTGCACCTCCTGCGCTCGCCGCTTCACGACCGTTGAAACCACCACCATTTCGGTGATTAAGCGTTCCGGCGTGACCGAGCCCTTCGACCGTTCGAAGATTGCCGCGGGCGTGCGTAAGGCATGCCAGGGCCGCCCCGTGGGTGAGGACGATTTGGCGAAGCTCGCCCAGGAGGTTGAGGAGCTGATTCGTGCCCGCGGTTTGGCAGAGATTAACGCGCACGAGGTGGGTCTGACCATCCTGGAGCCGCTGTCGAAGCTGGACGCGGTCGCCTACCTGCGTTTTGCGAGCGTGTACCAGGCATTTGAGAACCTTGAAGACTTTGAGGAGGCGATTGCGCGTCTGCGTGAGGACCGCATCGCCCAGTAACTAGCTAGCACAGTAACTGACTAGCACAGCCACTAGCTAACCCAGTAGCTAATGAGCTCGGCCGCCGCTACATGAGCGGCGGCATACAGAAGGGACCGCCTTCCGAATGATTCGGAAGGCGGTCCCTTCGTACGTATGTGAAGCGCTATCCGAGGCGGATAGCAGGAAGCAAACCCTTACGCTTCGCCGCGGCGCTTGCGTTCCTGCAGCATGCCGCCAGCCCACAGTGCCGCACCCACAATACCCGCGTTGTTACGCAGGGCAGCCATGACCATGGGGGTACGAATCTGGTCCTCAAAGTAGGGCATGAACTTCTCCGGGTTCTTGGAGATGCCGCCGCCGATGATGAACAGGTCGGGGGAGAAGAGCATCTGAACGTGCTCGAAGTAGCGGTACAGGCGCTTGCCGTACTTCTTCCAGGACAGCTCGTGCACCTCGCGGGCACGGGCAGAAGCCTGAGACTCGGCGTTGTGGCCGTCGATCTCCAGGTGGCCCAGCTCGGTGTTCGGGATCAGCACGCCGTCGTTGATGAGGGCGGAGCCAATGCCGGTGCCCAGGGTGATGACAGCGATCAGGCCGTCACGGTTACGGCCCTGGCCGTAGGTTGCCTCAGCCAGACCGGCTGCGTCAGCGTCGTTGAGGCCGTAGACGGTGCGGCCGCCCAGAGCCTCGCTCATGACCTGTTCCAGGTCGGTGTTGATCCAGGAGTCGTCCACGTTCGCTGCGGAGAAGACCATGCCGTTCTTCACCACTGCGGGGAAGTCGATGCCGACAGCGGACTCGGGGTCCGGTGCCAGGTCGCGGCCCTGCAGCTCATCCACTACGCGGCGTACAACCTCAGCCACAGCCTCGGGGGTTGCAGGCTTGGGGGTGTCAATGCGGAAACGGTCGGACACGAGGTTACCGGTGCGCAGGTCGACGATACCGCCCTTAATGCCGGTACCTCCAATGTCCACACCAATCTGCAGGTCCTTGGGGGTGGGGGCGGGCAGCTCGTTGATGACGCCGGGTTCTGCGTATTCGCTCATGGTTTTCTCTCTCTTTCGCCCCGCCTACTGCCGTGTAACCTAGGGGAGTGGGCGGGCTTGTCAGTGGGTGAATTGATATAAAAGTGAGGTGCTGGGCTCGTACCTGCACAATACCTGCACAAGTAGGAAACCCAGAGGGCTGCGCTTAGGGCAGGGTCAGGATGTCCGCGCCGTCAGCGGTCACCACGAGGGTGTGCTCGAACTGCGCGGTGCGCTTGCGGTCGCGGGTGACCACAGTCCAGTCGTCATCCCACAGGTCCCATTCGATGGTGCCGAGGGTCAGCATGGGCTCGATCGTGAAAATCATGCCCTCACGGATCTCAGTGTCGTAGGCGGGTGCCGCATCGTAGTGGGGGATGATGAGGCCCGAGTGGAACTCGCGGCCCACACCGTGACCGGTGTAGTCGCGAACCACACCGTAACCGAAACGTGCCGCATACTTCTCAATGACGCGACCAATCACGTTGATCTGGCGGCCCGGCTTCACAGCCTTAATCGCACGGTTCAGGGACTCTTCGGTGCGTTCAACCAGCAGGCGGGACTCTTCGTCCACGTTGCCGACGAGCAGGGTCTTGTTGGTGTCGCCGTGCATGCCGTCCAGGTATGCGGTGACGTCCAGGTTGAGGATGTCGCCGTCCTCCAGCACGGTGGAGTCCGGGATGCCGTGGCAGATGACCTCGTTCAGGGAGGTGCACACGGACTTGGGGTAGCCGCGGTAATCCACGGTGGAGGGGTACGCGCCGTGGTCGCAAATGTACTCGTGGACCAGCACGTCAATCTCGTCGGTGGTGGTGCCGGGCACGCAAATCTTGGATGCTTCAACGATGGCGCCTGCCGCAATCTTGCCGGCTGCGCGAACCCGCTCAACTTCCTCGGGGGTGTACATGTTCGAGTCGTTACCCTCGTTGGCGGTGGGCTTACCCACGTACTCGGGGCGAACAATGTGCGAGGGGACCGGGCGCATGGGGGTGATGCGTCCGGGGGTCAGACAACCCACGGGTGCTCGACCGGGCTCTGCGGGAAGATTGTGCGAAGTATTCGTTTTGGTTGAAGACATAGTTTCATCTTACCGGGCGTGGGCGGGTTGTGTCCCTTGCTCAGGCGCTAAAAAGCGGCGGATACACAAGCCGTACCTTTTTCCCAGATTGTGAATAAAATTTCATGCACGCTAGCGGCAAAACTACGCGGGTGAAAAGCCGGAGTGGAAGGCAGAGGCGGAAGACCGGGGCGGAAGACCGTGGAGGGGAAACGCCGTGAGAAGCTCCGCCCGCCTCATTGCCACGAACCTACGCGCGTGAGAAGCTAGAAACACCAACCCCTCACCGTCGAAGGAGAACCATGAGCCACCACAAGCACCGCCTGAGCGAAGCCATCGAATCGGCGGTCGAAAAGACCCTGAACTCCGCGACTGAATCCACCAGCCCGCACCCCGAAGAGTACTGGTACAACCTCAAAACCGGCGAGGTTGAACGCGGCCAGCAGAGCGCCGTCACCTCCCTGTGGGGCCCCTTCAAAACCTACGAGGAGGCGGCACACGCCATGGACCGCGCCCGCGAACGCAACGACGCCTGGGAAAAGGACGGCGGCTGGCTCTAAAGAACGAGCACCCTCAGCCTTGCCCAACGCCCTCAGCCTTGCTCAAGGCGCACGCCGCCCAATAGACATACAGTCTGAGACGAAAGATCCCCGCACCCGGAGCACCGGATACGGGGGTCTTTCTTCATCAAGCTTTTCTTCTCACGCTTTTCTTCTCAGCCTAAAGCCTACTCAAAAGTGTGCTCAGCCGCCGGGAACTCACCCGAACGAACCTGCTCACGATAAGCACGCGCAGCGTCCTCCATGACCTGGCCAACCTGCGCAAACTGCTTCACAAAACGCGGCACGCGACCGGTGCGAACACCCATCATGTCCTGCCACACCAGCACCTGACCGGTCGTCGCATTCGAGGCACCAATACCGATAGTCGGCACGGCGCCCACAGCCTCATCCACCAGCTGTGCGGTCTGGGTGGTTACCATCTCCATGAGCACGCAGAACGCGCCAGCCTCAGCTAGCGCCACCGCATCCTCACGAACACGCTCAGAGGCATCGCCGCGGCCCTGCACACGGAAACCGCCCAGGGCATGCTCCGACTGCGGGGTGAAACCAACATGAGCCACCACCGGAATACCGGTACGCACCAGGGCGCGAACCCACTCGGTCATCGAAGCGTCCGCCTCAATCTTGACCGCGTGCGCGCCGCCCTCCTTCATCAGGCGAACAGCGCTCGCAACCGCTTGCTGCGGGGACTGCTCGTAAGAGCCAAACGGCAGATCGGCAACCACCATGGCGCGGGAAGCACCGCGAGAAACCGCCGCAACCAGCGGAATCATCTCATCCAGGGTAATGGTCAGGGTCGATTCGTAACCGAGCACCACATTCGCCGCGGAATCGCCAACCAGTAGCATGTCGATGCCCGCGCGATCAAAAATCTGCGCGGTCAGGGCGTCATAGCAGGTCAGCATGGAGAACTTCTGCCCGGTCGCCTTAGCCTGCGCCAGGTGAACGGTACGCACCTTCTTGACGGTGTCCAGGTCAAAAGGCTTCGATGCAGAAGCAGTCGCGGGAGCAGCCGCGGAGGTAGCGGCAGGCTGTGCCGCGTAGGGCGAAGAGATCTCGGAAGAACGCTCAGTAGTCATGCTGACTATTCTAACCCTGCACGGCTCCAAGCTGGCGTACCGCTCACCACGAGGGAACAACTATGCCTAGTTCCAGATGAGGTTAATGTAGTAGGTCGGGAACGACGCAGCGGCGTTCTTATTCATCAGCTCCGGAACAGCGGAAGAAGCATCACTAAACTCACGCGGCAAATCGCGCTGAATGAGCGCCTGCTGCACCAGAGCATCCCAGTACAGCTGCATGATTGAATAGGTGCAGACTTCCTTCACGACGTCCTCCGCGTAGGACTCCCACGCCGGGAGTGCCGCATCGTTATCGAAGAACCCCTCATAGCCCTGGGACAGGCCCGTATCGCAGGCGTTCACCGCGTTCTTCGCGTACTGCAACCAGTAGCTACGGCTCAGCTCATCGGTGGTGTTGAAAGTAAACGCCTCATAGTCTGCCTTCAGCAGGGCGTAAGACGCCTGAATAGAACCGGCGAGCGGGGCGTGCGAAGAGAAGACAATAACGTCCAGAAGAGCAGCGATGTACTCCATCTGCACCTTCTCGTAGGCAATGCCGGAAGGCTGAACCGGACCAGAATGCATCTGCACCAGCGCCTCCACCGCGTTGATGAAACGCTCAACGTCGGCGGTCGCCTTCACCATCAGATTCAGCAGACGCTGAACACACTGATAATCCTCAGAGATCTGCGAGAACACTCCAAAGGACAGGACGCCACGCTCCGAAGCAGCCGTCGCCAGAATCTGGCTCGTCAACCGCTGGCTCTCCGCCTCCGCCTTCGCCACGCTTACCAGCAGGGCACCGCAATACGCCAGGGCGCGGCCATCCACCAGCTGAGGCTGCTGCCGATGCAACGGCAGAAGACGCTCATGAATCTGACGGAAAATAGCGCTCTGCGTCAGAGCCTTCTTGCCCAGCTCCTCAGTCTTCAACAGCACAGTATCCGCTGAGAAATCACGCGGCACGAAACGGCGCGCATCCGGTGCAGTAAACGGCGAATAGGGGCGGCCCATCACCGGCTGCAACAGCGACATCGTGGTAAACAGCGAAAAACGAGCCGCCACCGGGTACAGCGAATCCGGGTAATTCGGCGCATCCGGCGCGTTGACACGCTCCGTGCACAGAGTCAGCCAGGTCTGCTCCACCGCCCGATTAGAAGCAATGCCAACGCCCATACCCAGGATGCTCTCACCGAACGCCTCCGAAGGAAGCTTGCCGGGGTTCATGGCACGCGCCTGCATGAGCGCCACAGCCAGCTCCACCGTATAGTTCGTGCGGCGCTTCTTGCCCGCCTCGTCAAGATTCTGGAACGGACGTACACCCGCAATCTTCTGACCGCGCGCCAGCGTATGCAGCTCCTTGCTCATCGCGAACTGCTGCGGGTTACGCTGCATCATCTTCGACACCTCGTAGGCGCTCTTACGGTTCAGCTTCTCACGGCGCTGAGCACCCTCAGCCGACAGCGCATCATACTTGCCGCGGCTTGCGTGAACATACCAGGAACGAATTACCTGAAGCGGCAAGAAGAAGAAAGTGTACTTCCACGACCAGCTAAAAATAATGACCGGAATAGCCGCGCTCGACCCCAAACGACCCGTATAACCGAGCCAAAGAAGCTCTACAAACGCACCCACCACCGCAAAGAGCGCCACGGTGCGAGTCCTAAACGCCACACGGGAGGGGCGGTCCAGCAGATAGGTTGTGCCGCCAGACTTGTTGTTCCTCATGACCAGCGGGCCAAATGCCGCAATCGCCATAATGCACGCCAGGTAAACAACGCAGAAAACAACCGGTGCCGCAATGAGTAGCAGCCACTCTAAACCGGTGGGGTCAGCCGCCACGATGCTGGTCGCCAACGGAAGCTGCGCCAATGGAAACTGCTCCGACGGAAACTGCACAGTCGAGGGAAGAATGGAATGTAGCATACTCCCATTATCGCAAGGCGACCCCGCTCCCCGCCCCGAGAACCGTCATATGCTAGGTATCTGAACCTGCTTGGCATCTGAGTAAAACCCACACCGCAGAAAAAGTGGGGGAGCGCCCCTCCTCGCATCGCCCAGAATCTGATCTACCGAGGCGCACGAGCGAGACACGAGCGAGAATTTACACAAACGAAACCTTCCACCCGCGCGACGCACAGCAGAACCCGATAGGCTAGATAACAACAGGACACACGCCGGGGCAAGGAGGCGCCAGCACCGCTGGTACACAACCCGCCGCAACCCCCTTGGAACCCCAAGGGACATGCAGGGCCTTCCGCAACAGGGTCTTCTTCACCTCGGCAGCAAATTTAGCGCGCCTCCGCCACCCGCAGACGGGTACCACGCGGATGCGCGCCCGCACCGAGAGGGCAACTCATGGACCGCCAACAGGAATTTGTACTGCGCACCATCGAAGAGCGCGACATCCGCTTCATCCGCCTCTGGTTCACCGACGTGGTCGGCACCCTCAAATCCGTTGCGCTCGCACCGGCTGAAGTAGAAAGCGCCTTCGATGAGGGCCTGGGCTTTGACGGCTCCTCGATTGAGGGTTTCTCCCGCATCTACGAATCTGACATGCTGCTGCAGCCGGACCCCTCCACCTTCCAGATCCTGCCCTGGCGCGGCGAGGAAGACTACACCTCCCGCATGTTCTGTGACGTGCTCACCCCCGACGGTGAGATTAGCGCCTCCGACACCCGCGGCGTGCTCAAGCGCGTGCTCAACAAGGCAGCGGAGATGGGCTTCACCTGCTACACCTCGCCCGAAATTGAGTTCTACCTGCTCGAATCCTCCAAGCTCGGCGCTGATGGATTCCCCGTGCCCGTGGACTACGAATCCTACTTCGACCACACCCCCGGCGGCATCGTGCAGGACTTCCGCCGCAAGGCAGTGACCATGCTCGAAGAAGTTGGCATCTCCGTCGAATTCAGCCACCACGAAACCGGCCCCGGCCAGAATGAAATCGACCTGCGCCACGCCGACGCCCTGCAGACCGCCGACAACGTCATGACCTTCCGCACCGTCATCAAGGAAGTCGCCTACTCGCTGGGCATGTACGCAACCTTCATGCCCAAGCCCTTCACCAAGTACGCCGGCAGCGGCATGCACACCCACTTCTCCCTCTTCGAAGGCGACACCAACGCATTCTTCGAAGCCGGTGCCGAATACCAGCTGTCCAAGACCGCACGCCACTTCATTGCCGGTGTGCTCAAGCACGCCCCCGAATTCACCGCGGTCACCAACCAGTTCATCAACTCCTACAAGCGCCTCTGGGGCGGCGGCGAGGCACCCTCCTACGTCTCCTGGGGCCACAACAACCGCTCCGCCCTCGTGCGTGTGCCCCTGTACAAGCCGAACAAGATGCAGTCCGCCCGCATCGAGTACCGTGGCCTGGACTCGGCATCGAACCCGTACCTCGCCTACGCGGTGATTCTCGCCGCCGGTCTGAAGGGTATCGAAAACGAGTACCCGCTCATGCCCGCCGTGACCGAAGACCTCGCCGCCATGACCAACGCCGAACGCCGCGCCATGGGCTACAACCCGCTGCCCGCGTCCCTGCGTGAAGCCATCAATATCACCGAAGAATCCGAGTTCATGGCGGAGGTTCTGGGCGAGCAGGTCTTCGAGCAGTTCCTGCGCAATAAGCGCGCCGACTGGGACCAGTACCAGGCTCAGGTGACCCCCTACGAGCTCAAGCACAACCTCGGAATCCTCTAACGGCTGGATCCTCTCACCTCCTCACAGGATGAGTGAGCGCTGACAGCCTCAGGGCGGTACCCGCTACCGGTAACACGCCGGCGGGTACCGCCCACAGGTGTATCAGCATCGCTTTTTATCCCGCCGAAATTTATACTCTCTACCCACAGTTCTCACGCTATGACTGACAGCTCTCACTACCCGGTCACCGGGCTCATCCGCATTGTTGACCCCGCCAAAGAACCCAAGCCGCTGACCGACATCGCCCCCGATGCGCTCGACGACGAACAGCGCGCCGAAGCCGAACGCAAAGCACAGCTGCGCCTGCACACCCGCATGATTGCCACCGGCTTCCACGACCCGTCCAAGGCAGAACGCTGGCTCAACGCACCCGAACTGAAGCACGTCTCGCAGGATGCGCTCTTTGCCGGGCTGCGCCTCGCACCCTCACCGGATATTGCCCTGCCCGCCCTCGTGCGTCTCATCGAGAAGCACCCGGCGGTCGCCGAACGCGCCAACCGCGGCGAAGAAGAATTCGGCATGTACCGCCTGCTCGGCGCATCCCAGGCGATTGGCGATTTTCTCTATCGCCGCCCCGAACACATTGACCCGCTCTTCGACACGCAGGTGTACCCGGCGGAGAGCGCGCTGATTCGCTCCCAGCACCCCGCATCGATTCTGCCGGAAACCGACGGGGAATTCCTGACCCCCATCGCACCGCTGGACACCCCCTACCGCCGTGACATCCTCACCGCCCTCGGCGCCGACCCCCACGCGGAGCGTCCGCGCGCTGCCGCCGAACAGACCGGCAAAGACGGCTACGTGACCCTGCGCGTCGCCTACCGTGCCGCCCTGGCGCGCATCGCCCTGCTCGACGTATGCTGCGAAGACCCGGTCGAAATGATGCCCACCATCGGTCGTCACCTCGCCGATCTGGCTGCCGCCGCGCTGGAGGGTGCGCTTGCCATTGCCCGCACCGAAGTGGCGGAGGGGCTGGGCCCCGGACTGGCGGCTCCTCGCCGAGGTGAAGCCGTAGACGCCCTGGACTTGGCGATTATCGGCATGGGTAAGTGCGGTGCCCGCGAGCTGAACTACATCTCTGATGTTGACGTGGTGTACGTGGTTGCGCCCGTGGAACCCGCCGCCGCTGGCACCGCACCCAGCGCCGGGGCAGAAGGGGAGAGCGCCCCGCTCAAGCTCACCGAGAACGAATGTTCCACCATCGGCACGGAGCTCGTGCACGCCCTCACCCGCGCCATCATGGGCCCCGCACCCGAACCCGCCCTCTGGGAGGTCGACGCGAACCTACGCCCCGAAGGTAAGGACGGCCCGCTCGTTCGCACCGTCGAATCCTACGTTCAGTACTACAAGCGCTGGGCAGAAAACTGGGAGTTCCAGGCACTTCTCAAGGCGCGTCCCATCGCCGGTTCGGCGCAGCTGGGTGCCCGCTACGCCCGCGCAATTGACCCCTTCGTGTGGGAGTCCGCCGGCCGTGAATCCTTCGTGGAATCCGTGCAGGCGATGCGCGCCCGCGTGACCGACAACATTCCCTCACACCAGGTAGACCGCCAGATTAAGCTGGGTCCGGGCGGCCTGCGCGATATTGAGTTCACCGTGCAGCTGCTGCAGCTCGTGCACGGTCGAACTGACCCCGCCGTGCGCACCAAGTCCACCGTGGATTCTCTCGCGGCGCTGACCGCCGTCAGCTACATTAGCCGCACCGACGCCGAAGCGTTCAGCCGCGACTACAAGAAGCTGCGCGTACTGGAGCACCGCATCCAACTGCAGCAGCTGCGCCGCACCCACCTGATGCCCGAGAAGGATGCCGAACAGCGCGCCCTCGCCCGCTCGATCCTGTCCCCGGAACGCAACGGCACGCTCTCCGCCGAGCAGATGCTCAAGGCATGGCAGAAAATTAAACGGAACGTCCGTTCACTGCATGAGCGGATTTTCTTCCGCCCGCTACTCGCCGCTGTCTCCACGCTCAGCCGCGACGAAGTGGTGCTCAGCGAACAGGCGGCACAGGACCGTCTTGCCGCCCTCGGCTACCGCGACCCGCGCGGCGCCATGCGCCACATCAAGGCACTCACCACGGGACTTTCCCGTAGCGCAGACATTCAGCGGCACCTCATGCCCGTGCTACTGGGCTGGTTCGCCCGCGGCGTGGACGCGGACGCCGGTCTGCTCGGATTCCGCATCGTCTCCGAATCGCTCGGCAGCACCAGCTGGTACCTGCGCATGCTCCGCGACTCGCCCGCAGCCGCCGAACGCCTCAGCCAGCTGCTCTCCAGCTCACGCCCCATGACCGACCTGCTCGAGGACGCTTCCGCCTCCATCGCCTGGCTGGACAAGGTTGCCGACCTCAAACCGCTGGGGGAGGAGGCGCTTGCTTCCGAGGTTTCCTCCCTGCTGGCACGCCACGAGGACGCCGCCGAGGCGATGCGCGCCGTGCGCTACCTGCGCCGCCGCGAAACCCTGCGCACCGCCATGGGCTGGACTCTGGGTATCGTCGACATTGAAGACACCTGCGCCGGTCTTGCCGCCATTGACGAGTGCACGATCGGTGCGGCGCTGCAGATTGCCCTGCGTGAGCTCCAGGGACCGGCAGAAGGCGCTGAGGGTACGGAAGCTGAGGAAGCAACGGGGGAGAAGCTGCTCACCCGCATCGCCGTCATCGGCATGGGCCGCCTCGGCGGCGCTGAGAACGGCTTCGGCTCCGACGCGGACGTCATGTTCGTGCACGAACCCCTCGACGGCGCAGACGAAGACGCCGCGCAGGAACAGGCGGCGCGCATCGTCAACCGCACCCTCGCCCTGCTCAAGCAGCCCGTCAAGCCCCCGATTCGCGCCGAGCGCCCCCTCGAAGTAGACGCCGACCTGCGCCCCGAAGGCAAGCAGGGCGCCATCGTGCGCTCCCTGGACTCCTACCGCTCCTACTACGAGCGGTGGGCTGAAACCTGGGAGTTCCAGGCACTCACCCGCGCCCGCCCCATCGCCGGCGACGAGGAGCTTGGCGAGGCTTTTGTGGAGCTCATCAACCCGTACCGCTACCCGGTAACCTTCACGCCCGAGCAGGTGCAGCAGATTCGCCGCATGAAGGCGCGAGTGGAAAACGAACGTATGCCGCACGGTGCCGACCGCACCCGCCAGCTCAAGCTCGGCCGCGGTGGCCTCTCCGACGTGGAATGGCTCGTCCAGCTCGTGCAGCTGCGCCACGCACACGCCGTGCCGGGGCTACGCACCACCTCCACGTTGAAGGCGCTGGATGCGGCGGTCGAAGCGGGACTGGTTGATGCTGCCGACGCGGAAATCCTCAGCGGCGCCTGGCTGCTCGCCACCAAGATCCGCGGCGGCAACGTGCTACGCGGTGTGCGCCAATCCGACACCCTGCCCTCGGGTCGTGCCGACCTGGAAGCAATCGCCCGCTGGTGCGGATACCCCGCCGGCAGCGCGCGCGCCCTCGAAGAGGACTACCTGCGCCAAACCCGCAACGCCCGCAAAGTCTACGAGCGACTCTTCTTCGAAGAACTCTAAAAATCACAGGCGCGGATTTCATAGGGGAGGGGCGGGGAACCAATTGTGGCTCCCCGCCCCTCTTTTCCGTGCCCTATCGAAATTTTTTTTGTGGGCAACGCCCTCCCGGACCTCACCCCAACCAGAGCCATATCCACCCCAAAACCCCGAAAATGTGACCGGCACCATGAAAATAAATTTTGTCAACATGTCTCAAAAAAGAGACAAAATACCCCGTTCTGCCCCGGAAACACGCGGAACACTGGGTGTCCAACAAGGGATTTGGCAAACACTCAAAAACCCCGTATAGTATTTACCTGTCAGCACGACGGAGCGAAAAACTCCAACGGAATGATTCAAATTGAATACGCTGATATGCGGTTGTAGCTCAGTTGGTAGAGCACCACCTTGCCAAGGTGGATGTCGCGAGTTCAAGTCTCGTCAACCGCTCGTAAGGACTCCAAGAGTTCGAACGCGTTCCCTCGTGGAGCGTATGCGGTGAGGTGGTCGAGTGGTTAGGCAGCGGCCTGCAAAGCCGTGTACGCGGGTTCGAATCCCGTCCTCACCTCGCAACAAAACAACTGTTTTGTGAGCGCGATTGGCGCAGCGGTAGCGCGCTTCCCTGACACGGAAGAGGTCACTGGTTCGATCCCAGTATCGCGCACAAATGAAGCCCTGATTCTTCGGAATCAGGGCTTTTGTGTTTAACTTTTTGGTTTTGGTTTAGGAGGGAATGGTGCTCCTCTGCTGACTCGTGTTTGTTCTGGAGGCGGCGCTCCGTATGTTTCCTCCGCGCCGTCGCAGAGAACCCGCCCTCGCTCCGCTTCGGGCACCCTGAGGGCGCTTCCGGAAAATACGTGCACCGCTCCGCACCCTGATGTCACTGCGGAGGACACCATCCCTCTGCCCCGTAGGTAAAACACTCGACCCCGGTTCAGTAAGCGCAGGGCTTGTGCGCGCGATACCGGCATAACGAACTTAAGGGGGAGGGGCTGTCGCCCTCTCAATCTTTTGCTGGCTCCGCCAAATAGGTGGGTTGAAATTGCGGCTCAGCGCCGCACCTTCCGGAAGCGACATCAGGGTGCCCGCACGGGCGCTCTCCGCAGCGAAGCAAGGAAGAGCGGAGCGTCCGGGTGCGGCGGGTTCCCCTGCAGGAGCGCAGGAAGGGAGCGGTGCGGAAGCCTATACACCTCCAACGTGACCAAACGCTTTGCACGCCGCGAATACCTCCGATACCCTAATGGAGGAAATCTATCACTCACAGATACACCGCCGTATCACAAAGGAACACCCATGAAATTCCTCAAAGGGCTCGGCATCTTCTTCGCCGTATGCCTCGCCTTCTCCCTCTGGTACGTCATCCTCGGCGCCGCCATCATCGTGCTCATCGTGGGCATCATCCTGACCATCCGCAAAAACCGGTACTTCGCATCCCCCGAATTCCAGACGCACCGGCAACGCACCGCCACACTCGCCAGCGAATACAACGAAGTCGCCAGCTACGTGCACGACATCTACACCCACGGAATCTTCGAACTCGGCACCTCCACCAACGGCATGTATGGCCACCTCGCCACCGTCGAAGTTCAACAACCCAAAACCTGGCAGACGCTACTGCGGAAGAAACCCGAAGAACGCCACCCGCACGTCTATAACTCCTCCCAACAGGTCGTTCTCGAAGCCGAACGGGACCCCATCGGCAGCCTCACCAAATACTTCCACATCGAAGCCGACCTGCAAACCCTCAAAGACGTACAGCGCCTCTCCGACGATATCGCGCGCCTCGAAACCGCAATCGACAACGTGCGACGCCGCGAAGAGGACATGATTGCACATATCAGCCCGCCCCAATTTATCACCAAGAACTACGCCGACGAGTTCTGGAACAAACTCAACGTCTGCCACGTGGGGCTGACCGTGCCGTACCCCGTCTACCGCTTCGAATACACCTCGATCGGAGGCAAAGAAAACCGCGCTGTCACCGTCACCCTCGACACCCCAACCCTCGACGCGCTTTCCGAAACCCTCGAACGCAAAATACGCTGGGCATGGCCCGAAGGCGGCGAACGCACCCTCCTGACCGCGCAGCTACGCCAACGCATCAAAGAACGCGACAACTACACCTGCCAAAACCCCGGATGCGGCAACTCTATCATGCGTGAACGAATCCTCATCCTCGAGGTCGTTCACAAGGTCCCGCTATCCGAAGGCGGTAACAACGAGCCCGAAAACCTGCAGACCCTCTGCTGGCGTTGCGTGCGCGGACGGAACCTGCGGCTCGCATAGATCCACTGAGCGATAATCGGTGAAATTTACGTTAAAGCTGAGGTTCAGGGTATTCTTTTGAGCGGCGCCGATTTTCTTTCCACAGCAAGCAATTCGAGGCTTGTTTGGAATCAAATATCGCCGCGCCGCAAACACATCACCCCACCTAAATAAAGGGCATACCATGTCTACATCCCTGACCCGCCGCAAGCTCGTCGCTGGTGCAGCCTGGGCGGCACCCGTCGTCGCAGCCTCCGCAACCATCCCCTCCTACGCAGCGTCCGTCGCCGCTACGAACGACTGCATCCTGGCAGCTAGCCCGGCGTACAACATCTCCGGCACCGAAGAAGGCACCAAGACCGTTCAGAGCTTCGCCGTGCCCGACAACGTCCACAAGCTCCGCTTCGAGCTGGTCGGCGGCGCAGGCGGCACCAACAACCGCATGACCCCCGCCGGCTCCGGCGCGAAGGTCAGCGGCATCATCGCCGTCACCCCCGGCTCCACCGTGCAGATTATCGCCGCGGCAGGCGGTATCGGTGACGGCTCCCTCACCCCCACCGCAGGTGGTGAAGGATACGGCAACGGCGGCTCCGTACCCGCCTACACCATCCCCGCCACCATCACCGCGCAGGTCGACGCCAAGTATGCGGACCCGGCAAACTCCAAGAGCCAGGTGTACGCTGCATCCGGCGGCGGCTCCTCCGCGCTGCTCATCGACGGCGTCGTCGTAGCTGTAGCAGGCGGCGGTGGCGGCGCGGGCATGACCACCTCCGCCGTGTCCTACGCAGACCCCTGGTACTCCAACTTCAACGGCCAGATCGACGCCGGTGTGGCGCCCCTCGGCTCGGACGCATCCCCGCAGTTCGATGCGGCGGGTAGCGCCTCCGCAGCGGCGGGCTCCAACGGCACCCCCGGCTACGAAGTCTACAATGCGGAACGTTCCAAGGTCCTGACCTACAACTCCGGCTTCGGCGGCGCAGCGGGTATAGGCGGTGCAGGCGGCGCGGCAGGCACTCTGCCGGCTAGCGGCCCCATCATCGGCTTTGAAACCACCAACAACCAGGTGCTATTCAGCCAGTTTGTTGCCGGTAACGCGGGCACGAGCGGCTTCGCGGGCAACGGCGGCGATGGTGCGGGCGCATACTCCTACCAGCTGGATGAGAACCCCGCCAGCGTGCACGAGAAGGGCACCTACGAGGACCGCAGCTGGGACCTGGACATCTACAACGATGAGGGTGCGTACGCGCAGAACTTCAACGGCTACCAGTCCGTGGTGTCCGGCGGTGGCGGCGCAGGTTACGGAGGCGGCGGTTCCGGCGCGGCACAGTCCGTTTCCTCGATTGTGCTGACCCAGAAGTGGCTGAACAGCCCGACCGCGACCGGTGTGCGCCAGGGCCTGGGCTACACGATGCAGGGCGGCGCCGGTGGCGCGGGCGGCTCGTACATCGCCCCGTCCGTGAGTGAGGGTGCGATTGTTTCGGCTGAGAACGCGCCGCAGTGGATGCGCGAGCGCGGTAACGGCTCCGTGACGGTGACCTTTTGCGAGGCGGCTGCCTAACCGTTTCTCACGCTGAGAGGCGGTGTTCGTCCTCGCTCCTACAGGGGCACCCGCCCTCGCAGAGCTCGGGCACCCTGATGTCGCTACGGACGACACCGCCTTTCCGCGCTAGGTTCCCGGCTTAGCTTGCGCTGTGAACGGCAAAGAGCCCCCACACGATTACCTCGTGTGGGGGCTCTTTGCTTGTGCTGCAGGTGCAGCCGTGTTTTCCGGAAGCGCCCTCAGGGTGTCACCCCGGACGCTCTCCACAGCGAAGCAAGGAGAGGACGGAGCGTCCGGGTGACGGGTGCCCCTGCGTA